>CAYOJF010000040.1:10043-44326 GCA_964404215.1 uncultured Aureispira sp. | reverse complement strand
CAGTGGCTTATCAAGGAAGAAAGAAAGCTAAAACAACGAATGCACTATTTTTGACAGATAGAAAAGGAATTCCATTAGCCATGTCACAACCTCAAGGACGAAATCAAAATGATTTGTTTCAAATAGAAGCTAGATTTTCTGAAATTATAAAAGATTGTCAAGCCGCTAATATTAACACCAAGGACCTTTTTCTGAATGCAGATGCAGGATTTGATAGTCATGATTTTAGAAAATTCTGTTATCAAAATGATATTATAGCTAATATTGATTTCAATAAACGAAATGCCAAAAATGCCGATAGAAACTACTTATTTGACCCCGTGCTCTACAAAAATCGATTTGTGGTGGAGCGAACTAATGCGTGGATTGATGCTTATAAGGCTTTGATCATACGCTTTGAAACTAGAATTGATACTTGGGCTTCTTTACATTACCTTGCTTTTAGTTTAATTCTTCTTAAAATCAAAACAAATCATTTTTAAACAACTTCATAATAATAAATAGCAGATCACCTGCAACACCTAAACCTTTAGACATGCTCTTAATTATTATCATTAATAATAATCTTCACACATCTTTTCTGATGTCTAGCAATATCTCCTTCTACCACTCCTCCCCCTGTATACTTGACTTGGCTCTCAGACAATCCATTAGCCTTTATAAAATTAGCCACTAATTTGGCTCTTTCTTCGGACAAAGCCTTATTAAATGCCACATCACCTACATCATCTGCATAGCCTGTTACTTGCACATAAATTTTTTCCTTGTCTTCAAACTGCTGAATCATTCGCTCTACCTGTTCTTTTTGCAATTCAGACATATCATATTCTCCCGAATCGTAATAAACCGATAGGTTTTTACGAACTCTTTTTCGAGGAGCTGCTATTGCAGGAGCTGACGAAGCAGAAGGTAGCATAAATATTTCTAATCGTTTGTTGCCTTCTTCATCTTCTCGTTTAAAGTAATCTGCTCCAACAAACATCTGATACCCCTCTTTATTCAAAATATAGGAATAAGAAGCATCATTGGGCATACAGGCAAAGAAACGTCCATTTTTATCCGTTTTCAGTTCTTTTTTAACTCCCCTAGCCTTTCCTATTTTCACCTCAATTCCTTCTATTGGTTCTTTTGTTGTCGCATCATAAATATAGGCATCTATCATAATATGGTTTTCTTGTGGAGCAATTGCTCTATGAATGCCAATTTTGTAAATATCCAACCCTCCATAGCCACTGTCAACAGAAGACGCAAAATAAGCATACTCTCCATCTGGTGTGATCGTGATTCCAGCTTCCCGAAAAGGAGTATTAATAGACATACCTATATTTTGAGGTGGAGCCCATGTCCCATCTATACCTAATATTGTTCTAAAAATATCTGCTTCTCCAAAACCTGGATGTCCATCCGACGAAAAATATAACGTAATTCCATCAGGAGCTATATATGGAGCCTCTTCATCGCCTGCTGTATTGATAGAAGGTCCCAAATTAGTCGGTGGATCCCATATACCGTCTGCTCCCAGAGTACTCATCCAAATATCTGTTCCTCCCTGTCCACCTTCTCTATTAGAAGCAAAAAACATGGTCTTTGCATCACAACTAATGGCTGGTTGAGAATCCCATTTTTTACTATTAATTCCTTTAGTAGGTCTTACCTCATCTACTACACCGAAAGTACTAATTTCGGTATCAAAATCCGCTTCGTAAACATCACAACCTCCTTGTACATTTTCCCAAGCACAGGCCGAGAAATAAACAGTTCGTCCACAAACCGTTATTTTTGCCATCGCTTCATTGAATGGGGTATTGATAATATTACCAATAGAGCGACCTGTAGTCCATTCTTTTGCTTCATTTTTTTTGGACACCAGTATATTTTCATTATTCATATTAGATGTGAAGACCAACCACTGTCCATCTCCAGTCAAAGCAGGCAAATACTCATCGGCTGGTGAATTGATCGCCTTCCCTAAATTTTCAGCCGATGGATGATATTCATTAATATCTACAGAACGAGCAAATTTACAACTATTAATATTTCGTTCTAGATACATATCATAAGCAATCATAGCTGTTTTCTCATCTGCTTTATAATCTTGTGTCTCTGCATTCTGATACAAATAGAAAAAATTCAGTGCTTTCTCATACTCATAGATTTTCATGTAAGCTTCGCCACATTCAAAATAAGCTGCTTTTGACAATCCTGGCTCTAACTTAATCAATTGTTCGTAAGCTGCTACTGCCTCCTGATGTTGATTAAGTTTTGTATTGACCAGTCCCAGCATTCGCAGAGCAATCGGATAGTCTTTCTTTTGCTTAAGAGCCTGTACTATCGCTCCCTTTGCCGCTTTGTATCTCAGCTGATTGACATAAATTTCAGCATCTTGAATCAACTCTTTTGCTGATTTCATTGAGGCACTTGCTCCTGGTTGGGCTACTAAAGTATTCCATCCAGCCAGAGAAAATAATAAAAATAGTAGATATAATTTATTCATACTTAAGGTAGTGTTACAAGATGTTGATAGTAGTAGTAAAATATACACCTTATATAAAACGTATATTATTGGGCAATGTCATATACATTATGTTAAAATAAAAATATTATTTTGTAAATATTACCTTAAAAGCATAAAAAGTGCCCTATTTTTTCCTAGGAATCCATTTGACTTCTTCGGCATCTAATTTTTTTGCCAAATAACGACTCAATACAAATAAATAATCCGATAAACGATTCAAATACTGTATGACCAAAGGCAATACTTCTGCCTCTTCGCTCAATGCTACTGTCAATCGCTCTGCTCTTCGGCATACACATCGAGCAATATGACAAAAAGATACTGTTGGGTGTCCTCCAGGTAATACAAAATACTTTAGTGGCTCCAACTCTTCTTCCATTTGATCAATACTATCCTCCAAGTAGAGTACATCTGATTCGTGTAAGTCTGGCGTCTGCAATTTTGATTTGTCCTTGCTAGGATCAGTTGCTAGTATAGCTCCCAAAGTAAATAATCTGTCTTGAATTTCTTTGAGTATGGCTCTTGGTTGCTCCAAGTCACTGGAATCCCTTATCAGTCCAATGTAGGAATTTAGTTCATCTACAGTACCATAAGACTCTATACGGACATGATGCTTGGGTACTCTTGCTCCTCCGAACAACGAAGTTTTTCCTTTATCGCCTGTTTTTGTATATACCTTGAATGCCATTTTTTAAGTTGTTTTTTGCTCTTCAGCTTTCCAGTAATGTAGTCCTACTGGATAGGGTTTACTAATCTGTTGAATAATCGTCTGATAATCTGCTTCATTGGTCATAAAATCCAGTTCATCTGCTTCTATAACCAAAATAGGCAGCTCGTGTTCGACCATTCGAAAAAATTCAAAGTAAGCCGTTTGTATTTTTTGTAAATAGCTAGGTGCTATATCTGATTCATAACTACGACCTCTCTTTTTAATATTTTTCATAACATGCGGTACGGTTCGATGAATATAAACCAATAAATGTGGTTTAGGAAACGAAGCATTGAGCGTATGAAATAATTTCTGGAACAATCTCAACTCTTCATCTTCCAAATTCTGTCCAGCAAATAACAAGGTTTTAGAAAAAATATAATCCGAGACAACATATTCTTGAAATAGGTTTCCTTCCAACAATAATTCTTGTAATTGTTTGTGTCGTTCTGTCATAAAAAACAACTCCACAGGAAAAGCATATCGTTCTGGATTTTTATAAAAAAGGGGCAAAAATGGATTGTCTGAAAATTCTTCCAGTATCAATCTTGCGTCTAAATCTTTAGATAGTTTTTTGCTAAGCGAGGTTTTTCCCGCTCCTATATTTCCTTCTATTACAATGTAGTTTCCGTTAGGAATATTCATGGTTTTGCTATGATTTTAGCAGCTAATGAATCGCTACAGTCAGCCATCAATTCTGCTATATTTTTATTCAAAATGGGATGTTTCCAATTGGGACAAATCTCATGGAGGGGCAATAATACAAAATTTCTTTCGTGCAGTCTAGGATGTGGGACAATGAGTTGTGGTTGTTCTATAATTGCATTCTCATAAAATAAGAGATCAATATCAATATTTCGTTCTCCCCAACGTTCTTTACGCACTCTTCCCATTTCGTGCTCAATAGCTAAACACTCCTGCAATACTTCCTGAGGTTCTAAATTCGTTTCTACCTTCAGTACTTGATTCAAAAAGGCTAATGTAGTTGCTCCTCCCCATGCTGCTGTTTCGTATACTCCTGATATTCTTTCGATATGCCCAATCCTATTTGAAATCTGTTCATTTGCCTTACGCAAGTGTCCTTCTCTATCACCTAAATTGGTTCCTGTTGATAAAAAGATAGTTGCCATTTTTCTGAAGTTCGTGGAATGTTATTTTGTAGTAAGATTCTGATGTAGTGGAATGTTATTTTGTAGTAAGTATTAAGTAGCAGGTAGTATGACTTTTGAAGTGTATGGATGATTATTTAGAAGTTAGACTTTTCATGTTGGTAGATAGTTATTTTGTAATAAGTAGCAAGATTTTGAAGACTTATTTTAATTCAACAAAAACTGACCACTCAAAATTGGCAAATCAACCATTCAACAACAAACAATTCAACAAACTAACCACTCACTATTGACCATTCAACAATTCAACAAAAATTTCTCCCTCTATTGGCCGCTACCCAACCAAAGTAACCTAATCCATCAATTCATCTAGTAAATCATCATTCCCCTTAATAAATTTCCCACTCCACAATTCCTCTGCCCTAGATCCAATTAACCAAAAAGATAAAGCTAATATTGAAAAAAGAATAGCTACATGCACCTCATCCCATAAATATTCAAAAAACTTCGTATAGATATTCCAAAAGAAAAAGAAGAAACCTGTTGCTTTTAGTATCGTGTCTTCTCGTTTAATCCCTTGTATAATGGTTGCTACTGATGCTATAATAAGCACAATCATCCAAGCCAACGAAAATGCCCACTCCGTACGCATGAACCAAAAACTCAATGACAAGACCCATAACGCCCAAAAAGACTGCCATAATCCTATAACCAATGTAGCAGGAGCAAAAAGAGCTAATTTCTCTTGTTTTGACAGAAGAACACTAACAGCTGTCAATAAACCACCCCAAATGACATATCGGACTGGAAAACTTAAACCTAAGAAATACTCATCCCAGTCGCTCCAATAAGCAGTTTCGGCTCCAAACCAAAAGGAGAGGCTTGCCATTGCTAAAACCCAAATCATCAAAGATCTAAAGTGTACTGCTAAAGGTATATAGATCAGTGTTGCCAAAAAGAATAATATAGAAAAATGTCCACTTCCTGAATCAAAAGCATTGCCTACAAATCCAATAGCTACAGCCGTAAAAAAAGCACCTGCAAACAGAATGGTTTCATTACTAAATATTTTCTCTGGACGAGTCTTTCGTCTTAAACTACCCCAATAATAAAATACAGAAGCTATTCCTGAGAAGAAAATAATCGCCCCCAAATCTGTACTCACAATCAACTCTACTAAGCCTATGAATACATCATCTACTACTAGCGAAAGGAAAGCAATAACAGCACAGACAATAGCAATCCAAAAAGAATACTTTGCCAATAGTCCCCAATCAAAATTAATAACAGTAAAACTACGAGACAACCGTTCTGCTTCTTCTGAAGAAATCAGCTTCCTACGCTCCCATTCTTTAATCGCTTCATTCAGAATCTTACCTTCTTTTTTATTAACTTCCATTGGTTTATTTTTTGAGTGATAATTAGAGGTGACTACAAGTAAATTCGTAATGAACTCTATTGAAGTTGTAAATGTACCTTCAAATTACAATATTAAATACACTGTAACATAAGTAAGCGAATATTTTTACAGAGAATTTAGGCTACAGTGTATTAAACTCTTTCACCAAATACTTATTGCCTATTTTCATCTCCAGACATTCGTAAATTTCAAAAAGAAACAGACTACTATTCATGGAAAAGTGAGATTCTATGTTAGAAGTTTTGATATTTGAGTTAGGCAGACTCAAAAATAAAACTCCTTTTAAATTTCATACCTATAAAGCATAAAACTCAAAAGGAGCTATAGTGTTTGGAAATTACTTATAATTGATTCAGTACATCGACTATGTTTTTATAAATAGGTCTTTTTCCCAGAAGTGTTTCTTTGTCGATCCAAACTGCCTGTTCAATATCCTCTTCCAATTGTGGGCTTAATTCGACATCTTCTGTTTCCATTCTATACCAATACGATCGTTTGATGCAGCGTTTTCCTTTACGATTATAAAAGGTGTGAAAAGTTTCCATAATCAAATCTCCAAGCACGATATTCTCAATACCTGTTTCCTCTTGGACCTCTCGTATAGCTGTTGTTGCCATTGATTCTCCTTTCTCTCGTTTACCTTTTGGTAGATCCCAATGTCCTCTTCTAAAAATAGCTAGAATTTCATCCTTAGCATTAAAAACAACCCCTCCTCCAGCTTTTACTACCTTATAAGGTTTAAAGAATTTTTTCTTTAGCTTTTTGAGTTTTCCCTCTTTTGCTACTACGACCAACTGTTGATAGGCTATTTTATTCTCTTCCAATTGTTCAATTTCTGTCAAAAACATCTTTTTATCCTGAGGATAATGTAGTACTTTTGTTTCAGCAGTAATCTCTATATCCGTTATATTTTGCACTAACAATACTGGCACCTCTTCAATATAAATTTTATACATTTTTTCTATTTTTCTATTACCTAATAATCAGTGTCGTATTGCAACACCACTAATTAGACTATAATATTGGCAGAATGACACGGTTCTCAACTAGAAATAAATCATTATTAGAGATTAGAACGTGTTTATCCCTGTAGAATATTTTCAAATATAGAAGTTGTTTAGTGGTTCTGTTTGTAGGCATGAATATAAACTTCAAACAACTTCATAAAATAAAGATACAAATTGTATCAGCTCTACAGAGCACCTAACAAAAGTATTTTAATTCTATGAGCCAATTGATGAAAAGAATGCAGGCATTATTAGACAGACGAAAAAAACAAGCGGCTTTTCGTCAATTCTCAGATTTAAGTCATTTGGAAGACTTTAGTTCTAATGATTACCTTAGTTTAGCTCGTAACTCAACATTAAAGGAAAGTATTCATCAAGAAAGCAAGACACTCGCTTTAGGTTCGACTGGCTCTCGTCTATTAAGTGGTCACTATCCATTGCTATCCCAATTAGAGCAACAACTCGCCTATACACATCAGGCGGAAGCTGCATTGGTTTTTAATAGTGGCTACAACGCCAATCTAAGTTTACTCACTGCTATTCCGAGAAAAAGTGACCTTATATTCTATGATAATCTGGTTCACGCTAGTATACATGATGGACTTCATCTTAGCAAAGCAACAGCCATCCCTTTCCCTCACAATGACACCAATGTTCTAGCGGAATTACTACTACAGCACCCCTCCCAGAATGTATTTGTAATGGTAGAATCTATCTACTCCATGGATGGTGATGCAGCTCCTCTTTTAGCAATCCAAAAAATCTGTGAAAAACATAAGGCTCATCTCATCGTAGATGAAGCTCATAGTACGGGTGCTTTTGGTCTCTATGGTGGTGGTTTGTGTGTACAATTAGGCATTCAAAATAAAGTTTTTGCTAGAGTACATACCTTCGGGAAAGCTATCGGAAGTCATGGAGCTGCTGTAGTAGGCAGTACGCTACTCAAAGAGTATTTGACCAATTTTGCACGACCATTGATCTACACCACTGCCCTAAGCCCTCATAGTGTATTGACTACTCTCAAAAACTATGCGTATTTGCAGCAACAAGGAGCCGCATTGATTGAGGCCATTCAAAATAAAATAACATTTTTCAAAAAAACACTCCCGATAGCACTCCACCCCTATCATATTCCTAGCGATAGTCCAATACAAACCATTCAGATCAAAGGGAACGACCAAGTCGTTTATGTTGCCACTCAATTACAAAGATTAGGCTTTGATATTCGCCCAATACGCTCTCCTACTGTGGCAGTAGGCACAGAACGGCTTCGTATTTGCTTACATTTACACAATACAGAAGAGCAAATTTCAAATCTCATACACGCTCTTTCTGATTTAACCAACTAATTCATTTATTAAAATCTCCTCCATGATGAAATACACCTTAATAACTCTATTATTAGGTTTAGCTTATTTAGCTCCAGCTCAAACTCGTTCTGAAAAAGTCCAAATTACCTATGGAAAAGAACACAACGAAAAACCACGCACCACTGTCAGTGATATTGTAGGATATGATCCTTCAGGGATGTATGTTGTCCGAAAAAAACCAGTCATGCTGAAGTATAAATATTATCTCGAACATTACGATTTGGAGATGAATAAGACAAAAGAAGCAGAAGTAAACTTAGAAAATAAGTTAAACTGGGAGTACATCGTTTCGATTAATCAAAACCTATACATCCTCTCTTCTCTCAAACAAAAAAATATTAAAAAGCATAGTTTTTTTGTTCAAAGTATAGATAAGAAAACTCTCCAACCACAAGCTGGTAGCAAACAAATTGGAGAAATTGACTACAATGGATTCAAAAATTTTAATGCTGGCAGCTTTTGGTACGAAATCTCTAAGAATAGATCTAAAATATTGATTGCTTATAACCAACCCTATGAGAGAAAAGGAAAAGAAAAATTTGGATTCCGTGTCTTTGACAATAATTTCAAAGAGCTTTGGCACAAACAAATTGAACTCCCTTATTCTGATGAGCTATTCTCCGTTATGTCCTACACTGTTGATAATAGTGGCAATACCTATATTGTAGGCAAACTATATGACGAAAAGAAAGAAGCTAGAAAAGCCCGCAAAGAAGGTCGCCCCAGTTTTGTCTATAGAATATTAAAATACAGCAATAATGGTACAGAGTTTAAAGAATACCCCATAACAATTGAAGACCACTTTATCACAGACATGCAAATTAGTATTGATACAGACGAAAATATTGTTTGTAGTGGGTTCTATTCCAAAGAAGGTACCTATAGTATTGGCGGAAGTTACTTCTTAAGGATTGATGGTAAAACACAAGCCATTACAACCAAAGGCTTCGAACCTTTTGAAGAAAATTTCATTGTGCAACACATGACTGAACGCCAAGCAAAAAAAGCTAAAAAGAAAGCGGACCGAAAAAAGAAAGGGCTAGAGCTCTATGAATATGATCTCGATGAAATCATTCTGAAAAAAGACGGTGGAGCAGTCCTAGTTGGAGAGCAATACTATATGTACATCACGACTACTACCGATAGTGAAGGGCGTACCAGCAGTACCTACCACTATATATATAATGATATCATTGTCGTCAACATGGATAAAGAGGGGCAAACACTCTGGAAAATTCGTATCCCCAAAAAACAACATAGTGTCAATGATGGTGGAATTGCCTCTTCTTATGTCCTTTCCAAGGTAGGTAACAAATTGATGTTTATTTTCAATGATGATATTGAAAACATGACCTATACAGAAGGAGTTAAAATTAAGAATTTTTCCAAAAATAAGAAAAAGTCAGTCACCGTATTGGTAGAGGTTGACAATCAAGGAAAACAATCTAAAGAAATATTATTCACAGTAGAAGATGTTCAGTCTTTCACACTCCCAAAGGTATCAGAACAAATTTCCAAAGACGAAGTCATGCTTTTTGGTCAATACAAGCGAAAAAATCGCTTTTTTAGAGTAAAGTTTAAATAAGAATGTATCTATAAATAATATAAAATGCCTTGAGTCCAACTCTTTGGACTCAAGGCATTTACATTAATATAAAGTATATTTTCATCTAAGACTCCACTTGATATCCCATTGATTTTATGAGTGGAACATCCAATATATCGTTAATTACGTCAAGTTTTTCTTTACCTATTTGTTCTAAATACTCCTTTTCTGTATAAAACTTAAACTTTTCTTCTGAAAAAGTAGAAGACTGATCGACCTTGGAAAGTGACGTTTTGCTCCCAAATAAGTTCGTCAATAACCGAGTTGGCAGATCAAATGTCTCTTGTAATTTACTTAGCTGAGCCGCTCCATCTACCAAAAAATCGGTATAACGAACAAATACAATGCGTTCATCTTGCTGACTGAACTCATACCATTTACCATAGAAATGGTTATACTCTTCGATATAATGGTGATTAACAGATGGCCACCCACATTTCTCTGCCCAATTTAAATAACTGAGATACCAAGCATAAGGGTCTTTTGATATAATAATAATTCCATCTACTTTGACATCTATATCTAATGCCTGCTCGTATTCTCCAAAAGATGTAAAATACTGATCATTCGAATAATCTGCATCTCCAATTTTAGTCTTGTCATCATACAATCTAAAATGCTTTTGGAGTGCATGTTTACGATCTGCATTACTATTCCATATCTTAATCCGAAAGTTCTTTTTCAAGAGTGTTTCTATGAAATTAGTGCCACTGCGTTGTAATCCATAATGCAAAATATTCTTCATGCTTACGTTATCTATTTAAAAGTAATTTTTCGTTTTCGTTCAGCTAATGCCTTCAAGAACTCTTCTAATTCAATTTCGTCAGTAATATGGACTTCTCTTGCTTTAGAGCCTTCATTTTTACCAACAATACCTGTATTTTCCAGCTGATCCATTATCCGCCCAGCACGATTGTACCCCAATTTAAGACGACGCTGAATCATAGAGGTAGATCCCTGCTGATTCATTACTACTAATCGAGCCGCATCATTAAAGTGTTCATCTAGATCCATCAAAACTTGATTCAGTTTGCTTTCCGAAGCCTGTGCTCCACCTTCACTTTCGCCATAAGCAGGCAATAAAAATGGTGTTGGGTAACCTGGTTGATTCGCAATATGCTCAATCACGCGATCTACTTCTGGAGTATCTACAAAAGCACATTGGATTCGAATCAGACTACCTCCACTAGATAATAGCATATCCCCTCTACCAATCAACTGTTCTGCTCCACCTCCATCTAGAATCGTTCTAGAGTCAATTTTTGAAGTTACTTTGAATGCTAACCTAGCTGGAAAATTGGCTTTAATAATACCCGTGATTATATTAACAGAAGGTCTTTGTGTTGCAATAATCAAGTGAATACCAACGGCACGTGCCAACTGAGCCAAACGTCCAATAGGCATTTCGACTTCCTTACCTGCCGTCATAATCAAATCCGCAAACTCATCTATAATCAATACAATGTAAGGCAAGAATCGATGTCCTTTTTCTGGATTGAGTCGTCTAGCAACAAATTTCTGATTGTATTCTTTTAGGTTACGAACAGAAGCTTTTTTAAGTAAATTATAGCGTTCATCCATTTCTACCGTCAATGAATACAGGGTCTGTACAACCTTAGTCGTATCGGTCACAATCGCTTCCTCTTCATCTGGCAAGTATCCCAAATAATGTGCAGATATACGATTGTACAATGAAAGTTCTACTTTCTTGGGATCTATCAGTATCAATTTTAGTTGAGAAGGGTGTTTTTTGTACAACAAACTCATAATCACGGTATTGATACCAACCGACTTACCCTGTCCTGTAGCACCAGCTATCAGTAAGTGTGGCATTTTAGCTAAATCAGCTATAAAGACCTCATCTGAGATCGTCTTACCCAGAGCAATAGGTAAATCCATTTTAGCTTCTTGATACTTTTTAGAAGCCAATACTTCTTTGAGCGAAACAATCTGCTTATTGCGATTTGGTACTTCTATACCAATAGTTCCTTTACCGGGAATAGGAGCAATAATACGAATACCTAAAGCTGCTAAACTTAGAGCAATATCATCTTCTAGACTCTTAATTTTAGAAATACGCACACCAGGAGCAGGTATAATTTCATAAAGTGTTACGGTTGGCCCAATAGTCGCTTTTATCTTGATAATTTCAATCTTATAATTGAATAAAGTTTCAATAATCTGCTCCTTATTCGCTTCTAACTCTGCTCTATCAATGACTGGTTTTTGGTCTTCATAACTCTCTAAAAGATCTAGTACAGGATTTTCATATCGAGGCAAATCTAATGTTGGATCATAAGGCTCTACATGGTTTTTGTTCTCTTCTGCTATACTAACCTCTACATTATCCCCTTTTCCTATTTCCATCTCTACACCACCTTCTTTCTCCTTCTCTTCTTGAACCACCTTATCTAGATTCAGTTCTAGTTGATTCTGTGTCAGTTTTTTGACCTTCTGCTCCAACTCTTCCTTGGTATTTTTAGCAATCGTTTTAGGCACAGACACTGTTCCCTTCTCTTCTGTCGTTTCGAGAGCAGGCATGTCCGAATTTTTGCTGTCTGGTGTCAATGTTTTCACCCTTGGCTTTAGAACTTTAACTGTTTTAGTCTCTGGTTCTTGAGGCTTAGGAGGTCTAGGGGGGGTTAGTCTGAACATACTGCGAAGCGTATCTTGCATATTATCTGGCGTAAATGCCCCTTTGACTTCATCCCACTGCAAACCATCGCTCAAATCAGGGTTATCATTCCAAATTACTACTGCCAAGAAAGCAAATATCAATAAAGCTACAATCCCAACAGACCCTATCAAGCTATCTAATCCATTGACAATCACGATACCAAAAGCACCTCCCCAAGGGAAAGTAGCTCCCTGTGTCAAAAATGCCAGCAAAAAGCTTGTCCAAAGCATAACAATAATGGACCGCTGATAGACAGGGTAAAGCTTCTTGATCGGAGTTTCTGTAATAAGGCTCATCCCTGTCGTTAGTATCAAAAACACCAAAATGAAGGATGGACAACCAAATCCCCAATAAAAAAATTGATGTGATAGAACCGCCCCAAGACGACCTAACCAGTTTGCCATTTCGACAGGAGTAAGTAATACTCCCCAGTTTGCCTTATCCATATCTTGTTCCCAAGTAAACAGATAAGAAGAAAATGCAATGAACAAATACAATGCAAAAAGCACACAAAACAGTCCTAGTAATTTAGGAAGACGTTCGTCCTGCACACCTGATTTGGAGGAGCGTCCTCCTGATTTTTTTTTCTTTGCCATTTATAGTTTAACCTAGTGTCTCAACACTTGTTTTTTATCAAAAAATATAGCCCTCAAAATAGGCATATTTTAGCAATTCAAGGCATTAAAAAAGACTAAATATCATTTTTTTGATGATAATTTTTATTTTATTTTGCTATTTCATCCAAATTGGAGCATATTGTTGACAAAAAAGACATGGCTACGGAAATTGAACACAAGTTTTTAGTTAAAAATAACCACTGGGAAACCAACTCTCAAAAACAATATCACATTAAACAAGGCTACCTGAGTACAGATCCTAAGCGTACTGTTCGTGTCCGAATCAAAAATGATAAAGGATTTTTGACCATAAAAAGTGGACAAGTTGGTACCACTCGCTCAGAATTTGAGTATCCACTCCCCTTAGCCGATGCTGAAGCTCTCCTTTTGTTATGTGACCAGCCTATCATTGATAAAATTCGTCACGAAGTACATCACGAAGGTTTTACATGGGAAATTGATGTCTTTAGAGGACAAAATCATGGTTTAATCGTAGCAGAAATAGAATTAGAAGAAGAAAATCAAACCTTTATTCTACCAGAATGGGTGGGACAAGAAGTAACACAAGACATCCGCTACTACAACTCTCATCTAATGCGTTTACCTTTCTGCGATTGGGAATAGTTTTTTTTGTGTACTTTTGCAGCTCTAAAAGCTATCACAAGACCAAAACTAAGCATGAAAAAATACTGCTATACCCTATCGTTTTTATTCCTATCCTTTTGCGTCACCTTCGCACAGGGAGAAACAAACACTACTTTTTTTACTTACAAAAAAGTAAATAATCTCATTCAGATACACTTACATCCCTCTAGCAAATGGAAAGGGGATCAGACCAAACCGATCTTTAGCATTGATACCAAAAGTAGTTTTTTGAGTATTGCCAAATCAACTCCGAAAGTAAAAGAGACCTATGGTTTTTTCAAATTCAGAGGCAAGCAAAAAGACAAATGTAAAAAACCAAGTATCACTGGGACGTTATTTAGACCAACTAGTGTAGAAATACAGGGAGAGCTTTGTGGGTGCAAATACAGCTTAATGATTACGGGTAAGGATTCCACTCAAATCGATCTAGCAGTAACCCTATCAGACAAAAGTTACAACCGCATCACCTTGCAATATCTTAGTGACAAAGAAGAAACGATCCTAGGATTAGGAGAACAATACACCCACAACAACATGAAGGGACAAAAAGTCCCTATTTGGGTAGAAGAGCAAGGAATTGGGTCTGGAGACCAACCAACAACAATGATTGCAAACACCAAGATTGCAGGTGGAACACCTGTCAGTACTTATGCTCCTATTCCGTATTATATTACAGACAATCATACTGCTTTTTTGCTTCGCAATACAGCCAGAGCTAGTTTTTGTTTCCGATCCAAAGATCATGTTGGTTTAGAAGTTTGGGAAAATAATCTACGTGCATCACTCTGGCAAATGAATACCCCAAAAGATTTAGTTCGTAGCTATACTGCTCAATATGGTCGCCTCCCAAAACTACCCAAGTGGACCTATGGGACCATAGTAGGGCTTCAAGGTGGACGAAAAATCGTAGAAGACTATGTCGATAGCTTAGAGGCTAGTGGCACTGCTATCTCTGCCATTTGGGTACAAGACTGGGTGGGTCGTAGACGTACCTTTGTAGGGGATCAACTCAAATGGTACTGGGAAGCAGATGAAGAACGTTATCCTAATTTTAAGGAATTTTGTCAAAAAATGGAAGCAAGAGGAATTGCGGTCTTAGGCTATATCAATCCTATGCTAACAAACGATGGGGCTCTATACAAGGAGGCTGACGAAAAAGGCTACCTAGTTAAAGATCACACTAAAAAGACCTATGTCATTCGTATGACGGGTTTTGATGTGGGCTTAATTGACTTGACGAATCCTGCCGCACGCACTTGGATAAAAGACATCATCAAAAACAACATGATTGCTTATGGACTCAAGGGATGGATGGCAGACTTTGGAGAAGCACTCCCTTGGGATGCGGTGTTGCACAGTGGGATTTCGCCCCAACTCTATCACAATCAATATCCTGTCGATTGGGCAAAAGTAAATAGAGAAGCCATTCAGGAAGTAGAACAAGAAGAAAAAATTGCCTTCTTTTCTCGATCGTCCTTTACAGGCGGAAGCCAATACAGCACCTTCTATTGGGCAGGTGACCAGATGACTTCTTGGCAAAAAAATGATGGCTTACCTTCCATTGTTCCTGCCTTAGTTTCGAGTGGTATTTCTGGTATGAGTATCAATCATGCTGATGTTGGGGGCTTTGCAGGTTTCTGGAAAGGAGGAGGTCTGTTTGCAATGAGAAGAAAGGAAAAACTACTGCAAAGACATATCGAACTAGGCGTATTCTCGCCTCTCTTTCGCACACACGAAGGTATTATTCCTCAGAGAAATATTCAGGTTTATAGCAATACTGAAATAAAAGCATTCTACAGCAAGTTCAGTCAAATTCGCACTCAACTGATTCCTTATCTAGAGAGCATAGCTACAGAAGCTAACCTCAATGGTTATCCTATGGCTAGACACCTTTATTTAGAATTCCCTAATGATAATAATTGTTTGAGTATCAATAATCAATTTCTATTGGGTGATGCTATTTTGGTCGCTCCTTATGTCAAAAAAGGAGGCAAAAAACATAAAATCTACCTTCCCAAAGGAGAGTGGAGACACTTACTAACTAATGAAATTTTGAAAGGAGGACAGTTTCACAAAGTCAATGCTCCAATTGGGACGCCCTCTGTCTTCGTCAGTACAGCTTCGGAGTGGAATGAAAAATTAAAATTCAACTAAAACATTTTGTGTTAAAACAAAAATGTTTATTTTTATGACATTCATTAGAAGTTATTGTTCTTAACAACTTGCTGTATGTCACTACCTAACAAAGATACAGATACCCTTACCACTATACAATCAACCATCATTCTTCAATATCTAGAAAAATGGTTAGGGGAATCTATCGCTACGATTGAGCAGCAAGGATTAGAAGAAAAATTAGTTTTTGCTCATCTTTGTGCCGAAGAAACAGCAGAGACTCCCCTATTTTGGAAAACCTTTAATCAATTAGTTGGTACTAAAAAAATAGCAAATATACTCGCTACACTCTGGCAACAACCTGCCTCCATCAAGGCTGATTTGTTATTACAACATTTTAACAAAAAAAACTATCATTTTGAGCCTTATTTTCAGCAAGGAGAAATAGATCCCCCTTTCTTAACACATCTACAAAAAGTAGCTCATTTGCCTACTTTTGCTCTAGTAGATATAGTAAATAATGATCAGGTTGATTTTTCACTATTACAAACCTTAGTTGGTAGTCGAGGTGATTGTTTACTTTATTTTGACTACAAAAAAATAGCTCGAAGTGTCAATCAAAAAAGCCAAACCAGTCCTTTGACCAGATTATTTGGCGAAAAAGGTCTTGCTGAACTCCGCAATTATTGGAAACAAAAGCCCAAGGCAGCCCAAAAAGAGCATTTTCTTTTGCAACTTTTTTCTAATCACCTGCAGGAAGAACTAGCAATTATTGCTCCGCCTCTATCCTATCGTTTTTGTGATGATAAAGGAAAAACAGATACTTTTTTCATCTTCCTTACTCAACAACAACATTCCTATGAATGGATGCGAACATTGTTCAATCAAAACTCTCAAGTGCTGGAAGATGGCATTGGTAATTTCAATTTTAGTGCTGCTCTACAACAGACCCAAACCATACAGAAAAGCCAAACACTTTTCGGAGCTATGTTCGAGCTAGAACAGCTTCTATTACAAACTTTCCAGTCTCAAACACTCCAAATCAAAGACCTTTATCATAATTTCCATTTTGGTAGAATATATACCAAGCAAAATTACTTGGATGCTATTCGCAATCTAGATGACAAAGATCAAATAGCTGTCCGTAGAAAACGTAATCGTTTTGGGTATTTACCTGCTATTACAGAACATACTTTTGTGTCTTTTAATCGGTAAAGTCGAGAAGAAACTAAATAAATTTGTTGTACTCCCAAATCTTCCTAAAGAGTTTTCTAGCTTTGAAATAACAAAAGAAGCATTCTTTATAGAATGGAAATAACATTGACCATCAAACCCTATACCCTTCCAAAAAATCAGCTATTTTTCTATCATTCGCTAATCTAGGCACCTTATTTTGTCCGCCCAATTTGCCAATAGATTTCATATAAGCTCTGAAAGCATCTTTTTGTAAAGGAGTTATTTTGAGGCATTGCAAGACATTACCTGCCCTCAAATCATCATAGTAGGTGTTTTGCTGCCTCAAGTTGGTATCAATCCCATTAGCAAAAGCCTCCATATCTGTTGGTAGATTATCAAAGGCGATAAACCACTCATGATAAGGTTCTTCTCCCGTAGATGGGCTAACCTGTGGTGCCACCGTAAATTCAGTCAGTCGGATTTGTTGCTCTTCGGCAATAGTTAGGATGGCTCGTTCTACCTCTTTTCCGATTACATGCTCCCCAAAAGCAGAAATAAAATGCTTGATTCGTCCTGTCACAATGATTCGATAAGGGCTATTAGAAACAAACTGTACGGTATCTCCAATATTGTATCCCCACAACCCTGCATTGGTGTGCAAAATAATCGCATAGTTCACTCCAATCTCTACCTCTGCTAATGAAAATCGAGGTGGATTTTCATCAAAAACATTTGAAGCAGGAACAAATTCAAAAAAAATCCCTGCGTTAGTATTTAGTAACAACCCTTCTTCCGTTTGACTATCTTGAAACGCTAAAAATCCTTCTGAAGCAGGATAGGTTTCTACACTTGGAATACTTGCTCCTACCAATGCTTCTAGTTTAGCTCTATAAGGTTCAAAATTGACTCCACCATAAACAAACATCGATAAATTAGGAAAAATCTCTAAGACAGTTTTCTTACCTGTATGTGCCAATAAACGTTCGTAATACATCTGTACCCAAGGCGGAATGCCACTAATTAATCGCATATCTTCCGTAACCGTCTCTTCTACGATCCGTTGTAGTTTTGTTTCCCAGTCCTCAATGCAATTCGTTTCATACGAAGGCATTTGATTCGATTTGATCCAAGCGGGTATCAAGTGATTGGAAATACCAGACAACCGACCTGTAGCAATACCATTGTAGTCATCCAATACAGGAGATCCTGACAAAAAAATCATCTTGCCATCCAAAAAATCTGATTTCCCTGTCTTGCTAATATAATTAAAAATAGCATTTCGTGCCGTTCCGAAATGATTTGGTATACTTGCTTTGGTCAACGGGATATACTTCGCCCCAGAAGTAGTACCAGATGTTTTTGCATAGTACTTAGGCTTTCCTTTCCATAAAACATCCTCTTTTCCTTCATTTATTTGGTCGATATAAGGGCGTAAAGCCTCATAATCTACAATTGGAATCTGTTGTTTGAAAGTCGTGTAGTTATCAATCTGATCAAATCCGTGTGCTTGACCAAAGATCGTTTTTCTGCCTACTTTGACCAATTTTTTACGAATATTTTCTTGGTCTAGTAGTGCTCGCTGAGCCGCTTTATCTATTTTTTTGGTAACAAAGTTAGCTACCTTTTTAATTACAAAGGATTTGAGTGTCATGGATATTTATTTTCGACTCTAAAAGCATGTATTAAATGTTACAAAATAAAGAAACTCTTCCCTCTAAAAAGAGAGAAGAGTTATAAAAACCCAAACAAATAAACACAAAGATATTTTAAAGATAGGAAAATATTTTATAAAAAGCAAGATATGTTCTATTATCATCGCCGCCAAAAAATGATATAGTTTCCTAAAGATTGTATTGGTGACCAAAGATTCTGAAAGAAACTTTGATATTTATTTTGTTCTTTTTTTTCTATCCCAAAAGAGATTTTTTCCGTCTTATTGGTAAGCCACAAACTACCAAAAAACCAGTCCCAAATCGCAAAAACACTCCCAAAGTTTTTATCATAATGTTTTTCTGCTTGACTGTGATGTATTTGATGTTGAGCTGGACTAATAAACAGATGTTCTAACCGCTTTCCGAAAGAAATCGGGATGTGTGAATGTCTCAAATTTGCTCCCATGATATTGAATACAAATAGTCCGATATGTATTTGAAAAATAGTGATCGCGGTTATACTACTCTGAAACCAATAGTAAAAAGTCCCTGCTACTATACCAAAAACAACCAAACCTCTCAATCTATTGAAAAAATACTCGACTGGATGAATTCGGTAAAGCGTCAGAGGAGTCATCACTTCAGCGGCATGATGTACTTGATGAAACTTCCATAAGATTGGTATTTTGTGCATAGCATAATGCCACAAAAAGCGACTAAAATCCCCTACCAGTAACATAATTGCTGTATACAAAATGCTAACAGAGACCGGAGAAAGAATGGTCAAGGGTTCTGACCACCCTAAACCTTCCCGCCAAATCTGTACCACTACCCACATCAATTGTATGTGTGATATAGTATAAGGTACAATTAATAATGCCTTTAGCATATTATTGAAAAGCAATAGCTGATAGTCTACTCGTGCAGATCGATGCCACCAGATAGACTTTGGGAACAAATATTTGAAAACAGCACGCACTGTTTGGGGATTAGCATTTCCTTTTGTCCAGACAAAAAAACCTCCCCCCAATATCAATGTAGACATCAAAAATGGGTAGTAAACTCTAGTATTAGGTTCCAGAAAAATCAATAGACTTTCTGATAGACTTTCATATAAACTGGATAACATGGAATACGCTTCTATTCGTCTCTATCAATCGTATCTTTTTCCTCTATAAAAGGCATCAGTTTGAAGGCCATCAACAGCCGTGCTGTTGCTAATACATCCTTTTTGCAATACACCTCTATTCTTTTCACATCATCTTCATTCCAAAATGTTTTGCCAACCTCACTCCCATCAATATCATCTTTAGGTGTTGGGATCCCAAAGACACCACAAAGCAACTTCAATGAGGTGTAGTTTTTATAATCTCCAAATTTCCATTGATCCATGGTATCTAGTAGATGCCCCAATTCCCAAGGCTTCTTGCCATTAATCTGTAAGGCTGTTGGCAGTTTCATGCCATTGATTAGCATCCGTCGACAAGTATAGGGAATATCAAATTCCTTGATATTATGTCCACACAGATACTTGTATCTCGGATCAGGAATAAACTTATCCAACATATCTGAAAACTCTGCTAATAGTTTTTGTTCATCTGCTCCATAGTATGATTTTAGGTAGAACTTCAATTCGCCTTCTACCTTTTTGAATACACCAACAGAAATACAAACGATTTTACCAAATTCTGCATAAATACCTGCTTTTTCAGGAAAAAGCTCTGAAGGACTTAGCTGTTCTTCTTCTGGTAACCTACGTTGGATTTGTTCTGATTTGAGATTCCAAAGTTTTTGCATTGGTTCTGATAAATCTTCATAAGATTTGGTATTAGAAACTGTTTCAATATCCAATACCAATACATTGGTCAAATCTATATTGTCTAGCATTTTTATTTTAGTTTAAGTAGGTGATGTTCTTGTCTTATTTTACGTAAGTTGGCCTATAAAGTTGAGTAAAATAGCATTTTTATGCTATAAAAATAGCAAGTTGTGGGAGTAGATAAACAACTTCATTGTAAAATAATGTAACTTAGCCCCCTACAAGAGCAAAAGCAACACTCATACAAACCTTTTTATATCGTATGCCATTAGATACAGAAGAAATAAAAGAGATAAAAATCCCCTTTGAACCACTTCACCCCACGGACTATCCCAAGCCCTATGTTGTGGAAGATCTCAATAAATGGCCGATCAATTTGTTGAGTTTAGAGAAAGAAGCATTTATGAAAGATGCGACTCAGAAGATAACGGATAGGATTGTGGCCCAAAAACGAAAAGGATCTTTGAGTGATGATATTGCAAAAGCACTCTATCTAGAACGTATTCGTATCATCGAAAATCCTTGGAAAGTAGATCCACCAGATGAACTGGATTTCTGGAATGACATTCGTAAAAAACTACTCCGAAAATCACTCGACCAAACAGATGAAGTAGTCGTAGAGAACAACAAGAAGCTGTTAAGTAGAATTATAGAGCGTTACCTTCGAGAAATCACTAGTAATTTCAAGGTGTCTACTTATAAATTTGCTCGACAACTGCTCCCTAGAATATTCAATATTCTATTAAGTGCTTCTAAGTTTTTTAGATCCAACAAGCACTTGAGGGATCGTTTGCAGATCATGGGGCAAATAGACACCATCCGAAAACTAGCAACAAAAGGTACCGTCATTCTGGTTCCTACCCATTTTAGCAATTTGGATTCTGTACTTATTGGATGGACCTGCGATCGAGTAGGTTTACCCGCTTTTTCTTATGGAGCAGGGATCAATCTATACAATACGAGTATACTTGGCTACATGTTCCCCAGACTGGGGGCTTATGGGGTGGATAGAAGAAAAAAGAATAGTTTCTATTTAGAAACACTGAAAGCTTTTTCGCAATTGACAATAGAAAGAGGTGTTCATAGTTTGTTTTTTCCAGGAGGAACTCGCTCTCGATCAGGAGCATTAGAAAAACGGCTCAAACTCGGACTTCTTGGTACTGCCATTGACGCTCAAAATGCACTACTCGAACAAGGTAAAGACAATAAAATATTTGTTGTACCTTTGGTCCTGAACTATCACTTTGTATTAGAAGCAAAGAGCCTCATTGATGGTCATCTAAAACAAACAGGTAAAGAACTTTACTTAGTAGAGAAAAAAGCCTTTGGTGGATTTTTTAATTTAGTCAAGTTCTTTTGGAATTTTTTCCGAACAAGTTCTAATATTGCAGTGAATTTTGGTCGTCCAATGGACGTATTGGGGAATTTTGTAGATGAAGAAGGTAGAAGTAGTAGTCGATTTGGTAAAGAAGTACAAATCAAAGACTACTTTACATCAGATGATGTAATCAAATATGACCACCAACGAAATGCACAATACACCCAAATGCTGGCGGATAAAATTGTAAAACGCTACTTTGTAGAAAATATCGTTTTATCCAGTCATTTAGTGGCATTTGTTGCTTTTAATATATTTAAGAAACAATATGCTAATTTGGACTTGTATGGTTTACTTAGACTGCCCAAAGAAGATCGAGTAATCTTACAGAAAGTATTCTATTACAATGTCGAAAAGGTTAGAGATCATTTATTTGAATTAGAAAAACAAAATAAAATACAACTCTCCCCTGAGGTCAAGAATGATAGTCTTGCCGATCTAGTAAAACATGGGGTCAATAATGTGG
Organism: uncultured Aureispira sp.; assembly: GCA_964404215.1. Lineage (GTDB taxonomy): Bacteria > Bacteroidota > Bacteroidia > Chitinophagales > Saprospiraceae > Aureispira. Next base: position 22,045 of record CAYOJF010000040.1, on the reverse strand, counting down.
GTAATTTCCATGTTAAAAAAGCTCTGTTGCTAGATAAAGAGGGAGATGTTAGGAGTGAAGATATGAATTTGCTATATTATTATCATAATCGAATGAAGGGCTATGATATTAGTAATATAATTGTTCATCAAATCCCTCAATCAGAAAAAAAGTAATGAAATCAACTATATTAATTTTACTCTTTGCTCTAGGTACTTTATTGATATCCTGTAATGATGCTGAAGACAAAGCGTGGCAAGCTGCTGTCGCTCAAAATACAGACGGAGCGATTGACTCTTTTTTGCAAATTTATCCTGAAAGCAAGTATAAAACTGCGGCTAAAGAGCAAAAAGATAACTATGCTTGGTATTGGGCTGAACAAACAAACACGGTCTACGGTTATAAAAAATACTTATCTGATTTCCCTGAAGGATTGTACCAGGAAGAAGTTCCTAATCGTCTACAGTCCATCACTGTTGAGGAAATTAGTCTTGCTGATTTGACAAAAAGTTCCTTTGTCGGTAAGATTGATTATGGAAGCAGAGAAACACAGATTATCGCCTTCAAATTTGTAGAAATTCAAGAAGATGAGAAGAATATTCGCTTTACAGCTCAAATCAATACTTCTGAAATACGAAAATCAATAGAAGGGCGTATAGATAAAAACGATTATACGATTATGTTCACAGAGAATCCTGCACAAAAAGGTATTATCAATCTGACTGATGGGAAAATCTATAAAAGAGCTAATAAGTTTTTGATCGAATCTGCTAACATTAGCCAATATTGGAAGCTGCTTAAATATCATGAATAATTTTAGAGCAGGTTTGAATTTACCTTAATTTATAATATGCTCTAACTATATTTAACTATTACACCACCTAATACTCTAACAGACAACAACAAACACTTTTTGTTATGAAAACAAACTATTTGGTCCTACTTACCTGTTTACTACTTGGATTTAGTGCTTGCAATGACTACAAAGCCGATTATGACGCCCTTGTTGCTGAAAATGCAACCGCTCAAAAACGATTGAACGAATTAGAAGAAGAAGATCGACTGATTCGTGGAGAATATACTTCTGCGATAGAAACACTTAATTCAATCGAAGATACACTAAGAGCTATTTCTTTCAGAGAGAAAGAAATTCAAAGCTTGACGCAACAAAAGGAATTTGGTGGAGATTTGCCCCAACGTCAAAAAATATTGGCTAAAATACAAGCACTACGAGATGCCAATGAGGAAGCTAAAAACGAAGCTAAAAAAATGCAGAGTAGAGTCAGTCGTTACCAAATTGAGAACCAACAACTCAAAAAAATGATTGCTCAAGCAGAAACCCGCATCATAGAAAAAGAAGAAGAGCTAGAAGAGGCTCGTGCTATTATAGGCGATATGGAAGTTGCTCTAGCTAAAATGGAAGGACAGTTGACTGAAAAAAGTGGTCAGCTATCGAATGCTGTTTCTGACCTAAAAAAGAAAAACGATCAACTATCTAGTACTAATGATAGACTTCAAGAGACACTAGAAGATCTAAGTACTAAAAATGAATTTATTGACCAACAGGCAAGAGCTTATGTTGCCTGTGGAGACAAAAAGGCTCTTCGTAAAGTTGGTATACTTAGTAAAATCAGTATGAAAAAGCTAACTAAAAACTACCAACAACAAGTACGTGAGAATGGTGATTTAATTGATTATTTTAACAATGATCAAATTGACTGTGGTGGCGATGGAGAAATCATCTATGTACTACCAGATAGAGATCCAAGTTCCTACGAAGTACAAGGAGGAGTATTGAATATCAAAGATCCTAAAAAATTCTGGGCAACAGATAAAACAGTTGTCTTAGTCAAAAAGTAATTATCACACCTTTAGAACACATCGTTCTTGTGAGTATCTGTTCAATTAGAAAGCCTTATGAAAATAATTTATATCCTCTTCCCCTTCGCTTTACTTAGTCTTATCACTATTAGTTGTGATAGTCACCAAGCCGAATATGAAGAAGAAGTCCTTAGACAAAAACTACTACAAGATTCTGTTGCTTCTCTAGAAGAAGAAGAACGTCTCATCAAAGGAGAGTATGCAGAAACAATGGAAACGATCACAGCAATTAATGAAGCCTTGCTAGAAATTGGTAAACGTAACAAAGAGATGGCAGCTTTGATGCTCCGAAAAGATCTAGAGGAAGGTGATATGCAGGCAAGTATTATTGCTCAAATTGATGCGTTAAAAAAAGCCAACAGTAATACTTATGGGCAAGCAAAGCGTTTACAAAATAAAGCAAAAGCCTATAAAGTAGAAAATCAACAAATCAAAACAATGATTGAGTCACTAGAGGTGAAGTTTGCAGCTAAAGAAAAGGAACTTGATTCCCTACAGGTAGATATTTCTAAGCTAAAAACATCTCTCAACGAACTGCAACAAGAAGTTGACTCTACTGATAGTGAGCTAGCCAATACTTATGCAGAACTAAAAGTACAAAGTGCATTTTTGGCAGAACAAAATAAAAAGCTAGAAACAACGATTGCTGATCTAGAAGAGAAAAATAAATTTATAGAAGATGATGCGACTGCTTTTATTGTCTGTGGTAATCGTCGAGAATTGAGACAAAATAAAATCATTACACTCTTAAGTATGAAACGCCTTACTCCTATCTACAATAGTCAAGTACGGGAATTGGGTACACAATTCAGCATCTATGATAGGGATAAGATTGGTTGTGGCGAGGGAGATATTATTTATCTCCTTCCAGAGAGAGACCCTAATTCGTATTTAATCGAAGGAAGTAATGTTAAAATATTAGACCGTAAGACTTTTTGGAATACCTCCAAAAGCTTAGTATTGATCAAGAAATAAGAATATGAATACCATTATCACGACTGAGGATGGCTCACATAGCCTAGAGTCGACACAATTTGGAGTAACCTATCACTCTGTTCATGGTGCTATCCAAGAATCTCAAATTGTTTTTATAGAAGCTGCTCTACAATACCAAGCCACCCAAAAAAAAACACTCAAAATCCTTGAAATTGGTTTTGGGACAGGGCTTAATGCTTTTATGACTTATCTAGAAGGTCAAAAGGAGCAATTAAATATTGATTATGTGGGAGTAGAAGCTTACCCTATTGAATCAGATATGTTAGAACAGTTAAATTATCCTTCAGAGCTCCAAGCAACTACAGAAAAGGAGCTTTTTTTAGCGATGCATAAAACGACAACAGCACCTACACAACTTGCTCCGAATTTTAATTTTCTACAGCAACGAAGTAAATTTGAAGACTTGGACTATCAGGCATACTTTGATATTATTTATTATGATGCCTTTGCCCCCAATGCTCAACCAGAACTCTGGGAAGAACCTATGCTAATGAGAATGTATGACGCCTTACAACCTGGTGGTGTACTCACTACCTACTGTGCAAAAGGTGCTTTTAAAAGGTCGCTCAAAAAAATAGGATTTACCGTAGAGGCTTTGCCTGGTCCTAAAGGAAAAAGAGAAATGACCAGAGCTATTAAGTAGCTTTAATATATAAGACTAAGTATTCTTACGAATAGTTTTATAAGAGCCGCACTCCTAATATGATTTTCTTTCCATAGAATCCCCTGTTTTGGTCATCATGAACTAAAACAGGGTGTTCTATTTTAGAACAATGGTTAATTTTTTTCTCAAAAGTGCATCTTTTTTCAAAACAATCGTCTACATAAGCAAATAGAACAAAATAGATCATGAAACAAAGTATTGCTTACTATTATGATGACATCTTCCAATTCGTGCAAAGACGTATTAACAATACCGAAGATGCAAAGGATCTGACACAAGATATTTTCTACAAACTATCTATAGCTGCCAATGATAATCGAAGTTGGATCTATGCCGTAGCTCGTCATGCTATTATTGATTATTATAGAAAGAAAAAGCGTCCTATCGACACTATTGATGACCACTTAAGCTTAGTTGATACAGCTAAAGAACTTTTTCCTACTTGGACAGAGAAAGAAATTTGTTCTATTAAACAATACTTACATCAGTTAATTGACACCTTACCCTCAGACTACAGACAGATTATATGGCGGTCAGAAATACAAGGTATGAAGCAGAAAGATATTGCTACTGAGTTAGGGATCCCTGCCTCTACTGTGAGATCAAAAGTACAACGTGGAAGAAAAAAACTAAAAGCTAAAATAACAGCTTGTTGTGAAATAATACAAGGTGGAAAAGGCTCCCTAATGGGTTTCAAACCTAAATCTAAAACAGAACTGCCTACTTGTAATTGTTCTAATGAGCACGCTCATTAAACATGTATTAAAAAATTATTTATATTCTTAATCTATAGATACTACTCACCAGAAGTATCTAATAAAATTTATTACGTATGAAAAATGTTATTTTCGCTAGTGTTATACTAGCTACCCTAGGAATCAGTCTATGTTGTGCTACTACTGGAATCGAATGTTGTCCTACACCAGATTGTTGTGACTTAACCAATTGTTGCTAATTAGACCGTAAAATTAGTGTTTGGTATTTCTAGAGTTCCAAGCACTGCTTTTAAGTCGGTAGGCAAAAAGTTATATCCATGTTTTTCTCTCAAAATAAGCACTGTTAAGGACTCTATTTCTTTCAGCTAATAAATATAAGTTTGCTTATAGAGGCTAGTTTTATTATTTTGGTGGCTTATTTTTTAATAAAAAGACAAACCATCTAAATATGAAACAATTTTTTATAGTTATACTGGCTTTGCTCACTCAAATCGGAGTTGCACAAAAACAAAGTCAGGTTACCCCTCAAGATTACCTTGATAAGCAAAAAGTAATATTACAGTTTGCTCCCAAAACCTCTCTCTCAGAAAAAGCAACAATCTTAAAAAAATACGCTTTCATCAGTAATTGGACTCCTCTTCCTTATCCTGATGTAACCATTGCTGTCTTAGATCCTATATCTGACAAAGCATATCAAAATTTTATTAAAAACATACAGACAAATACTTCTATTGTTCATGTTGGAAAATACTATACCAACACCGAAGGACACAGCCTCGGAATCCTAAGTCAAGTTATGATACAGCTTCGTAAAGCAGATGATTCTCATTTACTAGAAAAAATAGCTAAAAAATATAACCTCGAACGCATAGAAGCACAACGAATTCCCAATTTATACAAATTACAGGTTAGCCAAAACACACCAATTAGTCCTCTTGACCTAGCTATTCAGCTCCATCAATCCAATCAATTTGTCTATGCGGAACCAAATTATTTAGTCAATCCTATTGTGACAACAAATGATTCTTTATACAACAGACAATGGGCAATTAATAATGCAGCTACAGGAGTGCAATATTCAGGTACACTAGATGCCGATATGGATGTAGATGATGCTTGGAATATCACTACAGGGGAATCTTATGTTAAAATTGCGGTATTAGACTCTGGTGTAGATACACTTCATCCTGACCTAACTACTAATCTGCTCCCTGGTTATTCTGCCGTAGGCGATAATAGCAACGGCTATCCTAATTTCAATTACCCAAGTGATGGTCATGGTACTTGTTGTGCAGGTATTATTGCTGCTGAAGCTAACAATAACATAGGTATAGCAGGAGTTGCTCCTGATTGTAAGATTATTCCAATTAAAGTTTTCTATTATCAAAATGCCGCTCCTTTTGGAGTGATTCCATACTCTACTACGGCATGGATGGCAGATGCCATTACTTGGGCATGGCAAAGTGGTGATGCCGCTGTTTTGAGCAATTCGTGGGGAGTCACAGATGCTTTTCTTCCTTTCTTGCCTGGACCAGGTGATACATCTACGGTTAATGCTGCTATTAACTTAGCTTATACAAGTGGTCGTCAAGGAAAAGGGAGTCTACTATTCTTTAGCTCTGGTAATGATGGCGATCCTCCAATCTGGCCCAGTAATCGTCCTGAAGCGATCGCTGTTAATGCAACTAGTATGTGCGATGAGCGAAAATATCAGAATTCTTGTGATGGCGAATCATGGGAAGGAAATTATGGTGCTGGACTAGAACTTGGTGCTCCTGGAGTTAAGATTGCCACAACGGATGCCCTAGGTAGCAATGGATATACAAGTGGTGATTATGAAATAACTTTCAATGGAACTTCTGCTGCTTGTCCCAATGCTGCAGCGGTGATGGGTTTAATCTTATCTGTTGATACCACACTTTCTGCCGAAAGGGCTAGAGCTATTATTGACACCACAGCAGAACGTGTAAGTGTTTACAGCTATACTACCAATCCACAATACCCTTATGGAACTTGGTCGACCCAATTAGGTTATGGGCGTGTCAATGCTTATCTAGCAGTAGCCAAAGCCAGTGGTATTGTCACCAATACTTTTGATGCAGAAGCGGTCGCTCATTTTGAGCTTTATCCCAATCCAGCTACACACACGATCACTGTTTCTCACCAACTAGAACAGGACACACCATTAAGTCTTACCATCTATTCTTCACTAGGACAAGTAGTACAAACCTATCAAATTTCAGATTTAGACCAATCACAGTTGTCTTTAGATCAGTTGGCCAATGGAACCTATTATATTGTTCTTAGTACAGAAAAATCTTCTGCAACTAAAAAACTAACAGTATTACGATAAAAATAAGAACATCTCTAAAATCATAAGCAGTCGATAGATATAGACCTATTGACTGCTTATAATTTTTATAGACCTCCCTAGCTTTAAATTTAAACCAAAGCTACTATACCTCTATATCAACTTTCCCAATTCCAATTTCATTTACATCCTCCTCTGTACAAAGACAAACATAAGCCTTATTATCTCCCAATTCTAAATAATTGGTATAGTAGTACTCTTCTACTCCTCCCTTTTTCTTTAGTATTGCTTCCCCTCTATCCTGAATGGTAATATTCAGTAGGTAATCTAAACCAACACCTCCCGCTTTCAAAATTGCTTCTTTCTGAGTCCAATACGCATAAAAAGTATGCAATGTATCATCCGCTACTATTTGAGACCATTCTGTATCCGAAAAGTAAGACCGAAAATGTCGCTTTTCGATTAGTCTCGGATATTCTACATCTAATCCAATAGGTGTGGTTAGAGATACCGCACAAGCTATTAGATTTTGGCTATGCGAAATGCTAAAAAAGAGGCCATCCAAAAAAGGTTTCCCTTCTTCATTGTAATACATAGAAGCTATATTCATACCTAGCTGTCTCGCATTGATTACCTTCTGCAATAGTAGTCGACCTAATACAAAATTATATGCATCTTCTTTTTTTTGGTATCGTTTCGCTCGCTCATGAAAAATAGAAGGTAATTTCTCCAATAGCTTATCTAAAGGAATCCTATCACTATACTCTGAAGAATAGGTATAATAAATTGCTGTCATAAAAATAGCAGGTAAATGCACCTTGGTACTAAAAAAATATTTTTAGTACCATTAAGTTGCAATTGTCATAAAAAAGGCTGTTCTTTGCGGTACTAAAAGTACTAAAATATTACCATTGTTACATCTTATATAAATAAAAACAGATGATTACTAAGGAAAATATCATAGAAACAGCCAACAAACTGTTTGCGGAACATGGTGTCAAATCCGTAACTATTGATCGTATTGTAAAAGAGTTGCATACTTCTAAACGCACCATTTACAATCACTTTACGGATAAGACAGAGTTGCTCAAAGCTTGTCTAGCAGTTTACCACGCTCGTATCAAATCAGAAAATGAAGATATCATCAATGCTTCTGATAATGCAATACAAGCCATGGGGTACTTACACCAACGCATCATCTACAGAGCCAACCAAATCAATCCTAATTACTTCAATGATATTCTTCATTACTACCCAGGATTGTTACAACAGTCCTACCGAAATAATGGAAATTTTGCTCATAGAGGACTTCAAAAGCTAGGTGAATGGGGTATCAGAGATGGGCTATTTCTCAAAGACTTAGATATAGAAGTAACTAGTAAAACAGTTTTAGCAATGCTAGAGCTACTAAAGGATAACAACCGTTTTCCTGTTTCCAAATTTAGCAAAGAAAGACTCACTTTTGGCATTATGCTACCTTACTTAAGAGGGGTCTGTACTGCCAGAGGACAAGAAATACTAAAAGAACAAGAAGAACTCTTCAAAATATTACTCTAGTGTATCACCAATGCACTACACCAAAAATCAATCAATCTACTAACTTTATCTATGAATATCAATAGCTCCCTAAGCAAAACGCCGATTGCCGTAGTCGGTATGTCTGCTCTCTTCGCTGATGCTAAAAACCTAAGCGAATATTGGAATAATATTATCCAATCTGTAGACAGCATTATTGATGTGCCAGATACTCGCTGGCGAATCGAAGATTACTATGATGCAGATCCCACAGCACCAGACAAAACTTACTGTAAAAAAGGTGGTTTTATTCCTGATTTGGATTTCAATCCTATGGAATTTGGTTTGCCACCCAATATTCTAGAGGTAACTGATGCTTCTCAACTATTAGCCTTAATAGCAGCCAGAGATGCCTTCGAACATGCAGGCTATGGAAAAAACTCAGCCGCTTTCACCAAAGAACTTAAGGAAAGAACAGGTGTATTGTTGGGTGTAGGTGGTGGACAAAAATTGATTACGCCACTCACAAGCCGTTTGCAATACCCTATTTGGGAACGTGCATTAAGAGCATCTGGTATATCAGAGGAAGATATTCCTCGTATCGTAGATAAAATGAAAAAAGCCTATATCGGTTGGAATGAAAATTCATTCCCTGGTATGTTAGGAAATGTTATATCAGGACGTATTACCAACCGTTTTGACTTAGGTGGTATCAACTCTGTAGTAGATGCAGCTTGTGCTGCTTCATTAAGTGCTATCAAAATGGCATTGAGTGAGTTAGTTGAAGGGCGTGCCGACATGATGCTAACAGGTGGTGTCGATACGGACAACTCTCCTTTTATGTACATGTCTTTTTCTAAGACTCCTGCTTTCTCTAGATCCAACAAAATTTCTCCGTTCAGCGATACTGCTGATGGGATGATTATTGGTGAAGGAGTAGGAATGTTAGTCCTCAAACGCCTAGCTGATGCTGAGCGTGATGGAGATACTATTTACGCTGTTGTGAAAGGAGTTGGAACTTCTTCTGATGGTCGTTTCAAATCCGTTTATGCCCCTCGTCCTTCAGGGCAAGCATTAGCGATGGAAAGAGCTTATGAAGACGCTAACTATCCTGCCAATACCGTAGGGCTACTAGAAGCACATGGTACAGGTACTGGAGCAGGTGATCCTACAGAGTTTACTTCTATGAATATGGTTTTCAGTAAAGACAAACCTGCTCAGCCACACATTGCTTTAGGTTCTGTCAAGTCTCAAGTGGGGCACACTAAAGCTGCTGCTGGTGTTGCTGGAATGATTAAAGTTATTTTGGCTTTACACCACAAAGTACTCCCTGGAACAATCAATGTAACTAAGCCAAATTCTAAATTTGACTTGAACCAATCGGCAATTTATATCAATACAGAAACACGCCCTTGGATAACGAATGGTAATACTCCTCGCCGTGCTTCTTGTTCTGCTTTTGGTTTTGGTGGTATCAATGTCCACATTGCACTCGAAGAGTACAGTGCTCAACCTCAACAAACCAACTATAGAATACATGAGCCACATCAGGCTATTCTATTGACCGCTAGTACGCCACAAGACTTATTGCAATTGTGTCAACAAACGGCTAGTGAATTGAATACAACTACAGCAGAAGTAGCTTATTATAATCTAGTTCAGAATAGCAAAACGGCTCAACCAACTTCCACACAGGCTCGTTTGGGTTTTGTAGCTAGTAGTTTGAATGAAGCAAAGGAATTGTTAGCAACTGCTATCCAAAACCTACAAAGTAAAACAACCGCTTGGGAACATCCTAAAGGAATTTATTTCCGTCCAAATAGTTTACAAACAGAGGGTAAAGTAGTTGCTCTATTTGCTGGACAAGGAGCTCAATACACTGGTATGGCAAAAGAGTTGGTTAATGCCTTCCCTCCTTTCCGCCAAGTACTAGAGCAAACTAATCAAGCTATTGTACAAAATGGCAGAATCCCTCTTTCGGAGGTAATCTACCCACAGCCTGCTTTTGATGAAGCCACTAAAAATACGCAACAAACAACACTCACTCAAACTCAAAATGCTCAACCTGCTATTGGTGCCATCTCAATGGCAATGTACAAAGTGTTACAACAAGCTGGTTTGAAAGCAAACTTTACCGCAGGACATAGTTTTGGTGAATTGACAGCTCTTTGGGCCGCTGGTGTTTATGACGATGCTACTTATTTGGCTCTAGCAAAAGCTAGAGGTGAAGCCATGGCAAGCCAAAGCCCACAAGCAGACGCAGGAACCATGTTAGCTGTCAAATCTGATTATACCAAAGTACAGGCAGCAATCCAAAATTTAGCCGGAGTCAAAATTGCTAATGTCAATTCAGACAATCAAATTATTTTAGGGGGTAGCAAGAATGCTATTGCAAATGCTCAGGCACAACTCAAAGCACAAGGATTTGCCGTGATTCCATTATCAGTATCTGCTGCATTCCATACCGAATTTGTAGCACATGCTCAAAAACCTTTTGCTCAGTTTGTAAGCACACAAAACTTCCAACAACCACGTATTCCTGTTTATTCCAATACGACAGCTTTACCTTATGCCAATGATACGAATACAATCAAAAATGTATTGCAGGGGCAGATTCTAAATCCAGTCTTATGGAAACAACAAATTGAAAATATTCACCAAGCAGGAGGACGTATTTTTATTGAATTCGGGCCTAAAGGAATCTTAACAAACCTCGTCAAAAATATTTTAAAAGGAAAAGAACATACGGCCATTGCATTGAATCCCAATGCTAAAAAAGATAGTGATTATCAATTCCGTCAAGCTGTATTGCAACTTAAAGTTTTAGGATTAACATTAGGAAATATAGACCCTTACACAGCTCCTCAAAAAGCACCTGTTGCACCATCCAAAATGAATGTTTCATTGAGTGGCTATAACTATGTTAGCAAACCTACTCAAAAAGCCTACTACGATGTACTTAATGATGGTTTTAAAGTATCTGGTGGCAATGGAACGACCAAAATAGTCGAAAAAATCATCGAAAAACCTATCATCAAAGAGGTAGAACGTATTGTAGAAGTTGAAAAAATAATAGAAGTACCTGTTTCTAATACAGCAGCAACCAACTATCAATCAAATCAAGAAGAAGAAATGAATAAAGAACTCTTAACTACCCTTCAAAATACGGTAGAGCATATCACAGCACAACAAACCAAGTCATTGGAAATATTCCAAAGTTTCTTGCAGGAACAAAGCAAACAGTCTCAGCTTCTATTAGAAATGATGACACAGCAAGTTCAAGCAATTAATTCACCACAAACAACGACTGTTGGTACATTAGAGACATCTAATACAGTGATAACAAAACCTGTTGTTGCACCTGCTCCAGTGGTAGAAAAAAGAGAACCTGTTTTAGTCGAAACAGTAGTAACACCTTCTTCTAATAATAATTCATCACAATCAGTAGTCACGATTCCTACTCCTTCCAATACCAATACAGGCGGTGGATTGAGCCAAGCTAAAATAGAAAGTATTTTACTAGAGGTCGTTAGTGATAAAACTGGTTATCCTGCCGAAATGCTTGAATTGAGCATGGATATGGAAGCTGATTTGGGAATTGATTCTATCAAAAGAGTAGAAATTTTCGGGGCTATGACCGAAGATCATCCTGAAGTACAAGGTGTCAATCCTAATGAGCTCACTGAGTTGCGTACTCTAGGGCAAATCGTTGATTACCTAGTCGCTAAATCAGGCGGAAATACCTCTACTACGGCTGTAGTTACTCCTACATCAACTGTTCAAACCGCTACACCTACTCCTTCTAATACAAATACAGGCGGTGGATTGAGCCAAGCTAAAATAGAAAGTATTTTACTAGAGGTCGTTAGTGATAAAACTGGTTATCCTGCCGAAATGCTTGAATTGAGCATGGATATGGAAGCTGATTTGGGAATTGATT
>CAYOJF010000040.1:0-9943 GCA_964404215.1 uncultured Aureispira sp. | reverse complement strand
AAGCTGATTTGGGAATTGATTCTATCAAAAGAGTAGAAATTTTCGGGGCTATGACTGAAGATCATCCTGAAGTACAAGGTGTTAATCCTAACGAACTAACAGAATTGCGTACTCTAGGGCAAATCGTTGATTACCTCGTCGCTAAATCGGACGGAAATACCTCTACTACGGCTGTAGTTACTCCTACACCAACTGTTCAAACAGCTACTCCTTCCAATACCAATACAGAAGGGGGATTGAGCCAAGCTAAAATAGAAAGTATTTTACTAGAAGTGGTCAGTGATAAAACTGGTTACCCTGCCGAAATGCTTGAATTGAGCATGGATATGGAAGCTGATTTGGGAATTGATTCTATCAAAAGAGTAGAAATTTTCGGGGCAATGACCGAAGATCATCCCGAAGTACAAGGCGTTAACCCGAACGAACTAACGGAGTTGCGTACCCTAGGGCAAATCGTTGATTACCTAGTAGCCAAAAGTAAAAAAAAAGCATTAGCATAAGTACACCCAGTACTAACAATGCTGTGAAAGAGGAGGTAATTACTGTTGAAACTTACCCAAAGAATTTAACAAAAACCTCCTCTTTTCATGGTGTTGAACGCAAGGAAATTTATCTCAAATATTTACCCCAAGCAGATTACTTAGCATTCCAGTTACCAAGCACTCATATTGCTCTTGTTACCAATGAAGGCTCTGCATTAACGGCAGAAGTAGTTCAACACCTAACTGCAAAAGGCAACAAAGTCATCGTATTGAATCTACCTCATACGACTAGTAATCATAGCTCTGCTACTACGATTCCAGTAACAGACAATACTAATGAAGCAATTGCTTCTGCTATTCAACAAATAGAACAGCAATACGGTAAAGTAGGAACTTTCATCCATCTGCATCCTCACTTTGAATTCCAGAACGGAAACTTTACCCAACACTTCCACACAGAAAGAGAAATCATAAAATCTGTATTCCTATTAGCCAAGCATCTACAACCTTCTCTCAATGAGTTAGGGAAAGAAAATAGAGCTAATTTTTTAACCGTCACACGCTTAGATGGAAAATCAGGTTTGGACAAAAGAGGAAACATCTCTGTTGTAGGAGGAGGACTGAACGGCTTAACTAAATGTCTAAATCTAGAATGGTCTTCTGTTTATTGTAGAGCCATTGATATTCAACCAGAATTAAATCCAACCACTATAAGCAAGCATATTATTAATGAGCTACATGACCCTAATAGAGGAATTGTAGAAGTAGCTATCCATGAAGATGGGCGTGCTTGTTTGGATGCTAAAAAGATACTAGTCCAAGAAAATCAAAGTATTGAAACTAAAATCACAAAAGATAGTATTTTCTTGGTCAGTGGTGGAGCTAAAGGCGTAACAGCCAAATGTGTTATTGAGATGGCAAAAGCATTTCAGTGTAAGTTCATCTTGTTAGGGCGTTCTGATTTTGGTTATGAATTGCCGACTTACGCTCAAAATGGTATTGCAGAAAGTGCCCTGAAAGGTCAAATCATGAATGACATGAAAGCAAGAGGCGAAAAACCAAATCTAGCTATTGTCAAAAAGACTTTCAATAATATTGTTGCCAAAAAAGAAATTCTCTCTACGCTCCAACAAATCAAAAATAATGGTGGGGAAGCTATTTATATACAAGGAGATGTAACCGATATTAGAACCGTCAAACCACAACTACTCCCTATTACACAAAAATGGGGGCAAATAACAGGTGTGATACATGGAGCGGGGCGTCTAGCAGACAAATACATTCAAGATAAATCTGAACAAGATTATTACAATGTATTGAGTGTCAAATTAGATGGTTTATTGACATTATTACAATCAGTCAATATTAACAAACTCGAACATTTAGTATTATTTTCTTCCGTTGCTGGTTTTTATGGCAATGTTGGGCAAACAGATTATGCGATTGCCAATGAAATACTAAGCAAAGCGGCTCATCTATTCCGCACAAATCATCCAAACACGCAAGTTTCCGCTATCAATTGGGGTGCTTGGGATTCAGGAATGGTTAGTGGAGCCTTAAAGAAAAAATTTGAAGAAATGGGAGTTTCTTTAGTAAGCACAGAAGGTGGACCAGCCATGTTAGTCAATGAAATGAATCTTGCTTATGCCAATGAACCTCAAGTCATTATTGGAGGAACGCTACCAGCAGGAGTCAGCTATACAGATGGAACTTTGCAGACACATAAAGTGCAGCGTCATTTGACACTAGAAGCTAATCCTTTTTTAATGCACCATGTTATCCAAAACAAGGCAGTTTTGCCAGTCGTCAATGCTGTTGGTTGGATGACTAATACTTGTGAGCAAATTTTCCCTGATTTCTTTGTCCATCAAGTAGAAAATGCGAAGCTATTCAAAGGGATTGTTTTTGATGGCAATCAACCAACTGACTTTACAGTTACACTCAAAGAATTGAGCAAAGATGAGAATGCAATCATTCTTGAAACAACCGTACAGAGCCAATCTACTACAGCCAAACTGCCTACTTATCATTACAAAGCGAAAGTGACTTTGGCTGCGAAAAAGAATAAAATTGTATCCCCTACCTTTCAACCTAATTTTTCAGGAAGTTATGAGGTAACAGATGGAGCTCATTTATACCAAGATGGTTCCCTATTCCATGATACTTACTTTAGAGGAATCAACAACATATTGGATTGGAATCAAAACCAAATCATCCTAGATTGTCAAGCCCCTACAGTACCTGCTTCTGCCCAAGGACAATTCCCTGTATTGACTGTCAATACTTTCTTTGCTGATATACAGTATCAAGGGATGGTTATTTGGGTACAACGCTACAACCAAGGAGCTAAATCATTGCCACTTTCTACTGAATCTTGTACGATTTACAAGTCTATTCCTTTCGAAAAGCAATTGCAAGTTCATATTGAAGTAGTCGAAAGTTCTGCTCACAAAATGGTAGCGACTTGTACCGTTTATGATGATAAAGGGGAGGTTTATATGATTACTAAAAATGCTGCTGTGACTGTTTCTGGAGAGTTGGAGTGGTAATGCCAAGTATGAGTGGAAGTGAATTAATAATGATCTAATTAACAATTAATAATCCTTCTTGCTGGAATCAGTTTTTGAGGAAAATAAAGTGTGGATGAGCCAGTTGTGGTTGGAACAATTATTAATTATTTCATTGCTAATTATTAATTAAAAAAATAAAGGTGAAAATAGCAATAATAGGCATGTCAGGTTTGTTTCCAGGGTCTGCTACTAACGAGCAATTTTGGGATAATCTGATGCAAGAAAAAGATTTAATAGAATTTGCCAACAAGGAAGACTTTGGGGTCAATCCAGCGACTTTCTTTGAGGATAAAAAAGGCGTAGTTGATAAATGCTACTCACTAAGAGGGGGCTATATTCGGGGATTCGATTTCAATCCAGAAGGCTATCAATTGGAGGCTGATTTTTTGGCAAAACAAGATAAACTCTATCAATGGTCACTACATGTAGCTAAAGAAGCGTTGATAGATAGTGGATACTATGACAATGAAGCTGTATTGGCGAAATGCGGTTTGATTTTAGGAAATTTGTCTTTCCCAACGGCGAGTTCACATCGTCTACTCGCTGATATCTATACCCAAACGACAGAGCAAGCACTACAGACATTGCTAAAAGATAAAAATTTCAAAATCAATGCGACTAAAGAAAATCTACCTGACAATGAAGTCTTGACCGATGCTCCTTCTACGATGGTTTCTAAGGCATTGGGACTACAAGGAGGGCATTATGCATTGGATGCTGCTTGTGCTACTTCGCTGTATGCTATCAAGTTAGCTTGTGACGAACTATTGACAGGCAAAACCGATTTGATGCTGGCAGGAGCTGTTTGTGCTTCCGACCAACTATTCATACACATGGGTTTTTCTATTTTCCATGCTTATGCTCCGCATGATGAAAAATTTGCCCCTTTAGATTCCAAATCTGGCGGGCTAGTTTCTTCTGAAGGTGCTGGAATAGTAGTCCTCAAGCGATTGGACGATGCGAAAAGAGATGGGGATCATATTTTGGGAGTCATTGGAGGGATTGGATTGTCCAATGATGGTCGTGGTAAATTTTTGCTCAGCCCCAATCCTAAAGGTCAAAAATTAGCTTTTGAGCGTGCTTATCATTTGAATGATATTTTGCCTCAAAATACGAGTTACCTCGAATGTCATGCTACGGGTACTCCCCTAGGTGATGTCACCGAACTAAATTCGATTTCTGATTATTTTGAACAACATCAGACTAAGCCCCTGTTAGGTTCTGTTAAGTCCAATATGGGACATCTACTCACTGCGGCAGGTATGACAGGGTTATTTAAGGTATTGCTATCTATGAAAGAGGGGGTTATTCCTTCCAATATCAATTTAGAAAAAGCCGTACAGACCAGCAATCAGTGGATACAAGATGAGCAAATCATCACTAAACAAACGCCTTGGAATGGTAATCAAGCAGGGATTAACTCCTTTGGTTTTGGTGGTACAAATGCTCATATGGTTGTTCAAAAAGAAGCCAATCTTCCTAGCCAAAACTTTACACCTACCACACTTGTTCCTATGTCTATTGTTGGTATGGCAGCTCATTTTGGCACCTGCGATAATTTAGATGATTTTTACGCTACCATTTACAATGGAGAACAGCTTTTTCGCCCATTACCAAGCAGTAGATGGAGTGGTTTTGAGGAAAACAAAGCCCTATTCCAGCAATTCGGTTTGAAAGAAGCTCCTCAGGGTTCTTATATCGAAAATTTTGAAATAGATCTATTGCGTTACAAAATTCAACCTAAAGAAGCCGAAACACTAGAACCACAACAAGCTCTTATTTTAAAGGTTGCCGACCAAGCATTGCAAGATGCCCAATTAGACGAAAGTCAGAATGTAGCGGTATTGATTGCAATGGAATCTGAATTAGCCATTCATCATTATTTGGCTCGTTGGGATAGTACTTGGCAAATCAAAGAAGCATTGAAATCCAGTGGTATTGAATTGGACGAAAGTCAAGAAAAAACACTCCTAGAGCAAGTCAAAAATGCTCAATACTTTAGGGATGGCTCTCAAACACCTAGTCAACATACTAGTTTTGTTGGTAATATTATGGCGAGTAGAATTGCCGCTCTTTGGGACTTTTCTGGTCCTGCTTTTACTGTTTCTTGTGGTGATAATGCCGTATTTAAGGCATTAGAAGTCGCTCAAAACATGCTTTCGTTAGGCGAAGTAGATGCGGTAGTTGTTGGTGGAGTGGATTTTGCTGGAGGATTAGAAAATGTATTGCTTCGTCACCAAAAAAATCAACTCAATACCAATACAAATCCTAGTTTGATACTCAATCAAGATGATACGGGCTGGAATGTAGGAGAAGGTGCTGGGGCTATTGTTCTCAAACCTAAAAACACTATTCGAGACGAACGAACTTATGCGACTATTGATACTGTCGGTAAAGTTGAATACAATCAAAACATTGCCTACCAAGAACTAGTAGGCAGTAGTGTTTCCTCTCGACATAACACTGAGCTAGAGCAGCTAACCAAACAGAAAAATGTACTCCAAAATCACCTTGCATTAGGCAGTATCAAAGCTACTTTAGGTCATACAGGGGCAGCTTCTGGTATTGCGGCTTTGATCAAAACAGCCTTATGTTTGCATCACAAGTTTATCCCTGCTGTTCCTAACTGGAAAGCACCAACAAGCCGTAGTTTCGATAGCAGTCCATATTATTTCCCTAACAGTTCCCGTCCTTGGATCCTAGAAGAAAACCAAACGACTCGAACAGCCCTTGTCAATGGATTGGATAATATTCAACTCCTAATGACGGAAGGTCAAGTAGAAGAAAAAGCACTCGTTTCACCGTTACAAAAAGGTAGAAAAGGGAATTTACTATTACTGAAAGGAAAGGATGCCACAGAATTATTATTACAGCTCAATGCATTGGAAATAGCACTAGAAACCAAGCAATCTATCAGTACAATTGCGGCTCAGTTCTATCAAAAATATCAATCTAAAACTGCTGATTTCTGTTTGGTTATTTTGGCAAAAAATAAATCTATTGCAACACAAGAGATTGCTTTTTTCAAAAAAGCGATCAACAGTGCTTTCGAACAAAGTAAAACCCTACGCACTCCTAAAGGAAGCTATCTGACGACTACTCCACAAGGTAAGAAAGGAAAGGTTGCTTTTGTTTATCCTGGCTCAGCAGCGGCTTATGAGGATTTAGGAAAAGATATATTCCAACTCTTCCCTGACCTACATAGCCATTTTGATGAAATTTTGCCTGATGGCTTACAAGCATTTATTGGGACTAAATATATTTACCCCAAAAGAATAAGAACAGCTCAAGCTACCACTCCCATACAAAAAGACACCATTAGTATGATGTCAACAGGAGTTCTATTCTCCGCTGCTTATACGCATATTTTACGCCAATATTTGGGGCTAGAACCTCAAACAGCATTTGGCTATAGTATGGGCGAATGTAGTAGTATGTATTATTCCCTAGGCGTTTGGTCTCCAAAGGAAACTGAAGTTTTCCGCACCTCTCCTATTTTCAAAACAGAGTTTGCAGAAGACTTAAATTTACTAGCAAAACATTGGGGGGTTAGTCCTACAGAAGCTCAAGAACGATGGACCAGCTTAATTTTACTCGCAGATGTGAAACAAGTTCGTCAGCTAGTAGAAGGAAAAGAGAAAGTGTATCTGACTTTCGTCAATACCAACAAAGAGGTTATTATTTCGGGCGATAAAACTGCTTGTCAAGCGATTGTCAACCAACTTCAATGCAAGTCTGTAGAGGTTCCATTTCAGAATATCATACACCATGATTTTTGTCAGCAAGAGTATCAAGGACTAGTGGATATGCACACCTTTGACCTACAATCCAAACCCAATATTGATTTCTACTCTAGTCTCACATTAGACAAACTGCCTTTAGATAGCCAGATTATTGGCGAAAATTCGACTAAAGTCTGTTATCAAGCGGTACATTTTCCTAGTATTGTCGAAAAAACTTATGCAGATAATAATCGCATTTTTATTGAGTTAGGAGCCAATGCTACTTGTACCACTTGGATCAAGGATATTTTGGGCAATCGTCCCTACTTGGCAGTCAGTCTTAATCAAAAAGGAAAATCAGATGCTACTTGTCTATTGGAAGCTTTCGCTCAATTAATTAGTCATGGAGTAGAACTGAATCTAGAACAACTTTTTGAAGCATTGGATGAAAAAGCAGTAGCTCGTTCTTTTCATAAAAAAATCATTGTTGGAGGGCATCGAATTTTTGATGTACTGCTCCAAGACAATCTGAAACAACAATTCCAAACGATTGTAAAAACTAAAAAAGTAGCTCCTGCTCTACAACTGGCAAGTACTACTAGTCAACATACGTATACCAACAACAATCAATTATCTACCATTATCAATACAACTAACGAAATGGAAACACCAATATTGAATCAACCAAAACCTACCACTCAAAGAGTAGGTGAAAATGGTCTAATCTTACAAGATTTTACCGATAATAAACATCTAGAAGGCAAAAAAATCATCTTTACACAAGAAGATTTAATAGAATTTGCAGAGGGTAAAATCGGAAAAGTATTCGGAGAAGAATATAATATCATTGACACCTATAGTCGTCGCGTGATGTTGCCTATGGATCCGTATCTACTCGTCAGTCGTGTGACAGATCTCAAAGGGCAACGAGGCGTATTCAAGCCTTCATTTATGCAAACAGAATACGATATTCCTTACGATGCTTGGTACACGACAGATGGTCAAATCCCTTGGGCAGTATCAGTAGAATCTGGACAGTGCGATTTACTATTGATCTCGTATTTGGGGATTGATTTTGAGAATAAAGGCAACTTAGTCTACAGATTGCTAGATTGTACTTTGACTTTCGTAGACGATCTGCCGTTTGAAGGGCAAACGCTACGCTATGATATTTCTATCAATTCTTTTGTTCGCAATGGAGACAACCTACTTTTCTTCTTTAGTTACGACTGTTATGTACAGGATAGATTAGTACTCAAAATGCGTGGTGGATGTGCTGGATTTTTTACCGATGAACAGCTCGAAGAAGGTAATGGCGTTGTCTATTCAGAAGATGAATTGAAATTGAAAATCAATGCTAAAAAACCTAAATTCACCCCATTGCTAGAAACTAAAAAACGTAGTTTTGATAAGCAAGATTTGCAACATCTTATCAATGGTGAGGCAGAAAAATGTTTTGGCGATATTTCTTATTTTGCCAATGGTAGGAATAAATCACTCTGCCTTCCTCCAGAGAAAATACTGATGATTGACCGCATTGTTTCGGTTGATTTGGAAGGGGGAGCTTATGGTTTGGGCTATGTAGTGGCAGAGAAAGACCTTACTCCAGATGCTTGGTTCTTCCCTTGTCACTTCCGTGACGATGAAGTATTAGCAGGTTCGCTACAAGCAGAAGGTGGAGGAAATTTACTCCGTTTCTTTATGCTGATGCTAGGATTGCAACGCCTCACTAAAGATGCCCGTTACCAGCCTATTTTTGATCTGCCACAGAAAGTAAGATGTCGCAAGCAGGTCATCCCTAGCAAAGACACCAAATTAGTCTACAAACTAGAGGTAAAAGAAATTGGATTAATTCCAAACCCTTATGTCATTGCCGATTTAGAAATAATTTCAGATGGAATCATTACGGTTCACTTTGAGAACCTTGGACTCCAGCTACGAGAAAAAGATAATCCAAAATATTTGGAACAAGAGGCAGGTATCAAAATTTCGCCTCGTTCTGAAGGAGCTTTATTGAACGAAAAAGATATTACAACTTTTGCTTTAGATAATCTTTCGGAGGCATTCGGCCCTGATTTCGCTTGCTATGATGGTCGTAAAGTATCTAGACAGCCCAACACTGATTTGCAACTCATCTCTAGAGTATTGCGTGTAGAAGGTGAACGTGGTTATTTCAAAAAACCATCCACTATCTATGCAGAGTATGACGTTCCGCATGATGCTTGGTATTATACACAGAATAGCAATAATACAATGCCCTATTCAGTGCTAATGGAAATTGCTCTACAACCTTGTGGACTACTAGGAGCTTACATGGGTAGTACACTCAAATTCTCAGACAAAAATCTATATTTCAGAAATTTAGATGGTAATGGTGAAATGTTTGATCTGCCTACAGGAACGGATTTCAGGGGCAAAACTATTCACAACAAAGCTGTCTTAGTTTCTTCTGTATCCCTAGCAGGCACCGTATTGCAGAATTATACTTTTGAGTGTAGTATTGATGGACATGTATTCTACAAAGGAAGTTCTTCTTTTGGTTTCTTCCCTGCTGATGCCTTGGCTCAACAAGTGGGTCTTGATAACGGAACAGCCGTCCCTGCTTGGTATCAAACCAATAATTTGACTAGCAAAGATTATATGCAAATCAAGTTGGACTCGCTTTATGGAAAAATGAAACTATTCAAAGCTCCTGCTAATCAACCACATTACAAACTCTCTGGTGACCAATTCGTACTATTAGATGAGTTGAAGATTGTCAAAAATGGTGGTGAACACGGAAAAGGCTATGTTCATGCTAGTCGCAAAGTCAGAACCTACGATTGGTTCTTTACTTGCCATTTTTATCAAGATCCTGTTATGCCAGGTTCATTGGGAGTAGAAGCCATTCTGCAAGCGATGCAGACTTTTGCTCTTCAGCAAGATTTAGGAAAAGACTTCAAAAATCCTAAATTTGTACAGCTAGAAAACAATGAAACGAAATGGAAATATCGTGGTCAAATTCTACAAAATGCTGAATATATGCACTGTGAAGCTCATTTCAAATCCATAGAAATGCAAGATGGTACTTTGAGAATCTTAGCTGATGCCTATCTTTGGAACGGAGATACTCGTATTTATCAAGTAACTGATTTAGCTTTGGGAATTGAGGAAGGGTAAATTGTTGAAT
>CAYOJF010000039.1:0-44437 GCA_964404215.1 uncultured Aureispira sp. | reverse complement strand
ATCCCAGCAAGTAGGAAGGAAAGTAGCAAAGTTAGTATTGTAAGCTGGAGTAATAATGGCACATGGTGTAGTGAAAGCAATAGGTCCTAACCAGGCAGTAGTATCACCAGGAGCACAAATTTCACGTATATAAGCATCATAGTCAGTAGCAGCCATCAATCCAGTTGCATTGAAAGTAGTAGTAGCTGATGGGGTACCACCCATAGCAGGAGCACCAGTGGTAACTACAGAAACTTCCCATCCTAGCTGTATTGGATTACCAGCGGTCCAAGTAACATCAGCAGCCATAGCAGTTATGTTGTTAACCGCTAGAGTAGATGGTGATAAACAACTAGGTTGCTCTAATACTTTGAAATCATCTACTAGTAAATCATTTTCATAGTCATTAGAATTTCCACCACTTTCAGCAATAAGACGGATTTTAACACTATCTCCACTTGAATAAGTGAATCCAGTTAAGTCGAAGTTAAGTTCTTCCCATCCTTGAGGAGTATTACCTCTTAGCGAATCCACATCTAACCAAGTAGCTCCATCCCATGCTTTGATATAAAGCACATTATAAGGCCCTGTGAAAGCAGTAGAAGAAACATAACTTTCATAAAAAAACTGTAAAATAGGTACAGTAAGTGTAGAAACATCTATACCTGGACTTTCTAACATTACTGTTGTATCACTACCAGAAAAATCAACCCAAGCATAGTTTCCCCCATTACCAGTATGGTCAGGAGTACCTGCGACGCCCCATCCTGGAGACGTGCTAAATTCCCATGGTCCACCAAATACAGCTGTGTTTGTCCAGCCAACTGGGGTAGTGGTTGCATCAAAGGACTCGCTAAAAACGGTCTGTGCTGATGCGTATTGGGCCCACATACAAAAGCATGATAGGCATAACATTAAAATTTTGTTCATAAAAAAAAGTTTAAGTAAATAAATAAAAAATGTAATTCTTATATATCAAAATAGATCATTTCTTAGAGGACTACAAAGGTAGTCTTTTTACATTAAATTAACAATTTATTATTGTTAATGGAAAATAAGGGGAATAGTCAAATTATGGGAGAGGTGGGACAAAAATAGAGGTACTAGGAGGAGGGATAATCTGACTTTTTACAGCTTGTTCAATCATATACTGAATAGCAGCTTTTCCTTTGCTACCTAGGTCAATACTATATTGATTGACATATAGGTCGATGTGTTTTTTCATGACAGTAGTATCCATTTCTTGGGCATGTTGTCGTGTAAATGGGAGAGAGGCTGCTGGATTTTCAAAAGCAAATTCGATACTTCTACGAAGAACACGATTTATTTTGCTTTGTATATCATTGGGGAATGTTCGTTTTACAACTATTCCACCAAGAGGAATAGGTAAGTTAGTTGTTTGTTCCCACCATTGCCCCAAATCAATTAACTTTACTAACCCTTTTTCTTGGTAAGTAAATCTGTTTTCGTGTATGATCAGTCCTGCATCAACTGTTTCTTGAAGCACGGCTTGTTCGATAGCTGAAAATAATAATTCTTCTTTGTTTTTTGCAGTAGGCAAGCAAGCTGTTAGCAAAAAATTAGCGGTAGTATACTGACCAGGTATAGCAATCTTATTAGTAGAAATTTGAGCTAGAGGTAAATCTGTCTTAGCAATCAACAATGGACCACAATTATTACCTAGGGCAGAACCACTCGTTAACAAAGCGTAATCTGAAATGAGGTAGAGATAAGCATGATAACTAAGTTTAGTAATATCAAGTTCTTTGTTAAATGCTTTTTGATTAAGCTCTTCTACATCACCCAAGAAAATTTCAAATTCTAATCCTTCTGTATCAATGCGATGATGAATCATAGCATCAAAAATAAAAGTATCATTGGGACAAGGAGAAAAACCAAGAGTCAGCTTCATTATTCAACAGTTTGAGTAGGCGTTTGAGCTATTTTGAGTGCTGTTAGGAAAGTAGTCGTGATGTCATTTTTATTATTCTCACTAATTCCTGTTATAGCTTCGCCATCAGTCATTACATACACTAAATTATCGTCATTGAAAATATAAACAAAATTATTTTGTTCAACTATACTAGTGCTTTTATCCAAAAAATACACATTAGTAGTACTTCCTACACCAATTAGCTTGACCATACTCGGAACCGTCTTTTCCTCATCTTGATAGTAAGTAGTGGTTTCGATATAACCATCTGTTTCGTCTCCTACATTATAAGGCATAGCTCCATCATTGATTTGGGCAGCTAGGACATCCATTTTGTCAATCAGTGGAATGGCATCGGTTTTGGTAATCTGGTTGGAATGCAAATTTCCTGCTGGTTGCTCTGTCTTCTGATCAACAGGAGCTACCATTGGAGAGTTGGTCTGATGGTCTCCAGAACCACCACAAGCAATTACTACGAATAAGGCTGCTAAGGCGACTATTTTTTTCATGATTTGTTATTAATGTCTAGAGTGAATATTGCTCTTAACTAGAAAAGTAATTTATTTATTAATGACCATTTTTTTAGCAAATATTAGGGATTTGCCATTTTGAGCAAGTGACATACGATAGTAATAAATACCAGTTGAGTGATTGTTGGCATCAAAATCAACTGTATATAAACCTGGGTTTTGCTCTTCTGCTACTAATGTTTCGATTTTTCTACCCAAGTGATCAAATACTTCTAAAACTACTTCTTGTGTTTTTTCTAGTTCATAGGTAATCGTAGTCTGGTGGCTAAATGGATTAGGATAGTTAGATAAGTTAAGTAAGCCTGCTGCTTCTTTTTTGTCTACACTGACGGTTGTATTGGGAGGCGTGCAGCTAATACCACTACAATAAGTACGTTGAGGTAGGGTACAGTCTAGTACAAAAGGATTTACTTTGTTCTGTTGTATGAAAGCAATTCTAGAAGTACGTATCCACTCTAAACTATCAACAGGGTCATCTAAGTGCCATTGACAAAGGTCACTAAGTTGAACTCTGAAAAAGTTAACATCAGCAGCATCTGCATTTCCTTTGTACATAGTGTAGAAATAGAACATCGCACGAGCTACATTTCCTTTGTGTTCATCTCTTGGTTCAAATCCCACATTATTGTTTAACTTACTGTAAAACGGACGTTCGGCAGCAGGAGGCATGCTACTTGTGATTTCTGTATTTCCTCTAAACCATTTGTCAACAGAGTTGTCTGGGACAATATCAAAACGAACACTACCACGAGCGTTATTCGCTCTAGCTCTTGTTGGGAACATATGGTGTAAATCTGACCTACCAGCATCATTCGTTACTTTGTTTTGTGGGTAAGTATGTTCGGTGTCAATACTTTGAGTACTAGCGTTGTCATACATAATAACAGATGGGTCACCTGTATTGCCTAAGTAGCGGCGTAATCCTGTGTATACACATTCTACACTATCATTCTCTCGATAGACATTCTTAAACATATAGTCTCTAGCTTGACCATAAGTATAACTGATAACTGGTTTGTAGTCTTGTACCAATTTGGTAATTAGAACTTGACCAGAATCACTACTATGAACAGGCGTATGACCATATTGAGCGTGGGAATGCAAATAGAAAAAAACGAGGATTAGGGTAGTATATATATACTTCATGTAATTGTTTTTAATTTTTGAATATTAACTCCATTTGCAATAATAGAATTACTGTTATACTTGCAATATAATAGTTTTTGTTGGGTAAGTGGTTAAGAGCATGTTTAAAAATTAACTTCAAGCTGCAAATGCCTGATTTAGAATTCAATTGCACCTTTTTTTAGTCATGGTAGCTAAGGCTACCAAACTCAAAAAGAGGCTTATTTAATCCAAAATCAATTCATTTTCGCCCAAATCATTGATTTTGAAGAACTTAATTTTTAAACATACTCTAATAGACCTCCCAAAATGTTTGAGCAGTTGCGAGTTGTTTCTCATCACTAAGACGAATTAGCTGATGTAAAAAGGTGTTTTTATCTATTGGTTGTGTTTGTACCTTTATTTCATCATGGAAGTGCCCTTCGGCTTTATAAACAATATTTAATTCTTTAAGTTTTCCTTGATTTTGGGTATAGTAGTCTACCGTTTCAAACATCCATTGCATGTAGCGTATATTGCTGAGATGGGCATTGAAATCTAAATCATGCCAGTTGACTCGGAATGTTTTTTCTGATTTAGGCGAAGTGATACGAGCCAATTTACTTTTAGGACGTACAAGACAATCACTCGTATCAAATTGCCCCCTTGTTAGTATCGTGTCTGGTATTTTGGCAGCTGCTCTAGTTTCAGTATTCATTAAGAGCCAAGTAGAAGAAGAAAACGCAATTAAATTATCTTGGCTATCAAACACACGGTAGTCTCTATAGGTGAATAATCGATCGAATCCAGCAGGGTGAGTCACGACGCGTATGGTATCATTGAGTTTGGGGAGTTGTATGATTTGTAAGTTTTTGCGAAGCAAGACCCACGAAATCTGTTGCTCTGCTAAATCCCATACCGATAGTTTGATGTCAATTACATTTTGCATAGCAGCTTCCTGCATTAGGTTGATCAAAGAAGCAATTGTTACCGTCTTGTCAGCATCTATTTCATAAGTACGGATGGTGTACTCTCCTTCGTAAATAAGTTCTTTAGGGATAGGCATAGTATAAAAAATATCAAGATGATTGGAATAGTAAATAGCGATCTACTTTACTTTTGTAATCAAGTATAATCGACCGCTCTAAGATAAGTCAAAAAAAGTAATCCGTAAAATTTGTACATTTTTAGCTGCTTTACTTTTTCTTCAACAACTTCTTGTTATCTTTGCGGTGCAAACATTTTCATTACCACAACAGTTCTTACATTTTATACCATTATGCTTAGTCGTCATAATATTCGTATCAAGGTATTACAAACCTTATATGCTTACTACCAAAGCAATGATACTAATACTGCTATCGCAGAAAAAAATTACTTGAAAGCAGTTAACGAAAGTTATAAACTGTATTTGTTCAATATGCTTTTCTTGCGAGAAGTAGCCGAT
This sequence comes from uncultured Aureispira sp., assembly GCA_964404215.1. GTDB lineage: Bacteria > Bacteroidota > Bacteroidia > Chitinophagales > Saprospiraceae > Aureispira. The sequence continues at coordinate 39,444 of CAYOJF010000039.1, read as the reverse complement.
TATTCGAAAAAGGACTTAGAAATCAAATCGAATAAGTTTGTTCCTACAGAGGAGGATAAGAAGGCTTCGCTCAAACTTTATGAGAACGAACCATTAACGGCTATTCGAGAAAATGATTATTTTAATTCTCTAGCCAAAAAATACCTGCTCAATCACCAAGTTGATAAAGACTTGGTAAGAAAGTTATATAAGGAGTTTGCTAAATCGGAGTATTACACTACTTATTTAGAGACAGAAAAACTTCCTATCAAAGAACAGCAATATTGTTTAGTGTTTTTGTATAAAACGATGTTAGGAGAGGAATCTTTTTTAGAGCATTTAGAAGATGTATCTCCTATATCAGAAGACGACCAATCACTTATTTTTGGGGCAGTCAAACGCACCATTCGTTCTTTGCCAGAAGACGAAGATTTCTGTAAATCTCAATTACCTAACCCTGATTTTGTAGAAGATTTTGGACAAGAATTACTCTATAAAACAATTCATCATAATGATGAGTTTCAGGAATTGATTGTTGAGAAACTAAAGAACTGGAAGGAAGATCGTGTAGCAGTACTAGATATGTTGATACTCAAAATGGGAATTTGTGAGTTTATGTATTTTGAAACTATTCCTACTAAAGTAACCATCAATGAGTACGTTTCTTTAGCAAAGGATTATAGTACAGATAAGAGCAAACGCTTTATCAATGGTATCTTGGATAGAGTGATGAAAGAACTTCAAACACAAGGGAAGATTCAGAAAATGGGTAGAGGATTGAAAGATAACTAGAGTAAGATGTTTGAAAATTAAGTATCAAGCCATGTCATCTATATTTAACTCTAGCTTGCTATGAATGTAAAAAATAAATGTATGAAAGTTTGTTGGTTATTTCTATGTTGTTTTAGTTGGAGTATCATTACTCTTGCTCAAAACACAGATTTTCCACATGGATTTACCTACAAGTTTATAGCGACAGATTATGTCACACTGGACCCAGTGTATCAGTCGGGATTTGATAATACTCAAATTCTTAACCCAGATGGATATAATTATGGACTTGAAGTGGGGTATTTTCATCATTTGCACCCACATGTTAGTGTTGGTGGTGTGTTTCGAGTGGGAAGTGTAGATAGTTATCATCTGATAACATTGGTAGATGACACGACTTGTCAGCCTTGTAATGTACGTAGAGATATGGAACTTTTTGCTGGCATAGATGTAATAGGAGTGTATAAGTTTGCCAATGGTTTGATATTACCAGAGGATTTTGTAGTTGCTCCTTATATTGTAGTGGGGATTGGTGGACGTTATTTGTCACAAAGAGGAGGAAATTTTGATTTACAAGTGCCTGTAGGCATAGGGCTCAACATTAAGATGCGTCCAGCGTTTTATCTACAGATACAGATGGAATATCGCAAGTCTTTGTTGGCTCAGGTAGATGGATTTGAGATAAGTGCAGGTATTTTTTGGCTAATGAATTTTAATAAAAATAACTTAAAAACAATAGAAACAGATGAATAAGTATTTTGCAATGTTGATGACAGCAGCATTATTGCTAACCGCTTGTGGAGAGGCGGAAGAAACTAATAAAACAGTAGCTAGTGTAGAAGAGGTAACTAAAGAAGATGGTATTGCTAATTCTTCATTGATGCACAACCCTGTAACAGCAGATGAGGTAGTAAGCCCAGAAACAGCTGCTAAGATCGAATTTGTGGAAGAGGTATTTGATTTTGGAGAAATTACAGAAGGCGAAGTGGTAGAACACATCTTCAAGTTTAAGAATACGGGAGAAAATCCACTTATTATAAATAATGCGAAGGGAAGTTGTGGTTGTACTGCACCAGAATGGCCACGTTCACCTATTGAGCCAGGTGGCGAAGGTGAAATGAAAGTAAAGTTCAATTCTAAAGGAAAAAATGGAAAACAAGATAAAACAGTAACGATTACTGCGAATACACTTCCAAATACAACAGTTATTAGAGTGGTTGGGGCAGTTATTCCAGATCCTAACAAGGAAGCTGAAGCAGCAGCAGAGACAGAGTAATTTATTACAGTTCTCAGAATACTAGTAATGCTTTTGTTCCTCTACAGAGAGAGCAAAAGCAATATTTTTTGTATGAAGTTGTTCCCAAAAACTATTGCAGAAAAAATATTTGTCTGACTACTTACAGATAGGCTCTAAAGATAATAGTGATGAATAAAGCATTAATTGGATTAATATTAATAGTAGGTTTGGTAGCAGGATATTTTTTTTATCCATCAGAGGTATCAGAAGAAACTTCTAATAACACAAATACACCTGTTAATGGATTAACAACAGAAGAGCTTATTCAAAATGTGAATTTGGCGATTCACCCCAAATTTCAGAATTGGATCTTGTTTCGTAACGGGACCTATGTTATTGTAGAAGACACTGACGTAGAAGAAGAGATTGAAAAACAAGGGTTGGCGAAGCTAAAGGAGTTTGGTCCATTCCAAAAGCAAGGATTAGGACTGCAAGGTTCTTTTAAGATTACTACCTTGCATAAAGCGACAGGCTGGGCTGTTGCCTCTAAGGGATATGGAATGTATATTTATGTTCATCCAATAGAATTTGAAAAAGTAAACCCTAGTGATAAAGAGATTAGTCTTTATGGTAGACGTAAAAGTGATCTGGATGCGGATGATCCAATGGTTCTTTGTGTTGTTTCAAAGGGGCTGATTAAAAGGAGATAAAAGTGTATTGAAATACACTCTTATTTATAAAGAAATATAGAAAATAACGAAATGGCTGATAATACCAATTTTATAGATTATGTGAAAGTTTGTTGTCGCTCAGGAGCAGGAGGGACAGGATCGGCACACTTTTTTAGAGATAAGTTGACTTCTACGGGAGGTCCTGATGGTGGTGATGGTGGTCGAGGAGGTCATATTATTGTTCAGGGAAATGATCAATTGTGGACCTTACTACACTTAAAGTATAAGAAGCATGTGATTGCTACTAGAGGTGAAAATGGTGGTTCGAGCCGTTCGACAGGAGCCGATGGTAAAGACATTATATTAGAAGTTCCCTTAGGAACAATTGTAAGAGATGCCGAAACAGGTGAAGTAGAAGCAGAAATTACAGAGCATGGACAGACTCGTATCATCGTGCAAGGTGGACGAGGTGGAAAAGGAAATGCTCATTTCAAAACATCAACAAATCAGGCTCCGACCAAAACAACACGCCCTGGTGATGGATTGGTAGAATGGAAAATCTTAGAACTAAAAGTACTTGCAGATGTGGGGTTAGTTGGGTTTCCTAATGCAGGTAAATCAACTTTATTATCAGTTTTGTCAGCAGCTAAACCCAAAATTGCGAATTATCCTTTTACTACTCTAGTACCTAACTTAGGGATAGTTGGTTATCGAGACCGTCAGTCATTCGTAATGGCAGATATTCCGGGTATTATCAAAGATGCTCACAAGGGAAAAGGACTTGGACATCGCTTCTTGAGACATATAGAACGGAATGCTACGTTACTATTTATGATTCCTGCGGATAGTGATGACATCAGCTCTGAGTATGAAATATTACTCAATGAGTTGAAATATTATAATGAGGAATTATTGGACAAACCTCGTTTGTTGGCGATAACCAAAGCAGATTTGTTAGATGAAGAACTAAAAGAAATGATTTCTGAAACTTTACCAGAAGGTGTTAGAATTTGTTTCATATCGTCTGTTACTCAGAATGGTATTGTAGCACTCAAAGATCAACTTTGGCATTCTATTCAGTCAGATGAAGCATAAATTAGTTGCTGTCTTAGTGGGAATAGCTAGCTTTCTTTTTTCGACTTGTAATACTACCGACACAACATTTCTTGGGAGTCGTCAAATTATAGCTAAATATAGAGCATTGGACGAAAATCGAAGCCCTAACCATGCTAAATGTTCAGAAGTTATCGTTCCATTTCTAGAAATGGGGCGATATGATTGCTCTTTTAGACTCGACCATTTCGAATTTGATATAGAACGTAAAATAGTCTTAGACTCGGCAGGGTACCTATTGGAAGAGTGGGTTTATCTGGCAGAAGGTCCATTGGTATATGATTTAGCAATGATTGGTGAAGACGAAGCTTTAAGTGTTTATCTGGGGGCAAATAAATTACCAATCTATTTGGATGGCAATAAGGTGATAGATGGTTTGGATACACTTAAAGTGACACGTGTTTTTACAGAGCAAAAACTAGTTTGGGTAGAGAATAGCCCCAACCTACTGAAAGGAAGGCGACTGTTATATCAATATCAATAATTCGGAAAAGTATATACTGAAATTGTTTAAGTAGCCGTGATAAATGCTTGGTAAGCAATGGCTAATTAAATAACTATACTATTTTATTGGTGTATTTTGTGCCTAAAGTACAATAGATCTAGGCAATTTTGGACTGCTCGTTGCCAATTGCCCCATTGGTTATTATTAGTGTGATATTGCCAGTCTTCTGCTATTACAGCATAAAGCAAAGGATGGGCAGCAAAAGTTGCTCTTTTTAGAATGGCTTTTATATTCCATTGAAAAGAATATTCTCCTGATAAAATAGCTTGCTGTACGGCTTTTAGTATCTTTTTAGAAAGTGTTAAAGACCAACGATAGTTTTCTTGGAGCAAAAGCTCTGTTAAGGGCGTTTCTTGATTTAAAAAATCTTTTTGATCAGCCATCAAATAATTTTCGACTACTTTCTCAAAAGTTGCAGGATTTAGATCTGTGTAAAAGAAAGGAAGGGAGTATTCTTTCCAAACAAGCTGTTGGTGCCAAGTAGTAGATTGATATTTATGTAAGGCAATTAACCATTGTTGATTTTGATAATAATGGGCGGCTTGTGACCATCCCCAAAAAAACATAGGGAACCATTCTTCTTCTAATCCAGCATACTGTATTAAGTCTATTGGGGAGAGACCATAGTGCTGTTCCCACCAACTTGGTGGCGTTTTAGCAATAACTTGAGCCAGTTTATTTACTTTCTTTCCCTGCCTAGGGAGTACTTTTTTCTGCGGCAAAATTCCATCTTTTAGCATTTCGGAAGAACAATCTTCTTCTAGTAGAATCATCCAGACTTTGTGCTTTTTTCCAAGAGAAAGAAGTTTTTTCCAATTGCTAGTAGGTTTTAGTGTCACATGACTAGCTAGGTAGCTCTGCATTCTTTGTGCTAAAGGGCTAGTAGGAATTTGAGCCAATAATTGAGCAGCTGCTAAACGGACGTTTTTGCGTTTGTCATCTTGACACTCTTCCAAGAAAGGAAGATCATTATCATTGAGATTAATGACTAAGGTCTCTAAAAAACTAACCTTATTAGCAGTATTTTCAGTATGCCAAATAGCTCGTAATTGATCTATTGCTTCTAGAGGAGCATATTCTCTAAGAGCACGGAGATAACGGACTCTTTCTTGTTTAGTGCCATAAGCGAAGATAGATTTATCCTTGGAGTCAATAGGGAGTAGGTGTTCCCATTCAGGATTTTGTTTCATTAACCAAATTCCTAGAGTTCCAATGCTATCGTGGAGCAATGGGTGAAGGTATTTTTTATGTTTAGAGTACTCTAATACCATGGGGAGTACAGAAGGAGGAATCGCTTCTTTTCTACTAATCACCAAGTTTAGAATTTCTTCTAGGATAGAAGGATATTTTTGATTGATAACTTCTGTGATGGATTTCCTGTATTTTATATTGACTAATGGGGGATCAATAGAATTGTCAGGAGAAGTATACGTAGCTTCACTACTATGGGAGTAGGTATTTATTTTTTGTGCAAATTTATGCAAGTAGGCATAACTCCCAATCGTTTTAAGCACAAGTTGTTCAGTATTGTTATAAGAGGGTATAGATAAGTGTAATGCCTTCAGTTGAGCTTCTAATATTGGAGTTGCACTGCTAGGGGAGAGTTGTCCTGTCAGTGTCATTTTTACAATCTTATTCCAATAGTTATCCATAAATGATGATAATAAAGTAAGCCGTATTTAAAACTACTTAGAGCGTCTGCAAATTTAGTAATCAACACTGATGAGAGGTTCTCTTCGTATTCCTAGTCTCGTAAGTGTTTCTTCTGATAAACCACCGATTTTAAGCATATTGTCTTTTTGAAATTGATGGAGTACCTCTTTTGTTGGGGCATCAAAATTGCCGGTTATTTTAATTTTATAATTTTGTTTTTTTAGAGCTGTTTGCACTTCTTTGATATCAGGGTCATTAAATTCTCCATAAGGACAAACTACTTCACTCCAGGCAGCCCAATTTCCTTTATTCACTTTTACTAGCTTTTCTCCTTTGGCTATTTGATTTTTTCTCTCTTCTGTCAATCGCATAATTCTGGTATCTTGTACCAATACTTTTCTTTCTACAATCTTAGTTTCAGCTGGAATAACATAGTCTGTAGTAGTTGTATCTAAAATATTTTTGAAAGGAAAAAACTTACGATTGACTATTTTGTATTCTGGAGTTGTTTTGAGTAAACAAAGAGCTAAGGTTGGAGTAGCTTTATCTTCTCTACAGAGTTCATGTACTCGAGCCGTTTTCCAAGCTAAACTAGGTTCTTTTAGTACTAAAATTTCTGTTTGGATAAAATAGTTAGAGGTATCTAGATTGCCATTAAGAGCAGGGGTTATTTCTATGGTATCGTATACTGTTTTGTAAATAGGCGGCGTTACTTTGATATAAAAGCTATTTTCTTCTTTATAGGTCTTCTGGTCATTTTTAGTTGCTTTGTAGAGTGCATAAGTTTTACCTGCTTCTACTTGTTGAAGCATTCTATCCAAATTTGTTTGTGCAGATAATAAACTGCTACTGTATACAAAAACAGCAATCAGGAAGGGTGTAATAATGGCTTTCATATCAGTGAATTATTGAGTGTATTTTGTGTTATCAGCCTAGTGTGTTGAACCTTATGCCTAAAATTAACTAAAAAATTAGAATTTTCTAAGTTTACTATATTAATATTCATTCTTGTAAATTTAATCTATGATTTACATGAAATACTAGAAATGAACGGTTGTTCAGGGCTACTTCGTTCTTTTACATAGAGAATCACCTTAAAATAAAAAAATAGAACCATAAATTTATAGTGATGAGGGATTTGTCAAACCACTTAGTGGGGATCATTTTTTTGTCGAAAATGATGTTCTTTAGAGAAAAATAAAATGATGTGGTTTTTTGTTAGAGAAATGAATCTATTTGTATTTTACCCAAGCGAGTAAAATCACTTATTTCCAATAAGAGTCAATTAAACAAATAATAAAATGAAATTTACAGTATTTATAGTCATTGTTGCCGTTTTTTCGATAGGATGTGGTAGTCCTAATACTAAAGAGTTAGATTTGTCAAAAATCTATAATAAATATGGTGTAGAAGGAGGTTTTCTCTTAAAATCCCTTAATGATGGCAAGGTTTATTTTTATAATGAAGATCATTGTCAAAAAGGCTATTTGCCAGCATCTACTTTCAAAATTGTAAGTAGTATCATTGGTTTGGAAACAGGATTGATGAGTGGGGCAAGTTATCCTATGCCATGGGATAGCATCACTAGGCAAATGGAGGCATGGAATCAAGATCACACCTTAGGTACTGCTTTTCAGGCTTCTTGTGTTCCTTGTTTTCAGCAAATGGTACAGCGGATAGGTGTGGGAGCTGTTCAGGAGCATATTCGGGCATTTGATTATGGGCGGATGGATGTTCAATCGAACAATTTGACTACATTTTGGTTAAAAGGTAATTCTCGGATTACACCTTATGAACAACTTGATTTTCTTACCGATTTTTTTCAACAAAAACTAAACTTGAAACCATCTACTTATCATACGGTCAATGAAATAATGACATTAGTACAGAGTCCGAATGGTATTGTGATGAAGGGTAAAACGGGTTTGTCTTTTACAGAAAAAGGGCAAAGTGGATGGTTTGTAGGAGCTATAGAAAGACCAGATGGAGAAAGATTTATCTTTGTTAACCACATTACTAGCTCAGCTAGTTCAGTCAGTAGTGAAAGTTTTATGCAAGCTCGAAAAAGAATAGTCGGCGAAGTATTGAAGGAAATGAAAGTATTTTAGTATTATTATAAATATTAATCTTTAATCCATCTAGTGTTGTTCATTGTTTACTAAACATTTCTTCTTCAAGTTCATTTAGTCAAGCCACTCAAGGAAATCTATGGTAGTTTTTGAACATAGCTTGCTTATGATCCTTAAGAATATGATGGGAGATATTCTGCTTTTGTACAAGTCTATTCGTAATAATGTCTAGCAGGAAAGACGATTTTGGATATACTCTAAGTAAAAAAAGTATACAATTTTTTAAGAAGTTGGTAACAAAAAGGTTGATAAGAACATACAAATATGAGGATTCTCTATCTTTCTGAGAATAGGTAGAGTTTATTACATAGTAGAATAGTTCCTCTGATCATTTTTAGTTTACAAACCCAAATAAGATTACAACAATACTGATATGAAAAAAATAACTTACTTCGCATTAGGTTGTGCTATGAGCACTATGATAGCTTGCCAAAATGATAGTTCATCTATTAAATACTCGGAGATTGATGTGATGTCCTCTCGAGGAGATGGAGGAGAAACATTCGTGAGTGACGACAATTCTAACTCAAGTAATCTCTTGGAGGTTTCGGAGGGAACACTGACAGCAGGGATGTGGAATGATTTAGAAAACTGGGATTTCTGGCAGCAATTAATGCAAAAAGAAACTTACTTTACTTTTCAGAATCAGTGGGCTTTTTACCCTAGCCAACGATACCAAGTGCAACTTAAAGATAGTTATGGAAGCCCAGTTAGAGAGGCTATCGTTCAGTTGAAAAACAAAAAAGGAGCGGTTGTTTGGGAAGCAAGGACTAACCATAATGGAACAGCAGAGCTTTGGTCACAGTTGTATTCCGAAAATAAAGATTTAGACAATACGATTTCGATACAGTACAATAAAGAATCTCACGAAATCAAAAAACCTCTGACTTTTACACAAGGAACTAATGAATTTAAATTAGAAACAGTTGCAATAGCTCCTGAAAATAATGCAGATGTGATTTTGGTCGTGGATGCTACGGGGTCAATGGAAGATGAAATTGCTTACATGAAAGCAGAGTTTAAAGATGTGATTAATCAAGTTAATGCCCAAAAGCCGACGCTTAATTTGCAAACGGGTTCTGTGTTTTACAGAGATGAAGGAGATGAATATGTTACACGTGTTTCTGGACTTAGTTCAGATGCTACTAAGGTAGTTGACTTCATGTCCAAACAATCTGCAGAGGGAGGAGGAGATTATCCAGAAGCAGTGGATGTAGCTCTTAAAGCAGCTATAGAAGATAAAAACTGGAGTTCATCAGCTCAGACACGTATTGTATTTTTGATGTTGGATGCTCCTGCACACAATGAATCGATTGGTAGTTTACAGGAATCCATTCAAAAAGCAGCTAAGAAAGGTATCCAAATTATTCCAATAGCTTCTAGTGGAATTGATAAAAAGACAGAATTTCTGATGCGATTTTTTGCCTTAGGGACTAATGGCTCTTATGTTTTTCTGACGGATCACAGTGGTGTGGGTAATGAACATATTGTCCCAACGGTAGGAGAGTATAGAGTAGAATATTTGAATGAATTGATGACACGAATTATCACTAATAGTGTAGAGGGGCAACAGCCACTCGCACAATAGATAGACAACGATAGTGTTGTCTTAAAAGCCCAATACATTAATCTGTATTGGGCTTTTTTTTGTTGAATTAGACTAGAGAATAGGATAAAAAGATATTTCATTTGCATGGGAAAGAGTTTTTTAAACAACTTCTTTGTATTTTTGAGAAATACAGCGTAACTATCGGACTGTAAGACCTAGAAAAATATACAAAGATGAGTGATGAGACCCTACAATTAATAAAACAATTGGAAGCTCAACTAGAAGAGAGGAAAAGTATTGAGGCAAAGCCAGAAATGAGATTGTCTGCTACAGAAGGATTGATGCAACAGATTTATTGTAAGACAAATCCTGCTGGGTTCGAACAGTTGGTACAAGAGCAACTCAAAGTACTTCGTCTTCTGATAGAAGAACAACCTAAAACATTAGAAGTAGAGGTAGCAGAAGATTTTGCAGACAAGGTGTGGATTATGGATATCCGTTCAGATATGGATCAGTTGTTGTCGTGGGAGAAATCACCACCTTCTACTTGGCAAGATAAGATAGGGCATGCTGCTTATATCACTATTATCTTAATGGTATTGGTAGCTACGTTGGTGGGTATAAAAACAATTATAGAATTTTTATTTTGAAGTAATTAAGTTATGGTAAAGATCGGAGATGTAGAGCTGGGGGAATTTCCTCTATTATTAGCTCCAATGGAAGATGTAAGTGATCCACCTTTTAGAGCACTGTGCAAGAAGCAGGGGTGTGATATGATGTATTCAGAATTTATATCAGTGGAGGGACTTATTCGTGATGCAAGAAAAAGTGTCGAAAAACTAGATATTTTTGATTACGAAAGACCAATTGGGATACAAATTTTTGGGGCAGAGTTAGATTCTATGATTCGTGCGACAGAAATCGTAGAGGCGGCAAATCCAGAAGTAATAGATATTAATTTTGGATGCCCAGTCAAAAAAGTAGTTTGTAAAATGGCTGGAGCAGGTATTTTGCAAGATATACCTCGTATGGTCAAGCTGACAGAGGCAGTGGTGAAAGCAACTAATAAACCTGTGACAGTTAAAACTCGCTTGGGGTGGAATGATCAGACTATATTTATAGAAGATGTAGCAGAGAGGTTACAAGATGTTGGTATTAAGGCTCTTTCTATTCATGGACGTACACGTAAGCAGATGTACAAAGGGGAAGCGGATTGGACTAAAATTGGGAATATCAAGAAAAACCCTCGAGTCAAGATTCCTATTTTTGGTAATGGAGATATAGATAGTCCACAAAAAGCTAAATTATACCGAGAGAAATATGGCGTAGACGGAATCATGATTGGTAGGGCTGCTATTGGTTATCCTTGGATTTTTAGAGAAATTAAACACTTTTTTGAGACAGGAGAAACACTAGACCCACCAACGATACAAGAGCGAGTGGCAGCAGCGAAAGAACATCTGGATAAATCATTGATTTGGAAAGGTGAAAAGCTAGGTGTTTTGGAGATGCGTCGTCATTACACGAATTATTTTAGAGGGTTACGAAACATCAAAAATTATCGAAAACAACTCGTAACATTAGATAATCCACAAGATATTTACGCCATACTTGACGAGATAGAACATGTATATAATGGTGTAGCCTTTATTTCTTCTTAGAACCAATTGTATGCGATATATATTAGTATTACTTTTTATTATTCCAGTCCATTTATTGGCACAAAATAAGCCCGCTGAACTACAAATACGTACCGGGTATTACGATACATTGGCTCGGACAACAGGAATACGGTTGGAGGTAACCTATTTTTGTTCTGAATTGGATCCATGTGATGTAGCAACAGCAGATGTAACCTTGGAACAACAGCAAAAAATTATTTATAATCAAAAGAAACGCTTTTTTGTGACCACCAATGGCCAGCAAAAACAATTCTATCTTTTTATTCCTTATCGCCTTATTGATTTGGAGGAAGGATGGCAGCAGAATGTTGGTTTGATTTGCGATTTGTATGACAAAGGAGAAGTAGATACCGTTATTAATTTTATGCAGCCTAGACGCTATGCTATTAATATCGACCTAAAAAGAGGGAAAGTTAAGGAAACATTGCTCCCTTATGATCAAACAAATAATGTTGTAGATAGAGCTCCCGACCCATTTTTTGAATTCAGTGTGAATAATAGTACTCAAGCTATCTATACTTCTGATGTAACTTGGAATACATTTTCGTTGTCACCTCAGAAAATAGCTTTTTACATCTTGCAGCATGATACCTTGCAATGGCATTTTTATGATAAGGATGGTTTAGCAAAAGTATGGTTAGGTACTTATGATAATTTTAAATCAGCGGGAGATTTTACAGATGAAGTTTATGGTAAAATGTTTGGTAGTATCAAGGAACTAACTTTTACTATTAATCAAACAGAGGCGGTTATACAACCCATTACTATATACAATAAAGGAAAGACAACTGAATATAAGCGAAAAGGGGTGCGTTGGCAAGTACGGTACGACATGTCGAAAGCTTATGTAGGTAAAAAGATGCTTCCTATTTTAGAGACCTATGCTAAGGATGGAAGTCGCTTGGATCTGGAGTATTATGAATCTGCAACAGCAGAAACACCTACAGTTGGAGTTGAATTTCCGTTAGAAAAAAGAGGTGTTTTGAGTTATTTCATTCCTTTCTACGCATGGGATAACACGACAGCTATTGTAAAGTTTAAGTTTGAAGGAGCAGATAACGAAGTATTAGAAGCAGCCCCTTATTTCTTGCATGCTCCCATCCAATTTGGTGCTTTAGCTAAGCAGGTCAATTCAAGGGTAGCACAGGATTATAGATACAAGGGGGTAGATGGAGTCTTGGTGACAATGGACTATAAGGTAGCCCGATTAGATAACCCAACAGATTTGGAGTTAGATCTAGGACCATCCACAGGTACGGCATTTATTATTAATGATAAAACTAATCCCGATATTGCATTTAGTAAACATCCTTACATTGTTAAGAAGGCGAAGGTAATGGATGAAATTCAGGTGTTTATTCCTTACAGCCAATTATCAGAGAAAGAAATTCGTGTAAAACTAGGTTTGGTACTTGACTATAAGTTTAATCTAATTGAAGAGGTGGTTCCGATCAATAGATATGGTGAGAAGGATATAGAGTTAGCTTTTTTAAATGCCAAACCAGGCTTTTTGAATGATAACTATGGTCACCAATTTAATATTGTAGCTGAAATACCTAATTTATTTAGTTCGAATAGAGAGCGACTATTTCTGAAGGTTATGAAGAATGGAACTCTTTTCGAAGAGTATCGATATACTGGTAATATAAAATCTAGAGAAGGAGAAGAAGGGTTTCATATCAAAGGAGATAGCATTCAGGCGACGATTCTTATTCCTAGTCGTTTGTTGGGTAGTAAAGATAAAATAACTTTCAGTGCTGCTATAAGAAATAAAAATGGAGATACGTTGAGTACGGTAATCAATGAAAGTTGGACCGCACCTAATCAGCTTTGGAATAAAAATGTAAGGGTAAATTTAGAACAATTTACATTAGAACGATTTGCTCTACAGGATACTACTATAACTTGGCAGTATTTAATTGAGGTAGGAGATAAGGTTGTTCACACACAACAGCTTCCATCTAAAGTAAGTAGCCAGAATAAAGGTAATTATAGTACAGTGGTATATGTGAACCGAGAAGATAATCTAAAGATCTATGTCCAGAATAATAAAACTAAACAACGAGAAGAAATTTGGAAAGGTGACTGGAGTAAGTTGGGTAGTAATAATTATGTAATTGAAGTTAAGAAAAGGAGAAACCTAAAGAAAATAAGAGTCTCTTTTGAAGAAAAAAAGTAATTGGTAAAATGGAATTACTCAAGAAATTAGTGGAATTAGAGTCTTATATACCACGCAGAGATCAACGTAATGATAAGATAACGGCATCAACTATTGGGTGGCAGATAGATCACACACTACAAGTAGTGAGTGGAATTGTTGGAGCATTGGATCAATCGGATCCCAAAGATTACACACCAAAGTTTAGTGGAAAGTGGTTATTTATCAAGACAACAGGATATATACCTAGAGGTGTAGGAAAGGCACCAAAGTATGTGGTTAGCAAACAAGATTTATTTGAAAAAGTATATTTGGAAGACTTATTGACGAAAGCAAGAAAAGCTGTTGCTCAAATAGAATTGATTGATAAGAATGCTTTCTTTAAGCATCCATATTTTGGAAACTTGAACAAACGGAATGCTGTTCAATTTGTGACTATTCACACGGAACATCATCTTAAAATAATAAGAGATATATTGAAGCAATAAAGATCGTTATGAGAGCCTGTTTAAAAATTAACGATTTGGAAGAACTTAAGTAATCACACAAATGTTCCCGCAGTAAAAAAAGCCTACTTTTCGCATTTTGATCGTTAAAAAGCCTCGCTTTAGCCCGCTAAAGCTACGTTTTTTGCCTCCAAACTACTAAAAGCCATCCTCTTTTCATTCTACGATTTCTTTTGTGAGATTACTTAAACAGGCTCCAAAGTTGTTTAAGGTTTCTATTGGTGCTTACCAAAAAGATAATTTTGAACTACATACAGAATCACTAAACAACTTCTATTAAAAATGCCCCTCAAATATAATTTGAAGGGCATTTTTTTAAGAACAATGTCTACTGGTATAAAATAAATTATTCAGCAGCATTATCTTCAGCAGGAGCTTCTTCTGTAGTAGTTGCTTCAGCTTCAGGAGTTACCTCTTCTACTTTTTCTTCTACAACAGGTTTAGCAGGAGCTACACCAAAGATTTTCTTACGACGAGCTTCGAGCGTATCGATTTGCTCTTGTCTACGTTTTTCGACTTTAGCTTCCTTAGACTCAAGCCATTCTTGATACATTTTGTCAGCAACTTCCTGATCGAAAGCTCCTTTAGAGACTCCACGTTGCAAGTGTTTACGGTAATAAACACCCTTGAACTTAAGAATTGCACGAGCAGTATCGGTTGGTTGAGCTCCATTAAGAAGCCATTTCAATGCCGCCTCTGAATCCAAATCGATAGTCGCTGGAATTGTAAGTGGATTGTAAGTACCGATTTTCTCGACAAATTTACCATCTCTAGGTGCACGAGCATCTGCTGCTACAATGTGATAGAATGGTTTTTTCTTGCGCCCTTTGCGCTGTAAACGAATTTTAACAGCCATCTGTTATTAAACTTTTTTGTCAAAAATACCCTGTTTAGCTTGTCTAGCAAGTGACAGGGCTTATCCTTGCAAAAGTAATTTTTTTTTGGACGATAACCAACTATTTGTTTTGATAAAGAATATTTAACCTCATTTTAAGTATTATTTGTATATTATACTAGGTGAAATTGAGTTTTATATAGTATTATTAGTACTTAATATTATTAACTGATGTTACGCACGAATAATAGCCCTATTGAAAACTAGCAACGGGGTGGGCTTTTAGAGTTTGTTCCTAGTCTAATGTTTAATTTTGAATGCTTAATGCTCGTACAATAGCACGTTAGGCATTCAACATTGTAAAACGACTTCTTATCTAATATCTAACTGTTATTCTACAAACCTATTTGAATAGTGCGTAACATCAGTTATTAAGTATACTCTAAACATAGAGAAACAAAAAAACATAATAGAATTATGGTTGTTTTGTAAAATAAGGATAAAAACAACTTTAGTAATCAATACTATTTTGTTTTTTACAAATACAAATAAAATGAAATACAATAGCTTACTGTTACTCTTGTTTTTGATAGGAGGAACAAATTTGATATTAGCACAAAAAAATGGAATTCAGTTTGAAGAAGGCACTTGGGAAGCAGCACTAGCAAAGGCTAAGAAAAACAATAAGCCCATCTTTGTGGATGCCTATACGGTGTGGTGTGGTCCTTGCAAATGGATGGCTAAAAATGTTTTCACAGATGAAGCATTGGGGGAGTCAATGAATAGACAGTTTATCTCCTACAAGATGAACATGGAAAGCAAAGAGGGAGTGGCATTTGGGAAAAAATACAAAGTAATGGTTTATCCGACCTTACTGTACTTATCACCCGAAGGAGAATTGATGCACAAAGGTACTGGAGCAAGAGATGTAGAGGGGCTGATTGCACTGAATAGTGTTGCAACGGATCCTAGCAAGCAAATCATTTCCTTTCATAAAAAGTATGAAGCAGGGAATACAGATAAGGCTTTTTTGAAGAATTATCTAGGAGTATTGCAAGAGGCTTATGAAGTGGATAAAATAGAAGAGGTGTTTGGTGTGTATTGGAAAGGGCTTTCTATGGAAGAAAAAGTAACGAAAGAGAACTTAGAATTTATAGGCGAAATAACTGCTTCATTTGAAGATTTTATGAGTCCATATACTCAGTTTTTCTTGCAAAATAAACCCGCTTATCAAGCTTCCTTACAAGCTCCAATGATGGAAGAGTGTCTTAGCATGGCAAAAAATAATGGAGCATATGGTATATCTACCATAAAAGATAAAAGAGAGCGTAAGGCTTTGTTGAAAATGTTATTGGCTTATTTCCCTAATGAAAAAAAAGAAATTAAGGCCTATATGGACTATTTGATAGCTCAACAGACTGCAACAAGTGAGGTAATTGAGAAAAAAAGAAACCGTTACCTTAAGCTGACAAATGAATGGGATATACTTAATGCAGTTGCATGGGAGGTTTTTGAACAAGAAGATAATCCTAAAGTACTGAAAATGGCTTTAGGATGGATCAACCGATCTATTGGTATCAACAGTAATGCCTTTAATTTGGATACTAAAGCAAATTTGCTTTACAAAATGAAAGAGTATGCTAAGGCAAAAGAAGTAGGGCAGGCGGCACTCAAAGCTGCAAAAGATACAGGAGATATTGAGGATACATCTGATATAGAACAATTATTAGAACAAATAGAAAATATGCTATAATGTTTAATAACTAAATAGTAGGCACCTTTTGGTGTACCAATTTAATTTTCTCAATAGAGGTTAGTGCGATTAATCGTACTAACCTCTATTTGTATTTAGGTACTCATGTAAATGGAGTAAGTGAGAGATTATAGTATAGATATAACCTATTATGTATAAATAAACTTTATGGTATATATTTATTTAATTTATAGACAAATGTAAATTGTTGATTTTAATTGGATTAAATATATTTTATGTGAATTATGTGTTTATTTACATTTTAAATGAGGCAACATTTTCGAAACATTTATGTTTTGCTGCTTTATCAGTTAAATAAATAAATTTATTAATTACAGATATTTATGACTGTGAAATTCATTAAGAAGGAAGTGACATCAGGGCTAAAGGACATTTTTCTTTTTATTCGGACTTATTTTTTTTGGAATCAATTTTACTGTTGTAGCGTCTATTAAATACAGGGCTATGAAGATTATTTTTTTTGGAATCGTATTATTACTATTAGGATCACAGTTACAGGCACAAGATTATGTTGATATCATAAGAATGTCTTCTAATAACACAACATTAGGGAATGTCGAGAACGATTATAAAACGGATGTTTTTAATCAACAGGTACAGCTATATTATCCGATTAGAGCAAGCAAAAATCTTGTATTTATTACAGGCTTTACTTTTGAAAATACGAACTTAAATTTGTTAAGTGGGAGCAGTCGTTCCGAAAACCTAATAATGGGACGACTTAATCTAGGTATTAAGTATACACACTCGAAAAAATTGAAAGCAACTTATTTATTACTACCTAAAGTTGCATCCAATTTTAATCAAATAGGACTGCAAGATTTTCAGTTTGGAGGTTTGGCATTATGGGGATACCAAGTCTCAGAACTGTGGAAAATTAAGTTTGGGGTATATGTCTCTTCTGAAAATCATGGTAGTACAGTGACACCATTGTTAGGAGTTTGGTATCGATCCAGAAATAAGAAGTTTTTTATTAATGCTGTTTTGCCAATTCGAGCAGATATTAATTATACAATTGTAGGCAATTTTAGTGTGGGAGCAGATTTATTGACTTCTGTCAAAGCTTATGATTTGGCTTCTAGAGAACAAGCTCTTTATGTCCAAGAAGAATCGATCCGAGTGGGAGCTTATCTTTCTTATGCATTTCTAGATAAAGCCCTACTTTTGAGGTTACGAGCTGGATTTGATACGACAGAGTATGGATTGTATGATTCTGGCGATATTATAGGAGCTCAGGTATTGACTTTTCCAGTACAGGGAGATAATCGTAATAGACTTAATCCAGAAATGAATGCAGGCTTTTATTTTGGAGGGGATTTGATTTATCGATTCGATTTGAGCAAGGAAAAGAAATAGTTGAAATTTTGGATATAACCTTTATAGAGAAATCTCCTAGACAATAGTTGTTTAGGAGATTTTTAGTTAATGAAAATGGTATTTAATTAAAATTCATATGCTCCTGTAGCATCCTTTTTAACTCCTTTATAAGTTAGACTAGGAAATGCTTTTTGTTTATAAGTTAGAGCAAGAATAAATTGCAGCAATAATCCAAGATTAAAAATTACAAAGGGAATAGTGATTTGGTGTGCCTCATTGAATAAACTAAGTACATCAGAAAATTTAAATACAGAAATAAATAATATGCTGTATAGGTTTTCGCCACGATTTTTAATTAATCCTAAGATTAGAGAAATGTCAATTGAGAGAAAAATAATAAAGAAGATGATTAAAATAGGATTGAAATTACTATTTAAAAAGGAATTGTAGTAGCTATAAGTAGTACCTAAAATAGAGAATACTAGTAGTGCAAAAAGTGAATTTTTAAATAGGGTGTATTTTTTTAGATCTGATTTAGAAAGTGTTCCAGCTATAACTTTTGCAATTAACGTTTCTTCTACTTTTCCATATTCTACTACTAGAGTATCTAGGATCTCACTTTTGGGAATTTGTTGTTCTAGAAATTCTTCTGTACGTTGAATGACTACCTTTCGAAGTTGCCAAGGGTTAAGTTGGTGTTTTTTCTCATTGTTGGGTATCTCTTCATCAATTATTTCATTCATTGGAATCTTTTTTTTCTTCAGTAACTTCTTTTTTAGGACGATATTTTAGTTGCAGTCCATGCAGGAAATTGCGTAAAAATTGATCTTGACATACTTTGTATTGGTTTTGTTTAGGATTTCTAAATATGGCACTAATCTCATGTTTACTAATCGTAAATCCAACAAGTTGGAAGGTTTCTAGAATATCAGTGTCTCGATAGTTGAGAGCAATTTTGAGTTTCCTGAAAATGATATTATTATTGAGTCTTTTTTCTGGAGCAGGTTGTGGCCCTTCTCGTTTACCTCTTTTTTGATTGATAACCCCATTGAGGAAAGCAGCTAGTTCAATATCCAGTATTTCTTGATATTCTTCGTGCTCTTCTCGATGTAGCCAAGCAGTGATAGTGGCTTTAGCTACTTCCATTTCTGCTTGAGCAAAAATAGCTATCATTTGTACTTCGTTCCAATCAAAGATATATCGGAGTTGGCGGAATATTATATTGTTTTTCATAGATTTTTTTTAGCTTTTGTATTCGATAAAGGTACAAAAACAACTGTAAAGCTTAAGGGGGTGTGTGCTTAGATTTACCTTATTTCGAAATAAACTTCCCTAAGTTGAGTAATTCAAAGTATCTATTCTAGAGAAAGGATTTAGATTTGATTTTTTCTTTCCAGAATGAGTTTTAATAAAAAGGTTTCTCGTTCAATAGACATTCCTTTTTTAGTGCTGCTGTTCATGGTCTTTTCATTGTGTTGAATAGCATCATTAATATTTATCCACAGAGCTTTCATGCCATTCTTAATTTCGTAAGACTCCATACTAGCAGCTCCTAGTTCTTTATCTATTTCGCAGGTATAGCAATAGGAAATCATGTGTTGAATATCATAGTCAGGTTTGTACCAAGGTCGGTATTCTTCATAGGCTCCAAAAGGCTGTATGTTTCTAATGTTTTGAGCACCTGTTTCTTCTTGAAGTTCTCTTCGCATTCCTTCGATTTTATCTTCTTTCAAATCTAGACCTCCTCCAGGGAGACTGTAGTCATCATACCTAGCAGTGTATAATAATAGAATCAATTCGTTTTGAAGAACAATACTTCTAGTAGCTAGTCTCGTGAAGATTGATTTTTCATCTAGTGTGGTGATACTGGGATGATAGTGTGTTTTTAGAATTTGCATATCCTTTAATATTGGAGTTGTTTTTAGGTAGTTTCTTAGATTCCTAAGAAAAAGCCAAATCCTATCAAAATGGATAGAATTTGGCTTTCAGAATAATAGGATTATTATACTCAAAGGAGTAGCAGCTTAAGAGCGTTTGTATTGTTGTTTTGGTTTTGGTACGTGACGTTGTTGTAGGTTAAACTTAGCAGACTGATATTTGTTATTCCAAGTGTTTACTCCTTGGTTCAGTTTGTTGCTAGCTTTGTTGTAAGCGTCTACTTTTGAGTTGATAATTTGACCTTTTTTGTCAAATGCTCCTACCATATTTCCATAGATATTTTTGATCCCATCTTTGTGGAAACCAATCAGACGTTCTGCTTGACCAATAGCAGTTGCATCTTCTTTGATACGCTCTACTTTTTTCAATCTTTTAGAAGCGTTGGCTGTTGCTTTAGAAAGCTCTTTGACCAATTCCTTTGCCTTTGCTGGATCTTCTGCATTCAGTGCATCAATGATAGCTGTACTAGCATATTGTACTTCCAATACGGCTAAATCAAGTTCTGTAATATAGTCGTTGATACGATTGATTTTACCTAATAGGCTTTCTCTCTCTTTATCACCTTCCTCCATAGTAATATTGTTGTCGGCAGCAAAGTCGTCAATACTTTTGACCAATTTGTCCATTGCTTTACCAAGTACCTTATTATCTTTATCAGCCATTTTGGTACGTTCCAGAATAGTCGCAAAACAGTCTAAACAACCTGCTTTTTTTGCTGCCTGATCAAAATAATCGGTATTACTAATTTCTAGCATTTTATCCAGTACCGCCACTGCATTTGCTTTTATATCTCGGTCATTTTCATAAGCAGTAACCCCTTGAAATTTATCATGGATTTTTTGTGTAGCACTATTAAGTTCTTTGCCCTTAATATTGACTTGGTCATCAGAAGTATGTACCAAAAAAGAAGAGTATTCAAGTTGTAGGTCATACATCACTTCAAATTCCTGACTAAAAAAATTGATATATTCGACAGGTTCATCAAATGTTTGGGCAGAGATTCCAGAAAATAGACTCGCCATTAGCATAGCGGTAAACATAAAAATTCGCATAGGGATATTGATTTATTTATAGGTTATAATAAAGAAGTTATTTTAGATTTTTGATACTAGTAGATATTAGAATAATAACACAAATAATGCCAGAGAAAGTTCAATCAGAATCACTTACTTCTGTAATCTTTATGGAGAAGGTTTTATTTCTTGGAAATAATTTTGACAATAATGAAAACAACAAGTGCAAATACCAAAAGGGCTCCTACTATCATAGCTCCAAAAACTACTTCTAATCCAGCTCCAGGGTTGTATTGTGCATGGGCTGTAGTGGTTAGGAGCAAACAAAGGAATAATAACAGTTGTGAGGAGAAGGTGATTTTCATATTTAGTGTATTTTTATTCAATTCTAAATCAAGCATTTGAAGCTTGAAGTTAGTACTTGAATATGCTTTAAGATTTGGTTTCTGATATTTGTTCTGAAGTCATGCCAAATCTTCTTTCTCTATTCTGATAGTCATAAATCGCTTGGTAGAAATTTTCCTTGCGGAAGTCTGGCCAAAAAACAGGACTGAAGTATAACTCTGCATAGGCTAGTTGCCACAATAGGAAATTACTAATACGTGTTTCGCCACTGGTACGAATCATGAGTTCTGGATCTGGGATACCGCTAGACGAAAGAGAGGAAGAAAATAAATTTTCATCAATATCTTCTATTTCTATTTCACCTTTTTTGGCTTGTGTTGCTACTCTTTTGACCGCTTCGATTATTTCCCACTTAGAGCTATAGCTTAGTGCCAATACTAAGGTCATGCGAGTATTATTTTTAGTGGCTTCAATCGCCTCCATCAACTCATTGTAAGCATCTTTAGGTAGCATTTTAAGATTGCCAACAGCCTGCAAGCGAATGCTATTTTTGTTGAGTGTCTTGACCTCTTTCCGAATGGTATGAACCAGTAGTTTCATCAGTGCCATAACCTCTAGCTTGGGTCTATTCCAGTTTTCGGTCGAAAAAGCATAGAGTGTCATATATTCGATACCTAATTCAGCCCCTGCTTCGGTCACATCACGGACAGATTGTACTCCATTTTGATGCCCAAAAACCCTGTGTTTTCCTTTTTGTTTGGCCCACCGTCCATTACCATCCATAATAATTGCAACATGTTTTGGTAATTTTTGTGCGTCTATTTTATCTTTCAACTGCATGAGTTTGCTGTATTTTTTGTTAATTTTGTACGAGCTACAAAAGTACATATTTCGTAGCATATTCCAAAACTGACATTTAACCACTTTGACCTACCAAATAAAGTTACCCGAATTTGAGGGACCGTTTGATTTATTGCTGTTTTTTATAGAACGAGACGAACTCGATATTTATGACATTCCAATAGCAGATATTACAGATGAATTTTTGATTTATCTACAAGCTAGAGAATCGTTGGATTTAGATGTGGCTTCGGAGTTTATATTAGTAGCTGCTACACTGATGCGGATTAAGGCAAAAATGTTGTTGCCCCGTAAGGAGATAGACGCTGAAGGTAATGAGATAGATCCTCGACAGGAGTTGGTAGAGCGATTGTTGGAGTATAAGCGTTACAAAGATATTATGTCTGAACTGAGAGATCTAGAGCAGACACAAGCTTCGAAGTGGCAACGAGGAAATATTATAAATGAAATCCAACAGATAGCTAATCAAGCTATGGCAGATGCAGAGCTAGAAAACCTTTCTTTGTTCAGTTTGCTAAAAGCTTACGAATCAGCTATGTTTGAGTTCAAATATAGAGAGGCAAAGACTATTCATACCGTCGTTCGATACACTTACACAATAGAACAGAGCAGAGATTATGTCCTAGGTGCTTTTGATGTAGATGGACGAATGGCATTTGCACAGGTTTTTACAGGTTGCGAAAACCGCCTGCATGCTATTTTTAGATTTTTGGCAATACTAGAGTTGTTGCAGATGGAAGAGATTGCTTTGGTGAGTATAGATGGCTTCAATAACTTTGAAATCCAGAAAGTAGAGTTATCACTATTAGAGGAGGAGGAGTAATCATATTATTTTTTATTTAAGAAATCCAAGGTTTGATTAGTGGTATTCTTTAGATCAGATAGGAGTTGTTGGACTTCTTTATTTTGAATGTTCTTAGGGAAGTTTTCTATAGAATCATAGGCGACAATTCCTCCTTGTTTAAGGAGGATTATTTTCTCGGCTATATCAATGGCATCCATAATGTCATGTGTAATGAATATCATCGTTACCCCTAATCGCTTGACAATAGTTTTGATTTCTTGACGTAATTCAGATTTGAGATTAGCATCTAAGTTACTGAAAGGTTCATCCAATAATAATAACTTGGGTTGTCGAGCTATCGTTCTTGCTAATGCTATTCGTTGTTTTTGTCCACCACTTAGTTGATTAGGATAAGACTTTTCAAACCCTCTCATTTTGGTGAGTTCCAATACTTGTTCTATGGTTGCAGCCTTATTCTTTTTTAGGCCAAAGGCGATATTTTGTTCGACGGTTAAATGGGGAAATAAAGCAAAATTTTGAAAAACAAAACCAAGTTCTCTTTTTTGTGGTGGTACTATGAGTGCGTCATTGCTGACTATGGTTCCATTAATTTTGATAGACCCCTCATTAGGTCTTTCTAGCCCTGCAATCAAACGAAGTAAAGTTGTCTTGCCACTACCACTCTCACCAACAATGGCACATATTTTTCCCCGTTCTAATTGAAAACTACAATCAGAAATCGCAAGTTTTTTCCCATCATAGGATTTGGAAAGGTTTTGTATGTCTAGAATAGGAGGCATATGATTTATATTTGTGAGATTAATAGCTACTATTACCGTTTCGTTTCAGAAGTCTCTTTTTGAAATTTGGAATGAAGAAGCTGAACGGAAAGCATAATTAATATAGTCAGAAGTATTAATACTAATGCAGGTAGAGCTGCTTCTGCAACTCGTTCATCCTCTGCGTATTCATATGCTTTGACTGCAAGGGTTTGAAGGTGGTAAGGTTTCAGTATTAGTGTTAGAGGCAACTCTTTGAGTATATCAATCAGCACTATGAGAGCGGTTCCTATAAGTGCATTTTGTAGTAACGGTAGTTCAATTTTGAGAAGCGTTTTCAATTTGCTAATGCCTAGTAAATAAGAAGATTCGGATAAGTACTTTCCTACCTTTAGAGAATTTGCTTCTAAAGGATTGTAAGCAACTGCTAGAAATCTAAAGATGTACGCATAAATTAAAATGGTACTACTTCCGTAAAACAAATAGCCTATTTCAATATTGAGGTTGTTGTCAAAAAAGTTGATGATAGATTGACTACTTCTAATAATTCCGATACCAATTATAGCACCTGGAATAACATAACCAATTGTTGCAATTTTTTTGAAGAAGTGAATTCCTTTTACTGCATTCCATCTAGAAAAGAAAATTAGAGATAAGGCAACTAGAATAATAAAAAGAGTTGCAATAGCTGCTACACTAATACTTTCTAAAGCAATCCAGAACAATTCCATATTGAACATAGTATCACAAGTCAATACTGCCCAATATATGAGTTGCCCCATAGGAAGTAAAAAACCAAATACAATGGGTATCATCAATATAAATAAGCAGAATATTTTTTTACTTCCCTTTAGTTCCTTTCTTGTTGATGAATTTGGAGTAGAATTGCTTTGCGATATAACATAAGATTTTTTCCCCCGTTGCCAATTGACTAGACTTGAAATTAGAAAAACTAGCAGAATTAAAATAGCTGACAAGTAGACAGCAGATTGCAAATCTTCCAGCATTGTCCAGGATCGAAATATACCTGTAGTAAAGGTGTTGATCCCATAATATTTGGCAGCACCATAATCATTGAGTACTTCCATGAAAACCAAGAATAACCCACCAATGATAGCAGGGGAGGCAAGTGGTAATGCAATCGAATAGAAATGACGCCAATTAGATGCTCCTAATAGACTGCTAGCTTCTCGCATTTCTTTAGGGAACGATAAGAAAACAGCCCTACTGCTGGCGTAAACATAGGGAAAGAGTGAACAGCTTAGTATCCAAATTAAGCCATAAATATTCATCATATCTATCTTGACAATAGGAATCCCAATCGCTTGAAAACATCTTATCAAACTACCTCCATTGCCAAATAGACCAACATAGGTGTAAGCCATGATATAAGATGGAATAGTGAGAGGGATGAATAATACCCATTGGATTAATTTTCTGAATGGGAATTCAAAATTGGATACTATCCAAGCAGTTGTAGTGCCAAAGAAAAAACAAAGTAACCCTGTGCCGATGAGTAGCCACAATGAATTTTGGATGTAGTCAAATAGGAAGTGAGAAACAATATGATGCCACATCTCACCAAAGCCATCAAACAGATAAATGAGGATGGAAAAGATAGGTATAGCCACAAAAAGGCCAATGGTTACTGTAAACAATGACCATTGGCTAAAATCTCGTTTTATGTGTTTGATTCTATGGAGCATGAGTGCTTAGCTAAGAATTGGGACCTTTGTCCCACGCAACTTCATCAAAAATAATGACCGCTTCTTTATTTAATTCACCAAGTTTGGTTAAAGGTAAGTGATCTTCTTTGAATTCCCCCCAAGACTTAAGTAGCTCAGAATAGTTTGCTTCCACATTAACAGGATATTCATAGTTCGCTTTAGCAAAGCTTTCTTGTACATCTTTAGAAACTAGATATTCAATGAATTTGATAGCATTATCCTTGTTGGGAGCATGTTTAGCAATTCCAATTCCACTAATATTGATATGAGTTCCTCTATCTTCTTGGTTAGGGAAAAAGATACCGACAGCATTTCCAGCATCTACTTCTACAGGGTCTTTAGAATTAAGTAATTTCCCTAAGTAATAAGTGTTGATAATAGCCAGTTCTCCTTCGCCAGCCAAAATAGCTTTTACTTGATCTCTGTCATTTCCTTTGGGTTTGCGAGCAAAATTTTTGACTAGTCCTGCGGCCCAGTTTTTTGCTTCTTCTTTTCCTTGATTAGCAACTACGGAAGCTAAGAGTGATTGGTTGTAAATATTACTAGACGAACGAATTAATAATTTTTTAGCCCATTTAGTTTCTGTCAAGTTTTCGTAGGTAGATAAATCCTCTGGCTTAACTTTAGTTTTGTCATAGACAATTACTCTAGCTCTTTTGGTCAGACCAAACCAATGGTTTTCACTATCACGCAAATAAGCAGGGATACTTTCTTGAAGCACTTTTGAATCAGTAGGCTGTAGTAAATTTTTCATTTTTGCTCTTACCAATCGACCAGCATCAACTGTCAATAACAAGTCAGCAGGAGACTGAGCACCCTCACTCTCCATTTTTTGAATGAGTTCATCCGCACTTGCTTTTACTACATTGACTTTAATCCCAGTTTCTTGTTCAAAATTCTTAAATATAGTTTTGTCTGTATCATAATGGCGGTGTGTATAGAGTGTAATCTCTTTACTTGTTTCTTCGGTAACTGGAGTAGTATTTTCTGTCTGCTCTGTATTCCCACAAGAAATGAGGAAACAGGAGAAAAAAAACATTACAATCAATTGCTTAATCATGTATTTTGATATTTAAATGATGGAAAATAAGGGTAAATATATTTATTTAGATTTAATCTAGATAATAAGTGCGGTTTATTTTTCAAAAAAATAAAAAAAGTAGATGAGGAGGGGGAATTTGTTACAGAAGTTGTTCATCAAAGTATTCAAAAATACTTTCTAAAGTTTGGTGAGTAGGGTGTCCTTTTTCGTCAACAAAATCCCGTGTCAGGATAGCATGACCTTTTCCAGGAATTTCATGAAAGATGATTCTCTTTTTATCTCCTTCGTTAAATGTTTTATCTAGTAGGTGCATTTTCTTGTGAGTACAGAATTTGTCTTGCTCAAAACTACCACAATGCATAGCACCTATTTTATCAATATTGGTTTTTATTTGTTTGATTTCTCCTGAACTCATATGCAAAGAGGCTTGATTCAGAATAGGCATAGAAGGTTGACTCGCAAAACCAGCTAGGACGGCTTTATTGGCCATAAGTGAAATAGCAAAATTGCCTGTTAGACACATTCCTATTACCGCAACTCCTTTTACAGAATGCCTTTCTTTGAGAGAAGTACATAGTCCTGACAAAAAATCTACAATTGGACTGGATTCATTTTTGGCAAAGATTTTAAATTCTCGCTGCATACAGAGTACCTGAACTAGGTTTTTTGCAGTAGCTAATTTTCCAATTGAACCAAATAAATGAGGTAAAAAGACGCTATATCCTTGTGCTACAAATTTGTCAGCTAAAGCTAATGTTTCTTGGCCTATTCCTGGTAACTCCTGAATAATGACGACTATTTTTGTTCCCTGCCCAATAGAATAAACATCATGAGTGGCAGTCACCCCATTTCTCATCATAAAAGAAAAGGTTTCTTTTGTATATTTTTCTATTGGAGTAATAGTACTCATAATTAGTCTGTTTTTATTTTAAATAACTTCAATGTTTACCTCCTTTTAGCAATAGGATCTAGCCTAAAAAAAATGGAAGATTCAGCTGAATTGTCTTGAATTTCAATTTTGATAGAGTTGTAACCAATTTCAGGATTGGTAGTTATGTTAGGGTCATTGAATCCATATAATTGTACGTGGATACCATCTTGATGGAAATCAGGTATCCCATAAGTAAGTCCTGGGAGGTATTGTTCATAATTAGAGTTAATGTACTTCGTAGGGAATGTTCTGTCAGTAGATAGCCCATTCAATTCTCCTACATGAATTTCGTAATACATGAAGTAGGAGGGATCAACCGAAGAGACCAGGCTTTCTAATTCATCTGTTTGGACAATGGTATCTAAGGTGGTGCGAGTATTTAGTTGAGTAGAACTTTTTGCGAATTTTTCTATCCATTTTTCATTAAGGTCACGATACGCTAAGAAAAAGTCTAACACCTCCGCAGAGTGATTTTTCCAAAAGGCTAGGACAACTTGTTCATGTTTTTGTAAGATGGGACTTTGTGTAGGTTTATTATCCCCACAGCTCCAAAGTAGGATACAAGCAAGAGAAATGGATAAGTATTTCATGAGGTATTGTTTTTATTTCATTGAAGTTACATTATTTCAACTGTATTCCCAATTGCTTGACTTTCTGAAGCCATTTTTGCCTAAAAATATCGGTTGAGTCTTTGATAGGAGCTATGTAAGTCACTTTTACAGGTTTAATACCACAAAACTCTAAGGTTCCTCTTTTCAATTGATTGATGGTTGGATTACCGATAATCCATTTGTTGTACCACTGTGGAGAATCCGCAGTGAGAATGATTCTAGCAGTTTTTCCTTTGAATAGCCTTTCGGGGAAAGGTTTGTCAGTATACTTGAAAGCGATATTAGGTAAAAATATTCTATCAATAAACCCTTTCATAATAGCAGGGTATCCATACCACCACATTGGGAAAACCCAAACAAGATGTTGGGCTGCTTTTATTTTTTCGAGTGCTTCTTGTAGGTCATTTTCTAAGGGCATTCTTTTTTCGTATCCCAACTCTAAATTAGGATTGAATTGGAGTTGACCAATATTGATTTTGCTAACACTAGCATTAGAGGCTAATGCTCCACTTTCGTAGCTATCAGCTAGGGCATAGTTGTAACTATTCTGATTAGGGTGTCCATTAATGATTAGTATCTTTTTCATGTGTTATTTGATAAATGAATAAAACACAAAGGAAAACGATATTTAATAAAGAGGAAAGGACATTTGTCTAATTCGCGATTTCTTTTCGTATTCTGCTGAGGTGTCTTTGCGTGATACCTAGGTAAGAAGCAATGTATTGCAAAGGGATTAGTTGTAAATATTCAGGATGATCTTTTAATAGATTTCTATATCTAGTTTCGGCTCTATCTTTCTGTAGTGTGAATACTCTTTGTTCCATTTCTAGATACTCCTGATCCCCAATAATTTTGGATACTAATAACCATTTGGGATTAGAATATAGTAAGGCTTCAAAATCTTTTTTTTGGAACAGAATGACCGTAGCATCCGTAATGGCTTGAATATTTTCTGGAGTTGCCTTTCCTGTGATATAAGAAGAATAGGCAGAAAGTAAGCTCTCCGAAAATCGAAAACAATAGGTGATTTGATCTCCTATATCAGAATAATAGAAAGAACGAAATATCCCCGAAACAATGAAACCTATCTCTTGACAGAAAGCTCCTTCTTCAATAAAAAAATCATTGGCTTTAAACTTTTTCTCTCGCCCTAATTTTAAAAAATCTTCTATTTCGGTGGCATTAAATATTTCAAATTGTTCTAAGTATTCTTTCATTGTTTTCGATAGTTGTAGGTCGATTATTTAGACTACTTTTACCTTTTAGTACTAGAGATAGGTAGTTCTTAGAGCATGTCTAAATTTATCTTAATTCGTAATATGAAATCTCTTTTTTTACTACTTTTCCCCAAGTAAATTGGGGACAGGTCGTCTATTTTTTGCTCATGAACGACTGAACTCTAAGAGTAAATGTTTGGCAAACATTTAAAGGAGAGAACCTCGTAGAGGGTGCTAAGGCATCCACTTGTGGTTCATTCTATTAGAGGTCTACTAGACCTCTACCCTGTGGGTTTATTTCATTCATCATCAAAAAATGAGTCTCAACTAGCCCCCCCGTCACGTCCGTGAGGATCATTGACAAGTAAATTGGGGATCAAAGACAAAAAAATAGTACTCACATTATCAAAAAACATAATTTTAGATATGCTCTTAAAACATCTGATGTAGTTTGGTTTTATAAGTTATTCTTCCTTAGTCTTCTCTAACTCTTTGCGTAACCCATCAACTGTTTTTGTTTGTTGTGTAATTTCTTCAACAATAAAAGTCTTACCAGTAAATTTTTTTTGATTACGAAGGTCAATATAACACTTATATCTTTTGTATGGTGTCGTTAAAAACAAGATATTTTCTTTTTCTTTGAGTAGTGATAGCTGATTACCTAAATTATGCTGAAGCAGTCCATTGAATTTTGGAATAACTGTAAAAACCTGTTGTTTACAGATCGCACTTTGTTTTGCTCTATCAATCGTGTTACTCCAGCATTTGAGCACAGTATCTCCTGCTACTGTTACGAATAATGGATTTGAAATCACCTGTTTTTTTTCAAGTTCAAAGACATAATCCAAATTATAAATTCCAAGTCCAATGAAGATGATTTTATTATCACTTACTCCTGTATTCGCATAGCTCCATTTTCCTAGTACAGGAGGTGAAATAGTTAGGGTATCACACAAACAGTTAAGGTGTTGTGCTGGTTTTTTTTCGATTTCTTCTATTACTGCTTGTATTTTTTCTGAGTTATTGTTAATGTGTATCAACCAGTCTATGAAGTATTTATCTTCTTTTGTTCTTGGAGGAGTACAGTCTTGTTTATCTTTATTTTGATTAGGTGGTATCTTATTTCCTAAGTTTAAATCTAAATTAGTACATCCATTTAAGGTATATAGGAGATTATAGAAGTCAAAATGGGCAGGTATTTTAGTTTTTTCTAATCTTGTGGCAATACTATCGTCAAATGTTTTCACTCTAGTAAGATAGTGTTTTCTATATTCTTTGAATAATGGAGCTGTTTTTCGTTTCTTTTTAGGTTTTACTAAGAATTTTACAAATTCTTGTTCTCCTTTAAATTCAATGAAGTAATTTTTTTTAGATTTCGAAATAATAAAATCATTAGCGGATATATTCTTGATTTTGGATAGTTTTTTAGCATCTTTTCCATAATGGACTATCCAAGTGGTATTTTTTAATGGAAGATACTCAGAATTTTGGGGTGTTTCATTTATTTTAAGTAGGAGTTGCTTACGTAAAAATCGTTTTTTCGTACTAGTTCTAATGGCGTTGAGATCATTGTTGTTTTTACGACATTTTAGGAGCATACCGTCATACTTAAAACTATTATATCTAATCGTATAAGAATTGAAATCTTGCTGGAAATCAATTGTATTTTCCCACTCCAATAGCTTGCGTCCACGTTTCATAATGTTATTGAATTGGGATACAGAGTCACAATTAGGTATGGGACTAGCCGTCAAGAAAGAACGATTAATAGTTGCCGAAGCAGCTTTTCTAGTAGTATCTGGTTTAAGTTTATCTTTATTTTCTGTTGGGGGACTAATTTCTTCTTCTGTATTTTTATTTTTTGAAACTTTATTGATTACATGTTCCTTTACATCCGTTTCAATCTCTTCCATTATACCAGGATATTCTTTTGTTACAATATCCACAAATGATTCATTGGTTCCATTAAATTTATACAACCTTAAGCCTTCCTTTACTTCAATATCAGGGCATTCAAATCCTATTTTGTATAATAATTCGATAGGCTTATTTTTATTGAACGCTTCAATTTTTATCATTTTTTCAGATTGATAAGCAAACTCTTTCTGTCCTCTCGTGTAGCTCATCGGTAATCCACCAGCCAAGAAATCAGCTGGATCATTGTAAGCTGTAATACGTACTTGAATGGTGTCTTTAGGATCTGCTTTGAAACTACCTGCACCTAGAGTGAATTTACAGCCATTGTCGCTATGTAAAAGGTATGATTTGGAGTTGTTCAATTCAAATACTTGGCTTTGAATTTCCCATTTATCTTTTTGAAGAGGAATTTTTTCAAAAAAAATCTCGACTCTACGATTATTTGCTCGACCCTGTTTAGAAACATTGGATTGTGCGGGGGCAGTGTATGCTTTCCAGTCTATGGTGGCACTAAATCTAGAGGATTTTCTGTGTAGATAGTCTTGAATATAAGTAGCTCTTTTTTTAGAAAGAATCTGGTTGTATTGGAGTCCACCTATCGAATCAGTGTGCCCTACTAGTTTGACGATATAGTCTCTTTCTTCATGAAGTGTATTCAAAATACTATCTAAGAGGTGAATTTCTTTTTGGTCTAGTGTTTCTTTTGCAAGATCAAAATACACGATATGATCTTGCCCGTAACACGCAAAAGAAATAAAGAAATAAAAAATGATTGTGATTTTGTACATTTTCTAGAGATTTGATAATGGTTAACTAGCTATTTGCCTAGGGGTGTTTTAGGTGTTTATAACTCTAAAACAAGAAAGGAAACCATTTAAAAAGAACTAAATGACTAGATAATACGAAGAGGCTATTGAAAATGGGGTTTAAACAGAAGTCTGATAAAAATTCAGTAAATGGCATTGGTGTACTAGAAAAGCTAAGAACTTTGAACTATAAGCAGGGAAACCATGTCGAGTAAGTCGAGGGCTAGAGTGGAGTTATTTACTTGTGTGATTGTATTGTTAAATATGTTCTAATAATATTACCAATCAAAAATATTAAAATATTAAGAGTGTATTTGAAATCTTCAACAAGGATGAATTTGATATTTTGAATAACGTAAACTAAGGATTAAACGCCTTAATTATCAATAGTAAAGCGATAAAGTGAGGAGCTAAGCACTTCAAAAGTGCTTAGCTCCTAAAGTCATTTCCACTTTCAAGTAAAAGTGGCGTTTGATATTATTTGTAAATCAATGACTTATGTTATTTTATAATCCTTAGTTCACATTAGAATATTAATCTTCACCTTCTTTTGATATGGTAATTATTTCCTGCTTTATTCCCAGAGAGGTCAATAAATAGAACTCATTTCTGTCTTGGAGCCCAATACTATTATATACCTGAAATTTTCCCTAGGAGAGCCATATTTTGCATTATTTATAGTATGATTTTTGAGTTCTTATAGGACTAATTAATGGCATTGTGATCCACTACTACAGAGTCCCCTACAGGTATCGGCAAGCCAAGTAACTCGACTTCCATATAAACTGGATTATGGTCAGTGTAGGCAAATTTTAAGTTATGCCCTTTGATTTTGAGGGGGCGAATATTAGGAGATACAAGGTAGTAATCAATCAATACCATGAAAGTCTCTCCGTAGACCAATTTTTCGGTGACTTTTCGATTCGTAGGGGTATTGATATCATAAACCCACTGCCAGCCCTCTGGCAAAAAATCAGCAGCAATATTACCACTATTGTATTTGGCATCCGTAGGGATGCCATGAGCGTTGGCGACTTGATCAAATGGTACAGAAGGAGGAGATTGATTCCAGTCACCACCTACAATCACATAATTACCTTTGGCGTATTCAGCCAAAACATACTTTTTGAAATATTCCATTTCCTGTTGTTTGAGTTTTCCCCCATCATAGGCAGAGTTGTGTGTATTGATAACGACAAGCTCTTTACCCTCTGGATGACTGGTTGGGAAATGCTGTACAGACATACAGCGATCCAGATGGAAGATACGATTGGGCCAGCCATATTCCCCTGGGAACTGAAATCGAGTACTTGCCTTAGGTTCGTAAGTAGAATAACTAGCCAACCCGCTATTCATTTCCCCCATTACATTCCATGGTTCACAAATTGGAATCGGTACTCGCTGTACCACAAAATTAGCAGCAAAAGTACGATGATGGTCAGATAATTTTTTTCCTATTTCTTGATATTCATTGGTATAATAACTTCGCTTAGACCCTCTATCTACTTCCTGCAATAGTACAAAATCAGTAGGAGTGTTTTGGATAAAATCGGTAATACCAGCTACATATTCTTGGACGAAAGCTTGTGGCGAACGAACCATCTTGTCACCACTAAAGAAAAAATGTCCCCCATCATAGAAAAAATCAGATTTACCACCCAATCCACCATAACCAATATTCCAATTCAGAAAACTTAATTTTGCTTTTTTGATAGTATCAGAAGGCGATACTTTAGCAGTTTTTTCGATATCCAAAATTGTTTTTTCGGGTGGTTGAAAGTCAGTAGCAGTACCATAAACGATACATCCGACTAGATAAAGCAAGAAGAGTAAGCCTAAACCAAGTCCCCATTTGACTATTTTAAATACATTTTTCATTTTTTAACACTGTTTTGGTTACTATTAGTGATCAAATCCATAAATAAAATTTGGAAGGACTACGCTAGTTCCCTATGTTTGTATGCTGATGCAGTCCTATTGAATATAGGAGTAGAAGTAATTTTATCACAAAAGAAAGATTATTCTTTGTCATAGATATGCTCTAAACTGCGGCAGTGAGATGGAAGGATGAGCCTGTCTAAACTAAAAAGTACATTGACGATCCAACAACCTCTAATAAATTGATTTGGTTAACAGCTTTAAAAATAGAATGAAAAACGTACATTTAAGTATAATTGCACTTATTTTATGTTTGTGTATGGATACACAAGCACAAGTATTGCAAAACATGGTCAAAAATCCTAGTTTTGAGCAGTATAGAAAAGTGCCTAATGATTTAGGTGAGTTGACCAATATTGACTTTTGGTCTTCACCATCGGATGCTAGTCCAGATTTTTATCATAAACGAGCGAGTGCTCCTACAGTAGATGTCCCTCTCAACAAGATGGGGAATGCAGCAGCTCGATCAGGCTATGCCTATGCGGGTATTTATGCCTATGCTAGTCGTTATATCAAACGAAATTTTAGAGAATACATACAGGTAGAACTAAAGCAACCCATGTTGGCAGGTAATACATACTGTATCAAAGTACATGTATTCTTAGCTCAGTCCTCTAACCGAGCAGTTGGAGCATTAGGATGTATGGCTTCTAGCACCAAGTGTAAGGAAAATCACGAAATGTATCTCAAACGCTCTTTTACTTATCTGACGAAAGAGAACAAAAAACCATTAACGGATAGAGAGTGGGTAGAGGTTTCCTGCAAGTATAAGGCAAAAGGGGGCGAACGTTTTTTGACTGTAGGTAATTTCGAAGATGATAAAAAAGTGAAAGTGACAGGAGCGGTAGCCAGCGAAAAATTTAAGAATCCTCATGTAGATTTTGCCTACTATTTTTTGGATGATATTTGCGTGACCAATACGAGTACGAACTTTGCTTGTGATTGTGGTTCTTTTGATTATCCAAATACGAATAGAGAACAACATATAGTGATGGATTTTAGAACCAGAGCCAAGCAGTATAATCTGGGACAGATTGTAATCATGAAGGGGGTAGAATTTGAAAAGGGAAAAGCAATCCTACTACAGGGAGCTCAAAAAACGATTGATGATTTGTTGAGTACATTGCAAATGAACAAAAAATATCATGTCGAGATTTCGGGGCACACGGATGATAGAGGGGATCCACAAAAAAACCAGATGTTATCTAAACGAAGAGCAGAGACAATTGTTAGTTATCTCACAGCAGCTGGTATTGCTAAAGATCGGCTATCATTCAGAGGATATGGGCAATCTAGACCCATTGCACTGAACAAAACTAAAGAAGGTCGGGCACAAAATGAGCGTATACAATTCAAAATTATCAAAAAATAATGTACATTTGTGCCATTAATTGAAATGATATCCATACTTATATAATTATGAAAAAAGCAGATAAAGTTACTTCTACTCCTCAAATACAGGCTCATCTTAAAAATTTGTTGGCAGCCTTGGCAGAACACAATGCTGTTACTCCAGAAATGGTGGTAGAAATGAAGGAAATGCGTGAACGCTTTATAGAAATAGAACAACCAACAATCGTAAAGTCTATTCGTTTGGTATATGAACACCTAGAGGCATATGACACGATCAATAACTTGTCTTATTGGGCAGAAGAAGAGATTGAGTTGGATAATGAAAATTCAGGTTATGAGTACTATTTGGGATTACTAAAAAATCCAGGAAATAAGTACAACAGAGAAGAAATCAAAGAAATTAATGTTTTGTTGAAAACATTTGGACAAGAAGTAGAAGAAGACGAAGAATAGTAATAGTCGTTTTTGAACTACCACCAATAAAAAATCCCATTGAGTTAATTCTCAATGGGATTTTTTATGTAATAGAGTAGTAATGTTATAGGCTCTTATTTAAATAAAGCATCATCTACTTTGGTACGTTGCATACTTTTGAAAGTCGTTTTAGAAATCAATTTTCCTGTTTTGTCTTTAGCTGTGCTGTTGATAGGGAAGCCTATTTTATTAGAGTTTGCCAAAATATATAGTCCACAATCGTTTTTGAAGAAGGCAGCATACTGCGAAAAATTAATATCAATATCTTTAGAAATTTCTACTTCTGCTACAATGTCATTGGTAGAAATCTCATAGTGAGTAGATTCTGTGAAGTTGGTATTTGTTTTACCATCTACTACTTTTGTTTGAAGATTTTCAAAACTATACTCTGGGTTGATATCTTTCAAGGGGATTTCTTTTTTAGTATCTCCTGTGATCATCAGTATGGATGATGATTTTAACTGAGGGACAAATCGAATACTATTATCACCTCGAGCAGACTGAGAACTAATTTCAAAGGCGATTTTGTCTTGCTTGATATACCAAGTAACATCGTAGTGAATACCATTGGCTGTTTCTTGATGCATTTGAATGATTCCCTCAAAATTTTGAGCAAAGGATTGACAGATACACGTCAAACAAAAAAATAAGAGTAGAGTTATTTTATACATAATATATTTAGAATAGGTGAATTTTTGAATATATCTAAATTGGCAAACAACTTGCCAAAAGAAGAATCTGTATTAGCTTTAACATAGTTGGTGTCACAGGTTTGTAACTGTCACTCACACCAACTATTATTGGAATTAGTTTCCTACGGGACCCCTGAGACTAGTAATTTGGTAGTTACCATCAATAGGACCAATCAAAGTATTTCCATTTCGTTTGATCGCGAATCCTGCTTGTCCACCAGCAGGGAAGGTGCTAATAGGAGGATCAGGGAAGTTTTGGTTGAAAATACTTGTATTTCCTACAAAAGGAATATTAATAGTCACGTCTAAATTGAAACTAAGTGTACCAGACTGACCATCTTGTCCATATTCACCACCATTGCCACCAAAAACAGAAGGCGTAATCGTAAATTGAGCTACGGTAACTTGGAAACGAATAGGGGTAACTAATATACCACCACGACCTCCTTGTCCTAGTATACCTGTAGTAGCATCTACTCCTGGATCATAATAGCCTAAACCACCACTTAGGTTTCCTCCTTTTCCGGCACTACTTCCACC
Organism: uncultured Aureispira sp.; assembly: GCA_964404215.1. Lineage (GTDB taxonomy): Bacteria > Bacteroidota > Bacteroidia > Chitinophagales > Saprospiraceae > Aureispira. Next base: position 2,597 of record CAYOJF010000039.1, on the reverse strand, counting down.
ACCACCACCAGCACCAATACCAAGATTGAAGTTACCGACAGGTTGTGGGATTGGGATAGTAGCAATAAACCCAACAGATCCACCGCCACCGCCGCCGCTATAGATTCGACCTGTGTTAATCAAGTGAGTATGAGTCGTAAGAACAAGTGCGTCTGTGCCATCTTCTCCTTCTCCTGTCTGTCCTTGTGTACCTGCTCCAACACCACCATCGCCACCACGAGCTAATAGCAACCCTTGATTGAAAATACCAACTTTAGATTGAGGGTGCAAGTTACCACTGGTAAAAACAGGTGCCGTAGTATCGTTTGTCATTTCTAGTCCTGGAGGGATACGAACCACCACACAGATTGGAACACTAGTCGGCAAGTTATTGGCGGCTTGTAGGTCATAGTTGGTCTGAGGAGTAATGATATCTACTTCTATACAAGGATCAATTGTAATGACGAATACTTGACTTTTGATCGTGCCATCACAGGCTGCTTGTATGACAATTGGATAAGTACCGGCAGGAGCGAAAACATCCGCTGTGACACGAAGCCATGTACTGTCATTGCCATTGAGAATCGCACTATCAACAGAAACACTAATACCTTGAGGAAGTGTTGCGACGACATAAACACCTACAGAAGAATTTCCATTGGTTTGGTTGATGTACACTTTGGTAGAGTCACTATTACCGATGATTCTATCAATATTGCCACTTTGTCGACTGATGTCAAAATCAAAGATACAGGCATCACAGTCTTCTTGCCAAGTAGGTAGCCAACAGTCTCCTGTGAAATATTGTAATGTACTATCTTCTGTGTTAAAAATAGTTAATCCAGGCTTAGGTGAAAAAATATTGTCTCGTTGCTGTGTGGTCATACGAGGAGGTAACAAACCTCGATCAGTAGACTCTAGGTGCAATATAGCACTGGTATCAGGGTTGAGTATATTAATACCTACCTGAGCTTGTAGGTGACTAATACTAGTTAATAGTACTGCCAACAAGCTTATTTTTTGAATTAGATTCATAGTGAAAGGAAACGGTTGTGACCAAAGAACCTCTGAAGTAAGAAACACTTTTGTAAGGTTTGGCTATATATTTAAAAATTAGTCAGTAAATGTATTAATTTTATATTGAAGTTGTTTAAAAAGTCTCTTCATATCTAAATGAAATATCTTTTTCTGTTACTTTTTGTTAAAAATTAGCCGAATAGTCTCATATTTTCACACGGGACAGGTAGCTATTCATCTTGCAGATTCACTCGCTCATGCCCCAATTAACAAAAAAATATTGCTCATTTTTTTTACAAATAGATTTTTTAAACAGCTTCACCATAAAATCCATAGAGAATAGGAGTTTTGTTATCATAACCAAAAAAAGAAAATGAAAGACTGGTCTTATATATTGAATCATTTAGGAGAAGATAGAGCAAATTATTTTGGGGCGGCTGTTCCACCTATCATTCAGTCTTCTAACTTTGTTTTTCCGACAGTAGAGAAATTTAGAGCGGCGTTTCAGAATGAAATAGGAACACACTTATATAGTAGAGGGAATAATCCCACCACTGAAATTCTGCGAAAGAAACTCGCAGCGATGGAAGGAACAGAAGATGCTTTGGTTTTGGGGAGTGGCTCGGCTGCTATTGCGGCTGCTATTATGGCAAATGTCCAACAAGGGGATCATATTATTTGTGTACAAAATCCTTATGCGTGGACAACAAAGCTGCTTGAAAAACTATTGGCTCGATTTGGGGTAGAACACACTTTTGTAGATGGGCGTTCGATTCAGAATATAGCAGCAGCTCTACAACCGAATACAGCTGTATTGATGCTAGAAAGTCCGAACTCTTTGACGTATAATATACAAGATTTGGAAGCTTGTGCGAACTTTGCTAAAGCCAATGATTTGGTCTCTATTGTAGATAATAGTTATGCATCGCCTTATTATCAGAACCCTGTTGAATATGGGATTGACATTGTCTTACATTCTGGGTCTAAATATCTAAGTGGACATTCTGATGTGTTGTTTGGAGTTATTTGTGCGAATAAAAAGATGATTCAACGAATTTTTGAAGGTGAATTCATGACTTTAGGAGCGGTATTATCACCTAATGATGCTTGGCTAGTATTGAAAGGATTACGCACTCTACCAGCTCGTCTAGATCGTATTAGTCAGACCACTCAGCAGGTGATTGCTTGGCTCAAAGAACAACCACAAGTAAAACAAGTATTGTACCCGTTGGAAGAAGGTTTTGAGCAGTATGAGCTGGCAAAAAAACAAATGAGAGGAGCGGGTGGTTTATTTTCAGTATTGTATCAGTCTGTTTCTATCGAAAAAATGGAAGCCTTTTGTAATGCTTTGGGAGATACTTTTTTGATGGCAGTTTCTTGGGGTGGATATGAAGCATTGCAAGTACCTACTTGTACTTTTTACAATCAAGAAGGACAAGAAGATTCTCCTTTGCCCCTTACTTTTGTACGGTATTATATTGGTCTGGAAGATGCAGATTATATCATAGCTAAAATGAAGGCTGCATTGCCTTTGTTGGATTAAGAGCATGTTTAAATTTATCTTAATTCATAATATGAAATCCCTTTTTCTACTACTTTTC
>CAYOJF010000038.1:23646-44468 GCA_964404215.1 uncultured Aureispira sp. | reverse complement strand
TTGATAAAATTTTAGGTATTTTTGAATAAGAGTATGTTTAAGAATTAGGTTCTTCGCAATTATTCAAAATACACGGTATGTCTTTCCTCAAAAAACACAATCGAAAATTATTGATTCTATTCCTGCTCCTGGGAATAGGGTATTACTTCTGCTTACCGAAGCAGCTTTTTGATACCCCTGTATCTACTGTTTTGTTTGATCAAAATGGAGTGCTGTTAGGAGCTAAAATAGCAAAAGATGGGCAATGGCGTTTTCCTCAGACAGATAGTGTGCCACACAAGTTTGAACAAGCAATAATAGCATTTGAAGATAAACGTTATTATCGACACATTGGGGTAGATATTTGGGCAATAGCTCGAGCTATTCGACTCAATGCTCAACAGAGTCGCAGAGTAAGTGGAGGAAGTACCTTGACGATGCAGACTATTCGGATCGCCCAACAGAACTCTAACCGTACCATTTGGGTCAAAATCAAGGAAATTATATTGGCTACCCGTCTAGAGTGGGCGTATTCTAAAGAAGAAATTTTGGCGATGTATGCTTCTCATGCTCCTTTTGGAGGTAATGTAGTAGGACTAGATGCGGCAGCATGGAAATATTTTGGGCGAAGTGCTCAACAATTATCTTGGGCAGAGTCAGCGATGTTAGCGGTTTTGCCTAACAGTCCAAGCCTGATTCACTTGGGACGAAATCGGGTGAAGCTGCAAAAAAAACGCAATCGATTATTAGATAAACTTTATCAGAATAATACGATTGATAGTGTCACTTGTGCATTGGCAAAACTAGAAGAACTGCCACAAAAGCCTAAACCACTTCCAAGACGAGCTCCGCATTTATTAGAAAAAGTACATCAAGAGCTGGTCCTAAATGGAAGCAACAATGGGTTGGTACACACCACTCTAAATGCGAATTTGCAACAAAATGTCAATCAAATCCTTAATCGACATTATCAAGTATTGCGAAGCAATGAAATCTACAATGCCGCAGCACTAGTCATAGAAGTGTCTACAGGAGATGTTTTGGTTTATGGAGGAAATGTACTAGAAGCGAATGAAAAACATAGTCCTGCTGTAGATATTATTCCAGCTGCTAGAAGTAGTGGTAGTATCTTGAAGCCGTTTTTGTATGCGGCTATGCTCGAAGATGGTGAAATGACGAGCAAAACTATTTTTCCTGATATTCCGTCACACTTTGGGGCTTATACACCTAAAAACTATGATGAAACTTACGCAGGGGCAGTGGGAGCACACACTATGCTCATTAAGTCATTGAATATTCCAGCAGTCCACATGCTACAACAATATGGTATCATGCGTTTTTCAGATAAACTCAAACAGGTGGGAATGACCACCCTACACCATGGAGCCAATCATTATGGTTTGACATTAGTATTGGGTGGGGCGGAAACTTCCTTGTGGGATTTGGGAGCCATGTACAGCGGGATGGCTCGTAATTTAGTTAACTTTTATGACTATGATGGCAAGTATGCCCCCAATAATTATCGTCCACTGAATTATCTTCAGTCGAATACTCAGCCAACACTAAAATTGGAAAATAGAGGAAAACTACAGGGGAGTACACCTATAGGGGCAGCAGCAGTATGGCATACTTTTGAGGCGATGCAAGAAGTGGTTCGTCCAGGAGAAGAAGTATTTTGGAAATCTTTTCCTTCTGCTCAAAAAGTAGCTTGGAAGACAGGAACGAGTTTTGGTTTTAGAGATGCTTGGGCAGTGGGTTGCACCCCTGAATATGTGGTAGCAGTCTGGGCAGGGAATGCTGATGGAGAAGGAAGACCTGGATTAGTAGGCGTTCACGCAGCAGCACCTATTTTATTTGATATATTCCAAATGCTTCCTAATAGTAGGCAGTGGTTTGATCCTCCATTTGATAATCAAGAAGAAGTCCAACTTTGTCAAGAAAGTGGACACATTGCTTCTTCTTATTGTACACATACTCAAAAAGAATGGCAGCCGAAAGGAAGTACTAAATCCAAAATTTGCCCTTATCACAAATCTATTCACCTTAGTGCGGATGGGAAATATCAGGTCCATAGCGACTGTGCATTGCCTAACAATATGAAGCATGAAAATTACTTTGTATTACCCCCAGCTATGAGTTGGTATTATCAGAAAAGACATCCTCAGTATAGAAATCTACCTCCTTTTAGAGAAGATTGTCAGACGACTAACCGAACGACAACCAAAAAGAAGATGGCACTCCTTTATCCCATGCAGGCTACTAAGATCTATATTCCAACTAATTTGGATGCGACAAAAAGTAGAACAGTTTTTGAAGCAAAACATAGTGATAATACTGCTACTATTTATTGGCATCTAGATAATACTTTTGTTGGAAAAACAACAGAGTTTCATTCTTTAGAATTTAGCCCGAGTGTTGGTAAACATACATTGACGATAGTAGACGAAGTAGGAGAGTCGGTTAGTTGTCCTTTTGAGATTATAGCAGAGATGAAGGATTAGGAGTTGCCAATTGTAGATGGAGAGTTAATGCTTAATGTTTGAATTTTTAATGCTTAATTGTTTTCGATTCTGCGTACAGAAGTATATTTGAAGATTCTCAATAAGCATAAAAGAATTAGTATCTGATATTTCAGAGCCGTAGTAAGTGGCATTAAAAATTAAACATTAGATCATTCAACATTCTTATTAGCATTAGTTATTTAACAGATTAAAAACAAAAGATATTTAAAATTAAAGACTTAGTTTTGTAACTTAGATCTTAGTTGTGAATCAAATATGCCCCCATCAAATAAATTAATATGAAAAAAATACTAACACCACTGGAATTACAGGTAATGAACCTGATGTGGAAAAAAGAGAAGGTCTTTATCAAGGACTTGATAGAGCATTGGCCCAAAGAGGAAGAAGGTAAAAAACCAGCCTACAATACGATTTCTACTATCGTTCGTATTTTGGAGGGAAAAGATTTTGTTGGGCACAAAGCTTATGGACGTACCCACGAGTATTTCCCAAAGATGACAAAGGCAGCATATCAACGCTTTTTTATTCAGAATGCGATTGATAAGGTGTTTTCTGGGTCAGTTACTAGTCTAGTTTCTGCTCTAGTAGATGATGAAAAAGTATCGAAAGACGAACTAGACGATTTGAAAAAAATGCTAGAATAAGAAAATATGATACATTATATACTTTTATCGTGTTTATTATCTTGTCTTGGGGGAGCTATTTATTTTGGTTTACTGCGTCAACGTTTACAGGTGTTGCACGCCAAATATACCATTTTGGCCGTCATTGTATTGAGTTGGATCATTCCATTACTAGTACCAAGTTTACCTAATTATACGGCTGCACTCGAAGAAGAATATCTGTTTGATTATAGTCTATATAATCAGTGGAATGTAGTGAATATTGAAGATCAGACGTTGGTCGCTTGTTATGAACAAGCTACAGATAGTAAACAGCAATGTCATTGTGAAATTGAACAACAGTCAGAAATAGTTGCTTATCAGTATAACCCTTATTACAATGCTGCTTTGACTTGTAAAGCACCTTTGTTTTGGTTTTTTGTTGCTATGATGGGGCTTTTTGCTCTAGATATATTACTCAAATTGAGTTGTTTATTATTATTGATAGCCATTAGCCCACGAGAAAAAAGACGATTAGCAGATACTGATTTTTGGTTATTGTCTCCCAATTACAAGCTGCCATTAGCGATTAGTTCCTTTACCTTATGGAGTCATTATGTCGTTTGGACCCCTGCTTTACAAGATCATTTTGAGGAAAAAGAAATAGAAGCCATATTATTGCACGAAGTGGCCCATCTCAGGCAACGGGACACTTGGCAACAGTTTTTGTTATATAGCCTACGAATGGTATGGTGGATGCAACCGATGTACTATTGGTTCAGACAAGAACTAGATCGCCTCAATGAATATGTCGCCGATGATTTTGCAGTACAGCATACAGGAGATGCAAAAGGATACGCCAAGATTCTTATCAGAGCCAAAGAGCTTCAAATTCAACACGAAAAAATGAGCCTAGCACTTGCTTTTGCTAAAGGATTATTCCGTCAGCGTGTCGTCCGTTTGGTACAGACTTCCCCAAGGACATCCCCAAATTATGCTTGGGCAAGTGCTTTGATTGTAGGAGCCTTATTTTGGGCGACGAGTATGATCGCCTTGCCTTTCTTGCAAGGGCAAGAGGTGGCTCTTCGTCAGTATGAAGTCTTGCAGCAGCAAAATACCACTACTGGTAAGACGGAGTTTTGTAAAAGCTGCTTGGTGGATGAGCTGAAAAAGGATAAGGTACTGGTATTAGACTAGACCTTTTTTATAGAATATAGAAATGAAGTCCAAATGGTGCTTTTGAGTGCTGCTTGGATTTTTTTTGTTAGATACAATAGGATAAAAATTGACCATTCAGAAACTCAAAACTACCTTTCAACTAAGATTATATACATTTTAGAAAGAGAGGTGTTTTTAGAGAAATGAATTTATTATCTTAGCAGCATAGTTTTTATCAAACCAATAATAAAATATACCAATATGAACACCTTTAATTTAAAACCTATTTTGAAATTTTTTAGCCTACTTTATTTTTTGTTCTTGTTTGTGGGAAGTGTGTTGGGGCAGTTTCCTCAGATAGGGGGAGATATTTTGGGTGATAACCAATATGACGCATTGGGTCAAGCTACTAGTATCAATAGTGATGGAAAAGTAGTAGCAGTAGGAATACCTGCACGTAGTGTTAATAATAATTTAGCAGAAGTACAAGTTTATCAGTGGCAGAGTAACATGTGGATTCAGAGAGGTTTAGGGATAGAAGGTAATTCTATTAATGACAACTGGGCTAGTTCTGTTGGTATCAATGATGATGGCACAATAGTAGTAGCAGGTGCTCCCTATGATAATGGAAATGGTTCAAACTCAGGTCATGTGAGGGTTTATGAATGGAATGGAACAGCTTGGAATCAGAGAGGTTTAGATATAGAAGGTGATTCTATTAATGATAACCTAGGGCATTCTGTTAGTATAAATGGCAATGGGAATGTTATAGCTATAGGTGCTCCATATAATGATAGGAATGGTTTAAATTCAGGTCATGTGAGGATTTATGAATGGAATGGAACAGCTTGGATTCAGAGAGGTTTGGATATAGAAGGTAATGGGATGGGTGATTTTTTAGGATATTCTGTCAGTATAAATAGTAATGGGAATATTGTAGCAATGGGTGCCCCTTACAATGATGGAAATGGTTCAAATTCAGGTCATGTGAGGATTTATGAATGGAATGGAATAGCTTGGGTTCAGAGAGGTTTGGATATAGAAGGTGAAGTTGCAGAGGATCAATCAGGACTAGCTGTCAGTATTAATGGAGATGGCAGTATTGTAGCAATAGGAGCCCCCCACAATGATGGATATAGGTCTAGCTGTGGTCATGTGAGGATACATGAATGGAATGGATTATCTTGGGTACAAAAGGGGACAGATATAGATGGCGAAGAAGTATATGATAAATCTGGCTCTGCAGTGAGTATAAATAGAGATGGACACCTTCTAGTTATTGGTGCAGCAGATAATGGAGGACCAGGGGGAAATACTATTGATGCAGGACACGCTAGGGTGTACAAATGGAGTGGAATTGATTGGGCACAATCGGGAACAGATATTGATGGAGAGGCAGCAGCAGACTACTCAGGGCGTTCTGTCAGTATTAGTAAAGATGGAAGAACTACTATAATAGGTAGTCCTGGTAGTGATAAGAAAGCTTTTGGTGCTGGGCAAGCTCGAGTCTTCAAATTAGCTGGTATTACAGGGAACACTTATTTAGACCTCAATCAAAATTGCCAACAGGAGATACTAGAAACAGGGGTAGCTAATAGAACTCTAATCATCAATCCAGGTAATATTACAGTACAAACAACCCAAAGTGGCTATTGGGGAATAGATTCCTTACCTACAGGAATTTATACTATTACTACAGATACTAATAGTAGCAATAATTACCAGCCCTGTGCAGCATCCTACACTTTTACAGTCACAAACCCATACAGCTTGATACAAGCACCTTCCATTGGCTACCAAGCTACTGGACAGTGTACCAGTCCAGATATAGCTATTCATGCACCATTTTTAAGACCAGGTTTTTCCAATCAGAAAATATATGTACAAGCCTGTAATGATTATGATGCTACAGCTGTACTAGACAGTGCCTATGCTGTAGTTACTTTGGATTCTTTATTAACAGTAAATGCTGCTTCTATGAGCTATACTAGTTTAGGTAATAATCAGTATAGAGTAGATTTAGATAGTTTGTATCCAGGGCAATGTGCTAATTTTTGGTTTGATTGTACCTTATCGCAATCTGCCATATTGGGTAGCTCTCTATGTATGGATGCTAGGCTATACCCAGTAGATGCCTGTGTTTTAGATACTATTCCTAATAGTATCGGTATTGCTTGTAATACGACTTATGATAATTCACATTTAAATATTAGTTCTACTTGTACAATCAATGATACTATTTCTTTTACTATCACTAATACAGGATCAAGTATGACTTGTTGGAGTGAAGTGAGATTGTATGTAGATACTATTCAAATAAGTACAGATTCTGTACAACTCATAAGTGGACAAAGCCAGCTATTCAGCTATGCAGGAGATGGGCGTACATGGCGAATGGAAGTCGATCAACACCCACTGCATCCAGGTAATTCACAGCCATCTACTACCATAGAGTTATGTGGTAATGTTAGCAATTGGACGTCTAATTTGGTAAATGTATTTCCACAAGATGATGCAGACCCTATAGTAGATGTTTATTGTGGATTAGTAACAGGTTCTTATGACCCCAATGATAAAACAGGGTATCCACTAGGAGTGGGGACTACACATGATATTCTACCCAACCAAAAAATGGAGTATAGGATTCGTTTTCAAAATACAGGAACAGATACTGCTTTTACTGTCGTGATTAGAGATACTTTGTCTACTGATTTTGATATATTTTCAGTCCAGTCTGGGGTATCTAGTCATCCTTACACATTCAGAATGTATGGTCCAAGAATTCTAGAGTGGACATTCAACAATATTATGTTGCCTGACAGCAATGTCAATGAGCCATTGTCCAATGGATTTGTACTATTTGAGGTCAATCAGCAGCCTAATTTAGCAGAAGGAACTGTGCTTGAAAACTCAGCAGGAATTTATTTTGATTTCAATGCTCCTATTATTACTAATATTAGCCAACATACTATCAACAGATTTTTGAGATCTACTGTGATTACTACAGTAGAGAATATGAATGAAGATACTGATCTTGATATCCAACTCTATCCAAATCCAACTACAGGTATAGTACAACTGCAAAGAACAACAACTGAAAGAATACAAATTCAGGTCATTGACCAGTTGGGGCGTGTGTTGATAGAGCAAGAAACGAGTCAGCAAAGTGCTACCATGAATATGAGTCGTTTGCCAAAAGGATTATATTTTGTTCATATCAATGATGGGCAAAAGTCGATAACAAAAAAGATAGTGAAAGAGTAAAGGCTGTACTTAGCGATTAGAGTATCTTTAAGAATTAACTAGCAAGCTGTAAATTAATTATTTGAATAATTGTTTAATTATTAAGGGCTTAGTGTTTTAAATGTGCTCTTTCTTAGAAAAATACTTTTTTTGTAAGAAAGATATTTGGCATAATTTAGCTAGTATTTGTTTCTTTTGGCAATTTAGTCTAGAACAACTTTAGCCTTACATACTCATTACCGCCAAGAAGTTTAGTCTTGTAACTTTGACTTGATAGTCTTTGTTTAAGCTCTCAAATAACCTCTATTAAAAAACTTCAAAGATTAATCCAATAAACTATTGAACTGAACTATAGAATGAAAAATAGAAAAATTAGTTTAAAGAGTACCTCAATCATTATATTACTTCTGTATAGTAATATTTTTCTTGGGCAGCATTTTTCAAATCCTATGATTTGTCAGGATAGTATAGCTGAAATAATCTATATATTGAGTTCTGAAGATATGGATAATGATGGAGATATAGATATTATTTCACGAACAGGATTTGATGTGCAATCTATAGATAATATTGGATATAATTTTTTTACAGTTAGGGGAGGAATTGGTTCTGGTAGTTACAGTAATGCTATGAAGATTGTAGATTTAGACAATGATGGTCTACATGATATATTATATGGTGCAGTAAATGAGATTTACTGGGTTAAAAATTTGGGAGGAGGTGTTTATTCATCACCAAGAGATGTTACACCTGGATGGTATTCTCGGCTGAATCCATCTCGTATCCGAACAGCAGATATAGACAATGATGGGGATCAGGATATTATCTATGGCTCTGATGATTATAAAGTGATATGGCACGAAAACTATGGAAGTGGAACTTTTAGTTTTGCAAAGATAATTCATCAAGGGAGTGGAGCTGGAATTACTTTAGTAGAGGACATAGCGGTTAAAGATTTTGATGGAGATGGTGATATAGATATAGTAGCTGTTTATGATGGTAAGTTAGGGTGGTTTGAAAACTTAGGAGGAAGTAACTTTTCCTCAGAGAATATTATAAATTCTAACTTTTCTTGCGAGCGAATAGAACTGGAAGATATAGATAATGATGGTGATATAGATATAGTGGCAGTATTCATTGGAAGCATAATTTGGATTGAAAATCAGAATAACAACTTTTTTGTGATTCGGAATATAGGTTCAGTTTCTAATAACCAGCACAGGTTATACGAAGTTGGTCTCATTGATTTGGGTAATGATGGAGATCAAGACATTATTTTGCCTGTTAATACTGCAGGTATGCTTATTTTTTATGAAAATTTGGGGGTAGGGAATTTTGCTAATGCTCAGGTTATAGATTCAGGATTTGCACAAGGGACATCAAGAATACATATAATAGATATGGATGGAGATAGCAATGAAGATATTCTCTTAGGGACGAGTCCGTTATCTTTTGGAGATTATGGTGATATAAGATGGTATAAAAGCATTTATGGTAATGTTAGAGGAGGTCTTTATAAAGACTATAATGCAAATTGTATCTGGGATAATTTGGAGGTAGGTATTTCTGGACGTTCCGGAATCATAAATCCTGGGGGGATTGTAGTCGTAAGTTCAGCATCAGGACTTATTGAATTAGATTCGCTACCAGTAGGAAATTATACTATTACAGTAGATTCCACAAATGGATGGACTCCTAGTTGCTCTGTTACACAATCATTTAGTGTGGTTCATTCAGACTCCATTACAATAATTCCCCATTTTGGTTTTTTAGCTAACAAATCTTGTAGTGAACCTGAGATTTCAATTCATGCACCTTTTTTGCGACCAGGGTTTTCTAATCAAAATATTTATGTACAATTAAAAAATGGTATTCAGGCAACTAACATACTTAATAATATTTTTGTATTGATTGAAATAGACTCATTATTTCATGTCAATAGTATTTCTGTTCCATATAACAACTTAGGAAATAATAGATATCGGGTTATAATGCAACCTTTATATCCTGGACAGTCTAATACATTCAAAATAGAGGGGACAGTATCTCCAAATTCCATATTGGGACAGTCATTATGTATGGAAGCTAAGTTAATTTATATTGACTCTTGTGTACTAGATAGTGCTCTTAACCAAACTATTGGTATGTCGTGTAGTACTACCTATGACTATTCTAATTTAACAGTTAACAGTTATTGTATTCAAGAAGATAGTATTTGTTTTGTGGTACAAAATACAGAGGGTAATATGACTTGTTGGAGCCAAGTGAGATTATATATAGATGGGCAATTTGTATTACTTGATTCAGTATTATTGAACACTAATGAAACTGATACTTTTTGTTTTGCTGGAGATGGACGTACATGGAGAATGGAGGTTGATCAACATCCACTACACCCAGGTAATTCACAACCATCTACTACCATAGAGTTATGTGGTAATGCTAATAATTGGACACCAAATCTAGTTAATGTATTGCCACATGATGATGCTGACCCTACAGTAGACATTTATTGTGGATTAGTAAGAGGTTCTTACGACCCTAACGATAAAACAGGGTATCCACTAGGAGTAGGGACTACACATGATATATTACCCAACCAAAAAATGGAATATAGAATTCGTTTTCAGAATACAGGAACAGACACAGCATTTACAGTAGTAATTAGGGATACTTTATCTACAGACTTTGATATTTTTTCAGTCCAGCCAGGGGTGTCTAGCCACGATTATACTTTCAGAATGTATGGTCCTAGAGTCCTAGAATGGACATTCAATAATATCATGTTGCCAGATAGCAATGTGAATGAACCACTATCCAATGGATTTGTTGTGTTTGAGGTCAATCAGCAGCCAAATTTAGTCAATGGAACTATCCTTGAAAATTCAGCAGGAATCTATTTTGATTTCAATGCTCCTGTTATTACGAATACTAGTCAACATACGATCGATGATGGGATATTTCAACCTAATACTCCAACACGATATATTACAGCTAATGATTGTGATAGTTTAACTATAAATGGATATCACTATAATAGTTTAGGTACTTATTATCAACCTACTAGTCAAAATGGATTAGATAGTTTATATGTATTAGAATTGATTGTTGGACCAGATCCACAAACCATTACTTATGAATCCTGTGACAGTATACAGTTGCCTAACGGGCAGACCTATACTCAAACAGGCGTTTATATAGATACTTTATGGACTATATATGGGTGTGATAGTATTATTAATCGGAATATTATTATTGAAAATATTGATTTGAATATTACATCTATCACAGGTGTCTTAATTTCAGACGAATTATCTACTTCTAATATATCTTATCAATGGTTAGATTGTAATAATGGGAATGCACCTATAATTGGAGCAACTAGTCAAAGTTATAGACCTTCATCGAATGGAAACTATGCAGTTCAGATAGATAATGGTATTTGTATAGAACGTTCAGCTTGTTTTAATTATGTCTTATCAAGTAATTATAGCTTAAATAGAAACCTAGATATCCAACTCTATCCAAATCCCACAACAGGAATACTACAGTTACAAAGAACAACAACTGAGAGAATACAAGTTCAGATTATAGACCAGTTGGGGCGTATATTGATAGAACAAGAAACGAGTCAGCAAAGTGCTACCATGAATATGAGTCGTTTGCCAAAAGGATTATATTTTGTTCATATCAATGATGGGCAAAAGTCGATAACAAAAAAGATAGTGAAAGAGTAAAGGCTGTGTATTAGACCTACTTTTAGAATTGATGAAGTCCAAAGGACACTTTTTAGTGTTGTTTGGACTTTTTTTGTATATTTCAAATCAACTATAAATTCCCTCCAATATTCAATAATACACCAATAACCCATGAAAACCCTAGAACTAGAATCCCAAATCATTATTAACAAGCCAATAGAAGAGATATTCCAATTTCTCAGTAAACAGGAAAACCATAAGCATATATTCAAGGCAAATATAGAATGTCGTCAGATCACAGCAGGACCAATGAGAGTAGGTACAGAGGTCGTTAATACGGCTTCTTTTTTAGGAAGTAAGATGAAAGAGCATTTTGAAATTACAGTCTTTGAAGAAAATAAACAAATTCGTAAAAAGACACTTCCTGATAGTACCCATCCTAGTGAAGATTGTTTTTCCTTACGAGCATTGAGCCCAACAGAAACAGAAGTAAACCTCTATATGATTGCTTGGCCGACAGGTTTGTTTAAGTATTTACTACCAATAGTGAAAATTTTATTTACCAAACGTGTAGAACAGGATTTGAAAGAATTTAAGGCTTATTTGGAGGAGTTTTGATTAGAGGTTCTTACAACTCTACTTGCAACAGTTTCTAATCTTTATAAAAATATAATACTATGTGTATCACGTCATCTAATTCAATATTAGACAACACTTATATTGGTGTTTGGGATATCAATCATGTTGATTATGGCTACCGACATGTGTTAACTTATCAAAATCGAGTCGAAAATACAGCAGATGAACCCAATTGTATGCTGTTACATATTCCAAGCAAAGAGCCAATCTTGCCAGAGTGGATAGTAGATACAGCAGAAGCTGTAAATTTTTTATCAGATCTATACCGTTTAGTTGATCCACCTATTCTTAGTCGAGGTCATTGGATGGGGGAATCTAGTGAACCAGAGAACTATATTGTAGAAATGGGAGTTTATCATATTGCTATACTCAATGTATTAACAGAGACAGCTTTATCTAAAGCATTGGCTCAGATTCCTACTGAAAAAAGACCCCATATTAGTAAGGAATTAATTAATTTTTTTGAGACTAAATTTAAGGGTTTTCCATTACTGCTTTGTTGTTTCAATAATAAGGAGGCACTGAAAGCATCCCCTATAATGGTTCATTTTCCTCCATTACATTCCAATAAGCTAATGGCACCAACTATAGATGCTCATGGTCATATTCCTGATACAGATAGAAAAACTACTTTTCATCAGAAAATTATTTTTGGTTCTAGCCAAAAACAACAGGACTTCAAATTACCTTATAAAGCACTAAAAGAGTTGTGGGGAAATAATGAGAATAACCTATTGGCATTACGACCATTCTTACCTAACTACATTGGTGTGTTTGATTTTCTTCACAATAGTTCTAGGTTGCCCAATAAGGATGTTTGTATTGATTTGGAGAGTGTAGAGCGGATGGGAGAGCCCAAAGTTACATTGGATATATTAGGAATGAAGGAGGAAATGCTTCGAGCAAAAGTTTCTAGTATAGGGCAAACTTTTGTTATTCGTAGAGTAAGGTAAAAGAAACAGCAGTGAGAATTTCAAAACAGAACAAAACAAAGCATGAAAGTTATTATATTACTAGGGTTTTATCTAATATTATTGCAATCCTGTGCTAATCCATCCCCTACAAATGAAGAAATATTAGCAAGAATTGATGCTCTAAATTTTACAAGTAAAAGACTTAAGGTAGAGCTCAATTTTAATCAACTCCCGATTGGAACAGAGGAAGTAACTTGGTATAAAGAAGAGGCTAATGGGAAATTGGTATATAGTCAAGTAGAGAGTTTATCAGATACTTCTAGGCAGTATTATTGGGAGGATGGAGATATACTCTATAGAGAAACCATGGCACTAAATGGGGAATACAAAACTATTTATCAAACGATAAGAAATAGAGTAGGAGAAGTGGATAAGGCTATGAGAATTAGCACTATTTTGCCAAGAAAGGCGGATACTGTAGTTATGAATTATAATTATGAGAGATATGAAGATGGGAATAAAAAAAGAGTGACCATAATCGAAGAAGGGAAAAAGTATAGTGGAAAAGGAATCAGTTGGTATACTCCATCTGAAAAATGTACGTATGAACTGAAAATAATGAATGGAGATACTGTTTCAGAGACTGTTTACGAGTACAAAAATGATCAACTTTCAAAGAAGACAACGATAACTGAACAGCAGCCCTTTGAACAGAAAGTAACGATTGAGTATAATGAGAATGAACTACCAATTAGAACAGAAAGTTATACTAAAGCAGAAGGATGGGGGAGAGACGGGCAGGATGCAGTTACAGAAGAGGAAGTTTGGTCAATTTATGGGGCAAATGACTTGGTTGTAAAAGAAATCGTAATAGATCAAATATCAGGGGATACTACTTGGTATCGATTTGAATATATCGATTTATCATCGTGATCATAACGTCTATTATTGAAGTTGTTTAAAGTTACTATTTATGCTTACAAAAGTGTATTTTTGTCCCAAACAAAAAAAAACAGATGGAAGATACCTTGATAGCGATTACAATAGGAACCTTTGGTTTTTTGCTTTTAGCGAACATTTATTTCAGAATACGCACCTTTAGAACTTTCAAGCAACTAGCAGAACAAAACATTGCCTTTAGTCGAGCACATGTTTTTGATAAAGAACGTATGGAGCGAGAGATTATTTCTAAGCATCCAGCACACAAAGCACTCATTCAGAAGCATGTCAATAGTATGAAAGCTTCGATGAATATTTCACTTTTATGTATGGTAGTTTTGACCATTTGTGGAGGGGTGTTAATGTATTTTAGAAGCTAGATTTTTTAGATGATTAGATAGTTAGACTACTAGAGGTTAGAGCAGAGATTTAGAGTATGTTTAAGGATTAATTTCAAGCTGTAAATACTTGATTTATAATTTGATCGCACTCTTTTTGAGCTATGATAGCTGCGGCTCTTAAACTCAAAAAGAGGCTTGTTAAATCCCAAATCCTTGATTTTTAAACATACTCTTATAGGGATCTAACGATCTTACCTCTAGCAGTCTAATTTCTAACGATCTTACCTCTAGTTTAAACAAACAACATGAAAAAAATTGAATCAAAAAAATCTATTCAGGATTTACATACTTTTGGGACAGATGTAGTGGCAGCACTGTATCAACCTATTCATACAGAAGCTAGTTTACAGGAAATATTGCCTATCAAAACGCCATTTTTGATATTGGGTGGTGGGAGCAATCTATTATTTACGAATCGAAAATTTGATGGACTAATTGTACACAACCAAATCAAGGGGATAGAGATAGAAGACGAAGATGACACGCATGTGATACTCAAAGTAGGAGGGGGCGAAAACTGGCATGACTTGGTCTTGTATACTATTATCAATGATTTTGGAGGAATCGAGAATTTATCGCTGATTCCAGGTACAGTAGGAGCTGCACCTATTCAGAATATTGGAGCTTATGGAGTAGAATTGAAGGATGTTTTTCATAAGCTAGAAGCGATCAATTTATCAACAGGTAAAGTAGAATCCTTTGATAAGAAAGCCTGTCAGTTTGGTTATAGAGACAGTATTTTCAAACAACAACTGAAAGGAAAGTATTTTATTACACATGTTTACTTGAAACTAACGCTCTACGATCACCAACTACAAACAACTTATGGAGCAATACAGGAAGAGTTGGATCAAAACGGGCAATTCCCTAGTGTAGATTCAATTAGCAAGGCTGTGATTGCTATTCGTCAAAGCAAATTGCCAGATCCTAAAAAGGTAGGAAATGCAGGGTCTTTCTTTAAAAACCCTGTCTTACCAAAAATACAATATGATGCACTAAAGAAAGACCATCCTAATATTCCCTGCTATCCAGTTTCGGATACAATGGTCAAAGTACCTGCTGGCTGGTTGATCGATCAAGCTGGCTGGAAAGGTTACCAAAAAGGAGATGCAGGAGTGCATCCTAAACAAGCTTTAGTACTGGTCAATTATGGGGAGGCTAAAGGAGCAGAAATCTGGTCATTAGCTCAACAGGTCCAAAAAGATATTGAAGCAAAATATGGTATTCTACTAGAAGTAGAGGTCAATATAATAGACTTATAAATAGCGTTCTCTAATGACACGACAATGATGCAATTCATGCCCTGCTTGGATAAATCCAATCGCAGCAACAGAAAGCTCTGTCTCACTAGCGATGCCAGTACTTAATAGCATTTCATTGGTCATTCCTTCAAAAAAAAGTTTGGTGCTTTCTCGTTGCACTTTATAGCTTTTTATCAGGTAGTTGGTAGACAAATCATTTGCCTGAGAAGTAGGGACATAAGCATTGTGGTCAAATCCAGGAAGTGCCGTTTGATCTTGACGGGCAAAACGCAATGCCCTGTAATTGAACACCCGTTCCGTATCTATGAGGTGACAAAGGATTTCTTTAATCGTCCATTTTCCTTCTTCGTAGCGATATTGCCATTTCTCTTCAGGCAACGCTTCCAATAGCTGCAAAACATGATTTTGACCATAATCCAATGCCGTCAGTAAATCTAAATGCTGTGGCACTTGGTGGAGATAAAGACCATAATAACTTTCTAAATAAGACGTTGGAATATTGGTAACTTTCATAATGCTATATTTTATTGTTTTTTTATTGAAAAGGAGCTAATTATCTAAGTTTGAAACCATGGCGAATAAAGTAAGATACATTTGAGTCGGAATTGAAAATTTCGACCAACAGGTACAAAAATAAATATGAGGGGGTAGTTCGGATTTGCAATTTGGATGCTATCCACTTTATATCCTTTCTACTTCAAATACCGCTGCTATAAAGCCTAGTTTTACTCCACCACCATTTTATTCTTACTACTTCATACTTATTACTTGCTACTAAACCCACATCAAGGTCTAACCTCTAATTATCTAACTTCTAACAGTCTAATCTCTAGTAATCTAATAACCACTCACTTACTTCAAAATTTTATTTTCGCTGTCTCAACGCCTGCATAGACCACCATCCTAATCCGCCTAAAATAGCAATAGGAATAATGAACCACCAAATGTGAATGACTGGTTCTCGGACGGAGATATTAGCAGTACTACCCATCTGAACATAGTTAGCCCAAAAAGAAGGATGATGTATAATTGTACTATCAGTAGCAAGATAATCTATTTTAGCTTTTTGTAGGGCTTTATCCTTAGCTAATCCTTTCTTTAGATTTTCATAAAAATTCATCAATACAAGTTGACTCGCTTCTTTTGGTTCCCAAAGCGATACCACAAGAGAGGGGCTACCAGCATATAAAAACGCCCGACCCAATGCAACCAAACTGTTCGTTTCGGTCATCGAACTACTTGTATTGGGAAGTACTACCAAATCAGAAGCCAACGGTAATTGCTTGATATCATGTATCGAAAGAAAATTATCTTCTTGTTCAGAACCATCTTCAGATAAAACCAAGGCATCATTTATATTGACAAAGCCTAAATGAAGCACCCCATAACGAGGGCTATATCTCTTGAGATAATATTCAGTGGCACTTTGTTCGGTATAGTAATCACCTTCATATTTTGCTTGTAACAAGCTTAATAAATAAGAAGACTGCGACTGTTCGGGAATAGATTGTCTTAGATGATGTAATGAGGGCAAACGCCACTCAGGGATTTCTCTAGGGTGATAACTGGTTGCCATGCCTAAAATGTCATGCTCCTTCGATTGATTGGGACTTGTTTTGTTCGTTAACCATAGACTCGGAGCATAGTCGTAGCTAATACTATTAGATTGGAGAAGATAGTTTAATTTTCCGTAGCTTACCGTGGTAGTGTATTGTGGCAATGTCGTCACGAGGGTCTCAAAAGGAAGATAGTGGAGTAATCCATCAGGTATGATTACTAATCGTACCGCTTGAGAGATCAATGGGTCATGCAAAATCTTATGATACAGTTCATAGCTTAATTGACCAAACTGTTGGAATTGTTCTAAAGAAGAAATAGCAGAATCATTGAGATAACTGAAATAAGATTGAAGTGTTTTTTCGTAGGTTCTCCAAATAATTTTTTTAACCACAAAAGTATCTGAAGTCAATAGAAGTTGGTAAATCGCTTTTTTTCCTTCTATATAACTAACCATCGTAGTCGAATCCAGTAAATGTTGTTGGATAGAATCGATGGATAGGGTCGTATTGACATATTTTGCATTGAAATACTTAGGAGAACCTTTTTGTAAATCTTGATAAAGGTGCTCCCATTCTGCTTGGTAACGCTGAAGTTGTTCCTGCAACCAACTTTGATTCGTTTGGTCTTGTTGGAGTTGTTGTTTTAGTAGGCTAATCTGATATTGTAGGAAACGTTCTTTTTCAAGAGATTCTTGGGGAATATCGGTTGCCTGATTGAGTTTGAGAGCTTTTCGAAGCTGTATGGTTTTATGAAGCTCTGCTGCTTCAAATGTTTCTTCTAGGTACTGTTTTTTGGCATAGCGATTATACATCAACCAAGCAGCATCTAATGCCTGCTCTAATACTAATGCGGCATTTTTAGTAAAATCTTCCAACTTGTGTTCCTGTGGGAGTTCTTGCTGTAGATTTTTGAGCAATTTTAGATTGTATCGAGTCGTCTCATAAATAGATTGTAACGAATAGTTGTATTGAGACTGTTCATAGAGCTTTAGCGAAATAGTAGTTTTGAGTAGTAATATTTCCAATAACTTTTCTGGCTCAGAAAGACTAGATAGAGTAGGGTATTGCTCTACCGTAGTAGGCTGTTCAGAACTATATAACCAGATGGCTTTGTCTATACTTTTGAGTGCTTTTTTGTACTGGTTGGTTTGATATTGTGCTTTAGCTAAGGTACCCCAGAGTGTAGCTGTGTTTTGATAGGTGGCTTGTTTCTCCGAGAGCATACTTTCCAAAGTTTGGGAGGCACTTACTGGGTTGTTTTCTGCAAGTAACAGTCTACTCTCCATGAGAGGTAATAGTGAATGAACTATAGTATGTTTGGTGGCAGTTTGTTGAGCTGACTTTATATAGTATCTAGTACTGTCGAATTCTTTTTTTTGTAAATAATAATCTGCCCCTAAAAGCTGTAACTCATAAAGAGCTATGGCTTCTTGATTGGTCGTAATAGTGGTCAAGCTATTGATCCCTTTTTGTAAAGCAGCAATACGTAGTGTGGTAGTGGTGAAGTCATTACTTAGTTTAGCCCAAAGAATATAAATTTTAGCTTGAAGTAGATTGTTTTTAGGAGTATTGCTGGAAAGACTGTTTAGAGCGACCTCTAAATACTTTTTAGCTTTTTTTACATTGTACAATTGATAGCAAACTTGAGCTAAATCATAATAAGTCTGTCCAATACGCCATTGTGGAATTGGACTAGTATTTTGTAGCAATTCAAGTTGTTGTTGGTAAGCTACGATAGCTTGATTAGGAAGGTGTATTTTTAAATAGGCTAAAGCACGTTTTTGGTAAATAGGAACCAATCTTTTTTCGAGAGCAAGATAATCTTGCTGTTGATTGAGTAAGGTAGCAATGGTAGAGCTAGTTCCTTGGTGAGCCGTCCAGTAGTCAATCAACCAGCTATAAGCAGAAGCAAGGACTAGTGTTTGAGTACTATATTTTTTCTGTAGTAGGAGTAGTTGTGCTTGGACAGAATCTACTTGTTCTGCTAAAAGGTTATCCCATAATTCGTAGGCAACTAACCAGGCTGCAATAGTAGTCTCTTCTATAGAAAAACTACTGACGAGAGCTTTTTGCTTGGCAATTTTTTGTCGAAGATCAGGAGCTGTAATCTGTTTTTTGTCCCAGAGGTGCAATAAATAATCATTACAGGTCAGAAACAAGGCTACCTTATCTTCGTCTTGTGCTAATTTTGATTGGAGTAAATCTTCATAATAAGCCACACTATCTTCTTGTTCCTCATATTGATGATAAGTAACCAGTTGTTGTAGCTTAGGGAACTGCTGAAATGCTTGTACTGGATTGGATACGAGTACAAAAATTAGAGAGCATAAATAGAAATATATAGAGCACTTAGGCATAGTTACATTTTGTGTTAGTAATGAGGGAAATCTTAATCTTTAAGTCTATAGAAGGACTCCTAGCGTAATAATATCTCCTACTGATTGTAAAATTAAAAAAAACAACTAGATTTATAGTCTCAAATATATCTTTACCTTATCTTTAAGAATGAAGTAAATCCAATCTAACAATTATTATTAGGCCATGACTTCATCAATTAATACAAACCGCTATAAGTCGCTATATTAGATTATGGAAGAAGAAAACTACGAAGAAGAAGCTACCAATAACATAGAATCCATAGATGAGGACTCTTCTGTTCCTAAGGGACCCCGAAAACTGACATTCTCACAACGAAAGGATCTTTTCTTAAAGAAATATCCTAATGCACCTAAAATAATAGGGGTATCTTTGGTAGTGATTATTATTCTATTGCTTACTATTTATTACTTCATGTTTTATAAGCCTCCTATGGAGCGATATGCAGAAGAGTTTTGCAACTGTGCCAATCAAGAAGATAATCCCAAGTATATCAAAACGATGGATGACTTTGAGTATATTATGAGTATGAATACCTGTTTTGTGGGAGATTTTGAAGCTTACGCTGAGTATATGACGATTCCTGAAAAAAAGGCTTACTTATTGGAGTTTCAAGAACGCGTATTGAATAAATGTCCACAGAAATTGGACAATGTGTTTAAATACGAGTAAGAGCATGTCTAAGAATTAACTTCAAAGAAAAGAACTGGATGAAGATAGAAATCAATAACTTTGGACCGATTAAGCATTTTGTGTTTGATTTGAACAAAGATTTTCATATTGTATATGGCAAGAATAACATTGGAAAGTCTTATGCTATTTCTTTGGTGTATCTAATATTGAAAAGTTTTAGAGAGGGGGATATGAGTGTTTTGCATTTAGAACACATTAAGCAGACAGATGGGTATCAGAAAGTTTTGACAAAGGGCAAAAATGCAAAATCAAACCAGTTTTCTGTCACCAAGGAGTTTGAGAAATTACTGATTGAGTTATTTTCTGGAATAGAAGGAAGTTTTGTAAGTGTATTGAGTACAGAACTCGAAAATTCTTTTGACCTAAATAATGTTCATAATAAATTTGCCAAACGGCAGGCAGGGTTTAATCTTACTATCAACGGAATAGAATTCAAATTTAGAATAACAAAAGGGAAGTTACTGCTGAAAAGAATAGTAGGAACTGCCTTTTCTTTGTCATTAAGTGTTGATAAGAACAATAGAATAGTAAGAGCAGAGAGCAGCCAAGAAACAATTGAATATGAACTAGGTTTAAGAACCAAAGATATTCTAGAAGAAGGATTGGCTTTCATACTCAAAGATGTGGTGAAGCATGATAAAATGCTTGATTTTTCCCATGATTTAGAAGAGCACTATACCGAACTTTATTTCTTGCCAGCTTCTCGGTCGGGGCTATATGAAGGAATGAATATCTTTAGTTCTTTATTGGTGCAGTTGTCACAATCTAGGCGTGCCTTGACCCAGAAGGTAGAGATTCCATCTTTACCTATTCCTACTTCAGATTATCTACTGAATT
>CAYOJF010000038.1:0-23636 GCA_964404215.1 uncultured Aureispira sp. | reverse complement strand
GTCCACTATCAAGAAGCACAAACCAAGTGGTATCTATGCCGAATTTGCTCAAAAAATAGAGCAAAAAATATTGAAAGCAGAAGTGGTATTCAATAATGATAACAAGAAATTAGAATATTACAACAAGGAGATCAATCTCAAATTGGATATAGGAGAGACTTCTTCTATGATTTCGGAAGTAGCTCCCATTGTGGCACATTTGAAATATATTATCAGCA
Source organism: uncultured Aureispira sp. (assembly GCA_964404215.1). Lineage (GTDB taxonomy): Bacteria > Bacteroidota > Bacteroidia > Chitinophagales > Saprospiraceae > Aureispira. The sequence goes on along the minus strand of CAYOJF010000038.1, from coordinate 23,418 downwards.
AAGAAGAGGTTGGAAATAAAATCTTGTTCATAGAAGAGCCGGAAGCACATTTGCATCCAGAAGTACAGTTGGCACTGATAGAAGTTTTTGCAGAACTGACCCAGCACAATATCAAAATTGTGATGACAACACACAGTAACTATATTTTCAATAAAGTCAATAACTTGTTGCTGAACGATACTATCCTTCCTACAAAAATAGGGGTACATCATCTATTACAAACTAAAGATGGAAGCATCCAAAATCCTGATATTTTTTCGGAGGATACGGGGATGATTGATGAAAATTTTGTAACCATAGCCGAACAACTCTATAATGAAAGACTAGAAATAACCGACTAGTATGGAATTGATAGAAAGAATACAAAATGATGCGGCATTAATGCCTTATATTGCTTTGGAATGTGAAGAGAATGAGGTTTGTGCGGCATTTGATTCGGAAGTAGATCGAGCTAGAACGCTTATTATCAAAGTAGATGATTACTATAATAATTTAGGGCTTGACAAAACACCAAGTTCTATTGATTGTTTGATTATACAGTATTGTAGCGAAAACAAATATCAGCTAAGATTAATAGAATTGAAAAATGTAAAAACGGCTCAATCTATTAGTAGAAAAAGTATCGAAAAAAAATATGAAACAACCTTATTCGATTTTATGAGTAACCGTTTTAGAACTTATTTTTTTGATGAAAATTATGATCTAAAATTGAAACTGGTACTAATAGCGGGGAGAATTAAGGATCAACAAATAAAAGCCCACAACCTAGATTTTTTATTGGGGCTGAGAATGTATAAATTTCAGAATAGAAGATTAGCGGTTCACGGAACGAAACCCCATTTAACCATTAAAAATTGTAGTTAAAATCATAGATGTATACTAACGAAAAACAAAAACAGCTGTTTGATGCTACTAAACAGCTATTAGAAATACCGAATGCTAAAACCAAAGAGGCTGCTGCCGAACAAATAGAGCAATTAAGTAGTTTGATTGTCTATCATGAATGGCGATATTATGTATTGGACAGCCCTGTGGTTTCAGATTTTGAATATGATACCTTATTCAAGAAGTTAGAAGCTCTTGAAGGAGCTTATCCAGAGCTATTGAAGACAGATTCACCAACGCAAAGAGTCTCCAATGATTTGACGAATGATTTTGAGACGGTAGTACACTTGACTCCGATGTTGTCTCTAGAAAATTCTTATAATGCAGAAGATCTCAATGATTTTGATACTCGAATTCGAAAACTGACAGGAGAGGAGGATGCTCAAAAAGCGATTGAATACTGTGTAGAACCTAAATTTGATGGAGGGACTATTGTATTGGTCTATGAAAATGACCAGTTGGTGAGAGCCGCTACTAGAGGAAATGGGACACAAGGAGATGATATTACGGCGAATGCAAAGGCAATTAAGTCCATTCCATTACGAGCCAATTTCTCTAAATATGGCATTCATAAAGCAGAACTAAGAGGAGAGGTGTTGATTCGCAAAAATTCATTTGAGAAGATAAACGAACAGAAAGCAAAGAATGGAGAAGCACTTTTTGCTAATCCTCGTAATGCTGCTACTGGTGGGTTGCGACTCAAAGACCCAAAGCAGATTGGAGAGCGAGCATTAGAGGCGTTTATATTTCAGTTTAGCTATGCTGTAGATACAGAGGAAAACGATATGTTACCTAGTTTTGATACGCATAATGAATTGATAGAGTTATTGGCAGCACAGGGATTCAAAGTTCCCCAGATCAATAAAGAAAGAGCCGTTTGTGGAAATATAGAAAAGGTTTCTAATTATTGTGCACAATGGGAAATTGATAGAGAAAAATATGGCTATGAAATAGATGGAATGGTAGTCAAGGTTAATGATTTGACCATGCAAGAGAAGTGTGGAATGACAAATCACCATCCACGTTGGGCAATTGCCTACAAATTTAAAGCAAAACAAGCGACTACTAAACTAGAAGCAATCGAATATCAGGTCGGTCGGACAGGGGCAGTCACTCCAGTAGCGAAACTACAAACGGTAGACTTAGCAGGTGTACGTATATCGAATGTATCGTTACACAATCAAGATTTTATTAAGGAGAAAGATATCCGAATCGGAGATACAGTATTGGTAGAACGTGCGGGAGATGTGATCCCTTATATTGTCAAGGCAATGGAGGATTTAAGAGATGGAACGGAAGAAGAAGTAACTTATCCTACTCAATGTCCTGTTTGTGATTCAACATTAGAGCGTCCAGAAGGGGAGGCTATTTGGCGATGTGTCAATCCTGTTTGTGAAGCACAGGTGTTGGGCAGAATGATTCATTTTGTTTCTAAAAATGCCATGAATATTGATGGCTTTGGAGAAGCCTATATAGATCGCTTTTACAAAGAAGGTATGTTGTCTAGCTTGGTGGATATTTATCAATTGGATTACAATAGAATTGCTTTCTTAGAAGGTTTTGGTAAGCGTTCGGCAGAAAAACTAGAACAAGCCATAGCTACTTCTAAAACTAACCCTGCTCACCGATTGCTGTATGCATTGGGTATTCGCTTCGTAGGACGAACGAACTCTAAAATACTGGTAGCAGAAGTAGAAAAATTACAAGATTTGGCGAACTGGACCGAAGAACAACTCTGTGAACTGAGAGATATAGGTCCTAAGGTCGCTCAACAAGTAGTGCAAACGTTTGGCAAGCCTGAATTAATAGAACTATTGGATGAACTAGAAGCATTAGGAGTCAATACCTATCGTCTGGAGGAAGAAAAGAAAAAAGTAGTGGCAGAAGATGCCCCACTAGCGGGCAAAACAGTTGTTTTTACTGGGAAATTGACTAAATTTACAAGAGACGAAGCAAAAGAAATGGCATCTACGGCAGGAGGAAAAGCAGTAGGAAGTGTTTCGAGTAAACTTTCGTACTTGGTAGCAGGCGAAAAAGCAGGCTCTAAACTAAAAAAAGCACAAGATTTAGGTATTGAAGTTCTCACAGAGGAACAATTCCTAGAATTAATAAATCAGACCATATAATGAGTGTACTAGCAAGACATACCCGAATGGTAAATGATGCCCTAGAGAGTATGGGCATTGATCCTAAAATTTGTACAACAGAGGGTCGCCCCAATACCTGGCAATTGCATCGTGGAGAGGCTCAGATTATTGCAATTTTGCAAGAATCTACTATCATGCAAGCGAGCAAAGTAGCTACGCTAACCGTCATGTCTCCTATTGTAAAAGCGAGCGAAGACCCACAAGAGGCAGGAGAATTGTATAAATACTTATTGGAGGTCAATCATAAATTGACGACAGAAACATTTAGTCTTTCGAATGGATGGGTAATACTGAGTGCTACCTACTATATTGAGGATATGTCCTTGAGAGAAGTAAGACAACTGATTGATGGGATGAGTTATCATGCACAACAGTTTTTGGCAAATTTGAAAAAAGAAGAAACCGAGAAATAATATGAAACTAAAGGCAAGCGGAATTAGTAATTTGACTGATGCAAGATATTTTGCGGCTTGGAATGTAGAGTGGGTCGGGTTTTGTTTGGAAATAGGACATCCTGATTATGTTACTCCTACGGATATTCAAGAAATAAAGGGATGGTTAGTAGGACCTAAAATTGTTGGAGAATTTGGGGTAGGACAAACTTTAGAAGAAATAAATGAGGCGATAGAGCTATTACAGTTAGATGCGGTTCAGTTGAGTCCTTTTGCATCCGAAAACCTAGCGAGCCAAATTAAGAATGTACCTGTTATCAAAGAGTATGTATTGGATAGTTTGGAAGGACTAGAATCTTTTGGAAATACTTGTCAAACGCTAGGAGAGGAGGTAGATTATTATTTGCTTGATTTACAAAAAAGTGGTATTGATTGGCAAAAGCTTCAAGCGGATACTACTGCTGTAGAACTATTGAAAATTTTATGTCAACAGTATCAAATTATACTAGGAATTGATTGTGCAGCGAGTGATTTGCAGAGCTGTATCGAAACGATTGACCCTTATGGACTGAATCTAAAAGGAGGGGCAGAAGAAAAAGTAGGAATGAAATCTTTTGAAGATTTGGATGAGGTGTTTGATGTATTGGACGAGATGGATGTTTTATATAGTTAGACATACTCTTAATGATGGAAATTCCAATACTAGTAAAAGAAGCTTTTGATAAACAGCCAATCGAATTGCAGCCCCAGTTACTTTATTTGCGTCAATTGATAATGGAGGTAGTGGGAGAGCTTGGCTTGACTAATCAGCTCGAAGAAACACTCAAATGGGGAGAACCGAGCTATATTGCTCCTAAGGGGAGTACAATACGGCTCAATCGCCGTAAAAAAGCACCGCATCAATATGCCATTTATTTCAAATGTACTAGCAAATTAGTCCCTCATTTTAGGGAGATGTATGGCGATATTTTTGAATTTGAGAATAATCGAGCTATTGTATTTGATAGAGAGACACCGATTCCTGTAGAGGAACTGAAGGATTGTATTCAAAAGGCATTGACTTACCATCAGATAAAGCAAGAATTATAACTAATCATACCTAACCTAACTTTCCTTGCGGCATTTTTTTAATACTCTTCGCTATTTACGATTTTATAAGCTCTATGCAGGGCTTAATATTGTATTCAATATACTTACAGCCGTTTTTACAATTGCTTCCTTTTTGGTATTGAAGCCTTTTTTGGATATTTTATTTAGCCCTGAAGTATTGACGGCGGCTACTAATTCACCTACTACTGGGTGGGTCGAAAGCTGGCAAATCTACTTTAATACTACCTTGAGTGATTATATTCTGGCTAATGGTAAAAAAGCAGGGCTAATTATTGTAGCAGGGATTGTTGTAGTTACTTTTTTCTGCAAGAATTTTTTCCGTTACTTGTCTTTATATGTCATGGCTCCTGTACGCTATGGTATCGAACGGAGAATTCGTTCGGCAGTATTCCAGCAAATGTTACAGTTGCCTTTTTCGTGGTTTTCGGAAGAGCGGAAAGGGGATTTGATGGCTCGTATTACTGTTGATGTTCAGGAAATACAATGGTCGGTATTGCAGTCTATCGAAACAGTTGTTCGTTCTCCTATTATGATAATAGGCTCTTTGGGCGTGATGCTCTATATCAGTCCTTTATTGACAGGCTTTTCTTTTATTCTAATTCTATTTGTAGGAGTCATTATTGGTGGTGTTGCCAAAACATTGCGAAGAAAATCGACAGCAGCCCAAGAATCACAAGGACGTTTATTAGCAATATTGGATGAGGCATTAGGTGGATTGCGTATTGTTAGAGCTTTTGGGGCAGAGTCTTATCAAGAAGAAACCTTCGGTAAAGAAAATCAATATTACGCAACGACTATGCAGCGTATTATGCAGCGTAAAGATATGTCTTCTCCTTTGACTGAGTTTTTGGGGATTAGTGTGGTAATGGTATTGCTGATGTTTGGAGGGAATTTAGTGTTTGAAGGAGAATTTGCGGCCTCTACTTTTGTGGTATTCATTTCTATGTTTTATAATATTATAGATCCAGCAAAATCTTTTTCTTCTGCTTATTATGCCATACAAAAAGGTAGTGCTGCTGTTGAACGAGTAGAGGAAGTACTAAAGAGTACAAGGGAGATTAAAGAAATCCCTCAGGCACTTCCTATTGCTAAGATAGAGCAGGGGATAGAGTTCAAAAAAGTAAATTTTCAATACAATCAAGAACGTTGGATACTCCAAGATATAGATCTGATGATTCCAAAAGGCACCTCTGTTGCTTTGGTAGGGGCTTCGGGAGCAGGAAAATCTACTTTGATTGATTTGCTACCTCGTTTTTATGAAGTGACGAGTGGGCAGATTTTATTGGACAATCAATCCATAGACAAATATCAACTAGATGATGTTAGAGGATTGATGAGCTTAGTATCACAAGAAGCGATCTTATTCAATGATACTATTTACAATAATATTGTCTTTGGATTAGAAGAAGTGACGCAAGAGGAGGTACAGCAAGCAGCAGCGATTGCTAATGCTCATGATTTTATTGCAGGATTACCAGAAGGGTATCAAACCAATATAGGGGATAGAGGAAACAAGTTGAGTGGCGGACAGCGTCAACGCATAACAATTGCTAGAGCTATATTAAGAAACCCCCCAATATTGATATTAGATGAGGCAACTTCTGCTCTGGATTCTGCCTCCGAAAAACTGGTACAAGAAGCTCTGTTGCGAGTGATGAAAAATCGCACTTCTATTGTCATTGCTCATCGCCTCTCCACGATACAGTATTGTGATAATATTGTCGTGATGCAAGATGGACGTATTGTAGAACAAGGAACTCATCAGGCATTGCTTCAACAGAAAGGTGCTTATCACAAATTAGTAGCATTGCAGCAGTTATAAACGTATTATTTTTTATAAGAAATAATGACTTGAGCACTTTGGTTATTATAATTGATTTTCCCTATTTTGATATGCTTGATATCGAGCCCAGTATCTGTTTTAAGCTGAGTCTTGAGTGTATTTGTTTCTAGAGAGTCTACTTCTTTTAGAGAGACGACTACAGTGGTTTCATCTGTTTGGTATTCGGGTAGCCACTTGTATTCAAATAGATAGATAAGACCCGTAATAAAAAAGTTAATCAAAAGTAACTCTGCAATCGATATTCGATTGGCTGCCAGTGAATTGATGACACCAATTCCAATAACAGTAAATAAATAGGTCATATCTTTTATCTCAATAGCATTGGTTCGGTAACGAATAATACCAAAAATAGCAAATAGACCTAGTCCCATACCAGTATCAATATCTAATTTTTTGAGACTGAAGCAGAGGAAAAAAATCAAAAAACTAATGGTGTAATAAGTAAATAAATAGTCTTTTTTATGATTTTTGGGATAATAAATACCCCTTGCAATAATCGTAACAAAGATGACATTAATAGTCAATCTAAATAATAATTTATACACATCAACATCAAACCAAGTAATTTCAAACATAATATTATTTTTTCTTCTTTTTCTTTTTGATGCGTTTCAAAACCTTATTCAGATTAACACTGTAATTAAGTGCTATAATATGTGCTGTATGGTTATCTGTCATGGCAAGTCCTTGTTCTATATTGTAGGCAAGCCCTAAGGTATGTGTTTTCTTAATGGTATAATCAATCCTACTGATTATACGGATCGGATCCACCACTGGTGAAGTATTGTAATAACCTGATGTAAAAAACTCTCCACCTATTGTTGCCGTCCATTTTTTATGGATAGCATAATCAAATAGTAGGCGTAAACGTAAGCTATGTTTAGGAATATATCCTAATTCACTGACCATCCAATCTTTGAACCTAAGCTGGTAACGTAAGCGTGATTTAAGATAGAGCTTCTTGATGATTTTGACTTTATTCGATGCTTCTATATGGAATCGATTGGTAATAGCATCTACATCAGTAGGGTTTCCTCGTCCTGCATAACGCCATCCTATCCCGATTCTTAGATATTTATGTACTTTATATCGTAAGCTTCCATCGATAAAAGTGGCGTCACTACTGAAGTCACTCATTCTGTAACCAAACTTGACTTTGGCAGTCAATGGCTTTATGATATTATATTCCATTCCAACTCCAAACCAATTATCAAAACTACTGGTCTGAGCATTGGAAGCAAAAGAAATAGTAATAAGCAGTAATAAGTAGTAATACTTCATTAGTTATAGACGATTAAGGTATCTGTAGTAACCGTTTCCCATTGGCTACTAATTTGGACTGTTTTTTCTACTAGCATGGGGACTAAACTACCATTGGGGTTTTCAGAGTAGGTATATATTGTATAGTCTCCTGGCAAGAGATAAGAAAACTCGAAGGTGCCATCATGATGCGTACGAAATCGATCAGAATAAACATTGTCATCCCCATACACAATATAAACATCTTGTTCCCCCTTAAAATAGGCTGCATTGATGGCTGTAAAATCACTATTGTAATTATACTCATAAACTTTTCCTGTGATAGTTGCATTTCCGCCTTCACCAGGCCCTTTTCTACAAGAGTTCATTCCAATAGATAGAATAATGATTAGGATTGGAAAAATATAAATTTTCATGAAAATAATGGCTAAAAAATGAATAGATAATAAAGCACTTTTTGAGTAGCTAGTTGAATAAAATATAGAGCCGACTCTTAGTATATTAAAATTGTGTATTCCCACTGGTGATTCTTTCTATTGAATATATCTACTAAGTGTTCTCCCTGTGGGTTAGTTTATACGACTATTAAGTTTGGTATCCTAAAAAATATTTAGTTGCTTTGGTAAATTGAAGCATGCCCTAAGAAATATTAGACGATAAAAAAACAAAAAACCTTTCGTAGGAAACGCCCAAGAAAAGGTTTTTTATATTTTTTTAGGAAATTTATATGTTATGTAGAATAAATATTACTCTACTTCACACGAGCTTGCAGTCCTCGAAGTCCCATATCTACTACAGGTTCGAGTGCTCCACCAGAAGCATCAATATCTAGTTCGCCATTGCCATTAGTGTCCTTCCACTCAAAACTTTTATTGGTACAGTAGGCTAATTCTACTACAATATCTTCCGTCTCGTTCCCTGTAATGACTAAATCACCCCCTACAAATCGACCAGTAACTAAACAGGACCCAACAGGAATAGGAGTTGTATTATGGATAGGGTTGACTACAGTTGTTCCTACAGCATCACCACTATAGATTTGATTATAAGAATCGTAAGGACTACTCAATTGGGTTTCAAACGCCCAGTAACCTTGTAGTTTGTCATCGTTTACGATATGTGTTTTGTTAGCAATTTTGGTACTAGCAATATAGGTATTGAAACCAACAAAAGAAGCAATCGTACCTTTCTGATTCATAATATTCCCTACAACAGGAACATTATTGATATTGAATCGGACATCATAATTCTGATAAGTAACTGAAGTACGAATAAATTGGTAAGTTCCTGCTTGAATATCGCTCAAGGGAACTTCTAAATAAGTTTCTCCATCTTTTTTGATAATGGCTTTATCAAAGTCAACAGCTCTAGCTCCTCCCGTGGTATTTTCTGCACTCATGTAGACGACAGCACCACCCTGAATAGGAGTAAATTCATTGGTTACCAATTCTATATTATGCAGACTAATGTCATTGAAAGTTGGGTTTTGAGCTGCATTGCCAGCTGGAATAGTAGCTGGCTGGCCAAAAGCATCTAGCCGAGGAAGTGTGTTATCGAATTTGATTTTCATCAATAACTTAGCTCCAGTATTGTCATTTGTATCTGGTGTTTTGTCGCAAGCTACTAGTCCAAATAAAGCTAGGGTACTTGCTAAGAGTATGTTTTTCATAAGATATATGTTTATAAATAACCATAATCACTCTTCTAGTGATTATTAAAAATAGAGTATTGTAGAAGTGGATTCTAATGTGATTATCTAGGGGTGTTTAGAGTTACTTAGAGGATGTATGAAATTATATTTTTGCTAATGAAGCCTCATTTTAGAGCAATGAATATACTACCAATTGAACTAAATTTAGACATGCTCTTAGAGTATGTTTTAAAATTAAGTTCTTCAAAATCAACGATTTGGGCGAAAATGAATTGATTTGGGATTAAATAAGCCTCTTTTTGAGTTTGATAGCCTTAGCTATCATGACTCAAAAAAGGTGTAATTGAATTCTAAATCAAACATTTGCAGCTTGAAGTTAATTCTTAAACATGCTCTTAGATTCAATAACTAGACCAAAGATAATCATAAGTATTTTTGTTAGAAATAGAGGTTAGATTCAATATATAGTTTTTTTATCTAAAAAATAGTCTTATATTGAAGGGTCAATTTGGAAGCAAATAGAACTATTTAATAGACATTAACACAACACTGAATATAAATTATGCTTAAATCAAAAATTTCTCCCGATACGGTTAAAGACCTCAAGTGGAAAGATTACGTCAAGTTATTGGAAAAAGATCTCAAACAAATTGAGAGTAAGGCACTGAAGACGGTACCTGTCGTAATGATCTCAGATTTTACTTTCGCTTGTGGCGAGGTTCATACACTCCTGCTTTTTGGCAAACAAAGTGTACTAACCAAGTATTATAAACAACTCAAGATGGATGAGGAGCGAAAGAAGATTAAAGACTTTAGTCTAGGGATGTCTAAGTTTGAGAAAGATGAGAAGAATAATTTGACACTGGAAATAGGAATTCAGGGCTTTGGTAAGCCTGCTAGAATGAAAAAAAACAGCAAGAAATTAATCAAAAAATTAGGAGTTAACCTGGTCGATATTTTCAAAGGAGAATTGCTGGATGAAGTAGTAGAGGGGATTATAGAAGAAAATAAAACAGCATCAGAAAAATATCAGAAAATTGATGCAAATCTAGAGACTGAGGCTGGATTTATGAAAAAGGCGGATGATCTAGAGAATGATACACAGGATATTATTAGTGTTGCGAAAACATTCAAAAAATTGCATCAGCAGTTGAACAAAGAATTGGTTCCTTTGCTCAAAAAAGCAGCAAAAGAGTCTGTTACCTATCAATCAGCACATGTTAGCTTAGCAGAGAATGCTTTTAGAGGAGCAGCAAGTTTGTTAGATAAATGCGAAGAAGAGCAGGCAAGTGGTACCAAAATACCAGCACAAGTACTTCAACTGAAGGAACAAGTAGAGGGGAACGATTTGGTTAATAAGTATGAAAAAATCTGGAAGAAGATTACAAAAGAACATGCTAAGCAAAACGGTACATTAGACGAATTATTAAAAAATAAGTTCGCAGCATTAGATGAGTTGATTGATCAAATCCAAGCAAAATTAAAATAAAAATCCATGAGACCAGAAATAAAAAAGGCACAGACCTTATCGAGAGAGATAAAACAATTGGCTGATGGAGACCCAGTCATACTAGAGCAACTTAGAATAAGACAGGCTAAATTAGCCAGTTTAGAAACAACAGTTAGTGCTACTACTCAAAAAGAGATGTTGAGTGTGGCTATGGAAATAGCCCCGCCAGTACCACAAGATAGCGAAGTGCAAGAACGCCAAAAAGCGTATGCCGCAGTAAACGAATTTATGAATAGTGATACGGAAGGGAAATATGATGGTATTTCTAAGGCAGAGTTAGCCAATAGCTTATACGAACGTATCCGAAATCCAGAAGCAGTGGAACAAGATCAGTTGAATCTTTGTGGCCCTGCGGCTTATGCTGTTCTGTGGGCAAAATATGATCCAGAGGGTTATACGCAGGCTGTAATAGACCTATACGAAAAAGGAGAGTATACTTATAATGGGAATACGGTCAAAGCAAATAAAAAGACATTTGAACAAGATGTCATCCGATCTATGGATCCAGTAGACTGGATGCTCTTACCAGCTATTCGACATAGTGAAGGATTTAGATCATATAACCCTGCAAAAGATTCAGGTTTTTCTGGATTTACGCTTCCATGGGAAGTTTCTGCATGGATTGGTAATATAGTGGGAGTCTCTAAGAAAAAAGATGGTTCTCCAACTATTGAAGAGGTTAATGCTGCCATTGATGCTAAACAAACAGTAGTAGCTTTGGTGGACTGGTCGCAATTATCACGTAACTTGACGAAAGGTGATAGTAAAAAGGCGAATAAGCCAGAGAGTATGATTAACGCTATTACTGGGAATCATTATATTATTATCAAGTCTAGAGTAGAGGAAATTAGTGGAGGTAAAGTTGGTTTTACGATTTGGACATGGGGGCGTGATGAGTATATTGAGCTGGACAAGGATAAATTTTCAACAGCAGTGAAAGATACATTCAATGGAATTGATGAAGATTAAATCTTCTCGTGTTCTTAAATAAATAAACCCTCTATTGGTACTATACCGATAGAGGGTTTATTTATTATCATACTGAAGTTGGTTTCTTAGTCCAACTTCAATACATCCAAGAAGGCTTTTTGAGGCACTTGAACATTACCTACTTCACGCATCTTTTTCTTTCCTTTTTTCTGCTTTTCGAGTAGTTTACGTTTACGAGTAATATCACCACCATAACATTTAGCAGTTACGTCTTTACGTAGAGCAGAGATCGTTTCCCTAGCAACTACCTTTGCTCCAATAGCGGCTTGAATGGCAATTTTAAATTGCTGTTTAGGTAGAATATCTTTGAGTTTGCTGCATAATCGTCTTCCGAAGGAGCTCGCTTTATCTTTGTGGATCAAACTAGAGAAGGCATCAACTGCTTCACCGTTCAGTAAAATATCTAGTTTGACTAAGTCAGACTGGCGATAATCAATAGGGGTATAGTCAAATGAAGCATACCCTTTAGAGATAGTTTTGAGTTTATCATAGAAATCAAATACAATTTCAGCTAATGGCAACTCAAAAGTCAACTCTAGACGAGAAGTTGTCAAATAGACTTGGTTTTTAAGAATACCTCTTTTTTCCATACAAAGTTTAATGATAGAACCAATAAACTCTGGTTTAGTGATGATCTGAGCACGGATATAAGGCTCCTCTACATAGTCTAGTTTAGTGAAATCAGGTAGATCATTGGGTGTATTGATGGTTAATTTTTCTCCTTTTTTAGTGTAAGCAAAATAGCTAACGTTGGGTACAGTTGTCAATACATTTTGATCGTATTCTCTTTCTAGACGTTCTTGTATGATTTCTAGGTGTAGCATACCAAGGAAACCACAACGGAATCCAAATCCTAGAGCAATAGAAGTTTCTGGTTGGAAAATTAACGAAGCATCATTCAGTTGCAATTTGTCTAGGGCATCTCTTAAATCTTCAAAATCTTCATTTTCGATAGGGAAGAGTCCCGCAAAAACCATTGGTTTGACGTCTTCGAAACCCTGTACGGCTTCTGTACAAGAATTTTCGGTAAGCGTAATAGTATCCCCTACCTTAATATCTTTAGAATTTTTAGTACCCGTAATAACATAGCCCACATTACCAGCTTCTATGTAGTCTTGAGGCATTTGTTCCATCTTTAGTACCCCAATCTCATTGGCATAAAACTCTTTTTCTGTATTGTAGAATAGAATATTATCATTCTTCTTGAGACGTCCATTCAATACACGGTAGTAAGCAATTACACCACGATATTTATCAAACATCGAATCAAAAATCATAGCTTGAAGTGGAGCTTCTACATCTCCTTTTGGAGCTGGAATTCTGTCTACGATTGCTCTGAATATCTCTGGTACACCTTCTCCTGTTTTTCCAGAAGCTAACAAAATATCTTCTTTCTCACAAGCAATTAAATCTACTACTTCTTCTGCCATTTCATCTACCATAGCAGAGGGCATATCGACTTTGTTTAGTACCGGAATAATTTCTAAGTCATGTTCTAACGCTAAATATAGATTAGAAATAGTTTGAGCTTGTACTCCCTGTGTTGCATCTACTAGTAGCAATACACCTTCACAGGCAGCAATAGAACGAGATACTTCATAAGAAAAATCAACGTGACCAGGAGTATCAATCAAATTAAAGATATATTCTTCGCCATCTTGTTCATAATTGAGCTGAATAGCGTGTGACTTGATCGTAATACCACGCTCACGCTCTAGATCCATATTGTCTAGTGCTTGATCTTGCATTTTTCTTTCAGAAATAGTTTGAGTCATCTCTAGCATTCGGTCTGCAAGAGTACTTTTACCATGATCAATATGAGCTATGATACAAAAGTTTCTTATATTTTTCATTTACTTGTTTATTGTTCGGATTTAGAACATGTTTGAGGTTATACTCTTATTCGCAAAAAAAATGATTTCAAACCTGTTCTTAATAACGCTTTTGATACAAAAAGCTGTCAAAAATACAGTTATTTTATCGCTTTGCCAAAGATTTGTTTTCAACAATAGGAAAGGAGATGTCATTTTTGCTACAATCACTATTTAAGACTATAATTTTCCAGATTTGTTTACCATTATTTGTAATAAATTGTATTATAGGGGAGCAAATCGTCTGTCAAAGGACAAAATATTCTATTTTTTACAAAGAAAACACGTTAAAAATGAACGCGATATCATGGAAAGAGGCTTTAGAACGCCTACAAAAAGGAAATGAAAATTTCGTAGCAGATAAGTTAGATGGGAAGTTGCAAGATTCTGAAAGAAGAAACGCACTAACCAATGGACAAGATCCTTTTGCTATTATTTTGAGTTGTGCCGATAGTCGGGTCGTGCCAGAATTTGCTTTTGATATGGGGCTAGGAGAGTTATTTGTGATTCGTGTGGCTGGGAATGTTGCCAATATTTCTACCATAGCCAGTATCGAATATGCTGTGGCACACCTAGGAGTAGAGTTGATTGTAGTGATGGGGCACGAAAGCTGTGGAGCGATCACTGCTGCTATAGTGGGAGCAGATGCTGGTAAAAATTTGAATCATTTATTGGAGCATGTTACTCCCGCATTGGAAGCTTCGGGGAGCAAAGATGTTAATACTGTCGTGAAAGAGAATGCAATCCTAACAGGAGAAGCTCTGCAAGCAAAATCTGATATTATTGGTGAAGCAGTAGGAAAAAACAAATTGAAAATTGTTTCTGCTTATTACAATTTGGGCTCAGGGAAAGTAGATTTTTTAAATTAATGAGTGGCTTTTGTGTTTATTAATAGGGTCTTATAAAGATGAATGTTTTTAAACTAAAAAATAATTATAGATTTATGTTTTTTTGATGAATCATTTAATGCTCTAATATTGTAGTGTGACACAGAAAATAGTGTCACACTTTTTTTTATGATTTTTCAAACTCAAATCAATAATTATGAATACCACAAAGATGATTTTGGTTGCTTTATTAGCAACACTAGTATTGATTGGTTGTCGCAAAGACGATGATAATAGTAATAATGGAAATAACGGTAATACTAATGGGACATCGTACCAAGGAGATGCGATTACAAGTGTAGAAGGTTTTTGGCAGAGCCAACGTGCTGCGAAAATACAGAAAAAGACGATTACAGCGGGTACTTATTCGAGAATTACAGGAGCTGCAGGAACTAAGATCGATATCTATTCCAATTCACTGCTCAAAAATGGAGTAGCTGTGACTGGTACGGTTGATATAGAGCTGATTGAGGCATATGATAAAGCTGATTTACTCAGTATGGGGCTGCATACAATGGGAAGAGATTATGCTTGGAATTATGCTCCGATGGTTTCAGCAGGAGAGTTTTATTTCAAGGCTAGTCAAAACGGACAAGATTTGGAAATTAATCCAAATGGTCCCATTCAAATCACAACAGCAGCTTTTCCCGATGCAGATTTCAATACTAGTATGATGCCACTAATTTTGGAAGCTGATTCAGCCGTAACAGATTCTGTTTGGGTGCCAGTAGATACTTCTATGGGTAATTGCCGTGATTCTGCCATGGTTAATCTAGGACAGAGTGCCTATTGTTTCTCTATTGCAAACAATGCCACTTGGATTAATTGTGATTATTTCTACAATTCAGGAGCAGCTTTGACTTCTATGACTGTTAATCTACCGACTGGTTTTACTAGTGCGAATACACAAGTAATGCTTTCTTTTGATGGCTTGAATGTAATTACAAACCTAAACCAAGATGCTACAGGAGCATTTGTTTTAGGAACAGGATATAGAGTTCCTATCGGACAAGCGACTAATTTGATTGTAATAGGGGAGCAAAATGGCGTTTTGGTTTACCATATTCAAGCAGTAGTCATTGCCAATAATCAAGTCATCACTATCCCTACTACAGGTATCACTGGAACTACAACTGCCGCCCTTCAAGCACAGTTGAGTAATCTACCATAGGAAATAAGAGTAGCAATAAATAAAAAATGTAATGCCGATATAGAAGTGATTCTATATCGGCATTTTTTGTTTTGGGTGTATGTTATTAGAACTTATTCCTGTAGGATATGGGTTAGCTAGTCACTAACCCTTTTTGCTTTTTTTCAATTAAATCTTTAGCCAATTCCAATGCATAAGCTAATTGCTCCTCTGGGGTCAAGAGGCTATTATCAATCTCAATAGCATCTTCTGCTTGGCGTAGAGGACTATCGGCTCTAGTAGAATCTATGCGGTCCCTCTTTTGTAGATTAGCGGCAACTTCTTCTCCTGTCCAATTTTGTACTCCTTTGGAGCGGAGCTCTTCTAGTCTGCGATGCGTACGTTCTTCTATAGAAGCCGTTAGAAAGAGCTTCAATTCAGCATTTTTAAAAACCACCGTACCAATATCTCGTCCATCCATAGCAATACCACCATTTTTCCCCATGGCTTGCTGTATTTTAACTAGTGTACGACGTACAGCAGATACTGTAGCGACAGGACTAACATAGTCTGAAACACGAAGACTTCTAATTTCGGACTCTACATCTACTCCATTGAGGAAAGCATGATTAGAACCATCAATGTTTTTGAATTGAATGTAAATGTGGTTGTCTAGAGCATCTTGCATGGCTTCTTTATCTTCGATAGTAATATTGTTATCTAAGAAGTAAAGGGTGACGGCACGATACATGGCACCAGAATCTACATAGGCATAATCTAATTCTTTGGCGAGTGCTTTAGCTAGGGTACTTTTGCCACAGGCTGCGAAACCATCTACAGCGATGGTTATTTTGTTGGAAGTATTCATGTAGAACTATTGCGATAGAGAAAAGAGAGAATTTATGTTGAATAGGTATTGCACCTAATTCTTATATCGCCCACAAATTTACAACGAAAAAGCTCAAATATCGAATTTTAGAATCACCTTGTTATATTTTTCTGGATACCATCTATATAAGAGCCTATTTAAAAATTAACTTCAAGCTGCAAATGCCTGATTTAGAATTTAGTTGCACCTTTTTAAAGTCATGATAGTCCCTCAGTTTCATTGGAGACAGGCTGCTATCAAAACTAAAAAGAGGCTTATTTAATCCTTAAATCAATTTATTTTCGCCCAAATCATTGATTTTAAAGAACCTAATTCTTAAATATACTCTAAGACCTGCTCTAATGATTATTACAAATAGAGTAGAAAAAAGAGTGAATAGTAGGTATTTTGAAGATCAATTAATAAACATGGCTATCAATCGTATTTTCAATGTTATAACTTTCTTTAAAGCCTTTTACGACTACCTCAATATTCTTTTCTTTTGAACCATTATCATAGAAATCCTTTATCAGTTCCAATACATCATAATCTATATAAACGGTATTTTCAGCGTTGATAATTACCTTAGAGTTCTCAGGTAAATGTGCTAATGTTTGTTTAATAGCTGCTTTGTTGAGAAAAGAAACTTCTTGAGCTAAATCAATATGAATATCTTCTCCTTCCTTATGCTTTTCTTTTTTGAAGTAATAGGCTAATTTCATATTTCCTCGAAGAATAAAGATAGAACTGACAACTAAGCCTAATCCTACTCCTTTCAATAAATCTAAATTTACGACACCAATTGTAGTTACAATAAAAGGGATAAAATGAAATTTTCCTATGTGCCACATTTTTATAAATACTTTAGGACTTGCTAATTTCAATCCTATCATAAGTAGTATGGCAGCTAGACTTGCCATAGGGATTTTATTTAATAACCCTGGAATTAAAATTACGGTTAATAATAGAAGAAAACCGTGAAATATTGCGGAAAACTTGGTTCTTGCCCCAGCATCGATGTTAGCACTTGTTCTTACGATTACGGAAGTCATAGGCAACCCCCCAATCAAACTAGATAGTATATTTCCTACTCCCTGAGCTTTTAGCTCTGTATTGCCATTAGAATATCGCTTGTAAGGATCTAATCGATCGCCAGATTCTATCGTCAAAAGGGTAGCAATACTCGCTACTGCAGCAATAGTGACGGCTACTATCCATATATCTGGATTTGATATCGCTGTAAAGTCAGGAAATGAAAATTGTTCTATAAATTCCTTAACACTACCTGGAGCGGGTAGCTTCACTAAATGATCTTTAGATATAAAAAGATTAGGAATGAATAGACGGAATATTTCATTTAAAATAATACCAAAAATTACTGCGACTAATGCCCCAGGAAGCAGTTTCATTTTTTTGAGAAAGGGAACTTTATTAAAGGCTATTAAGATAGCGATTGAAATAATCGTAACAATAATAATCCCTGAGTGGGCAAAGTTTAGCGAATGAATAATTTCACTAACATACCCAGCATCGGTACTATCGGTTAAGCTATAGTTGAAAAAATCACCTTCGTGTTCTTTGTCATAACCAATAGCATGAGGTATCTGCTTGAATATAATGATCAGACCTATCCCAGTTAGCATTCCTTGTATTACTCCCGATGGAATATAGTTTGAAAAAGTACCTGCTTTTGCAAAACCAAGTATTAACTGGAACACTCCAGCGAGGACACCAGCTAAAAGAAATGCTTCAAAACCTAAATCCTGAATAGCAACTATGATGATAGCAATCAAACTAGCGGCTGGTCCTGAAACACTTACATGAGAATCACTCAAATAACCCACTATTAAGCCTCCTACAATACCTGTTATAATACCAGAAAATGCGGAAGCTCCAGAAGCAACTGAAATGCCTAGACATAGAGGTAAGGCAACTAAGAATACTACAATACCTGATAGGGCATCAGTTTTGAAATAAGAGAATAATGAATTTTTTTGACTCACAGGTTGATGTATTTTATAGTTAATATAATTTGCCTTCGTAGAGTACGTGCCTAGGATATCAAGAAAGAGATTCAAGACAGAAAACAATACCAAATTATCCTCTAGTAATCAAGTTACTGGAAGTAATAGGTTAACTATTATGATTAGCATGTTTTCTAATGCGGAAGGTTATGTTAGTTAGTGCTAAAGATAAAAAGAATAAACACTCAATGGAAGCAAAAGGTATAATTTTGCATTTTTAAGTAAAAGACGAGGTTTTTTTATAGTATATTTTTTTTGGGTAATATGTGGGGTTGTTGGCTTTATTCTATAATCCTTTCAATACTTCAATTACACTTCTTGAAGTGTAGGTGTTTTCTACTTCTTTATTCTCAAAAACCATGAAGTATTTATAATTGCTTCCTGATTTTTCAGCCCAAGTTTTTCCTAAAATATTTTTATTTCGGCTATTGTCATTATCATAAACATCTCCTTTGGTTTCAAGTAAGATTATATTTCCTTTTTTCGTGTATAGAATAAAGTCAGGATAATGATTAGAACTAAATCCATTCAAAGCAAAACCTTTTCCTCTTTCTAAATTTCTATGCCAGAACAATATATTTTCTAAAGCAGCTACTTCAAAAATCATCTTCTGCTCAAAATTATTCATACTTGCTTCTCGCTCGTACAGTGATTTATTAATGTTTGTACTTAATCGAATTGGTGTAATTTTATCAGGAAACTCAAAACTTGGCTTTACAATAATCTTATTGCTGTCAATATTTATTTTAAATTGCTTTTTAGCATAATCATTTGATAGGTCCTTGATTTTATCTTTGATTTTTTTGACATAAATGAAGTCGTTGTCAACAATGTCTCTAATTTGTTCATTAGTCAAATTTTCAAAGATTCTTCCAACATACTTTTTGAGTTCTTGATGTGAAATAGGAGTCATGTCGCCTAATTTGTTCACAATCAAACCACTCATTTGATTAATTTGGGATTTTTTTGGTTGAGCTAAAATGGTATCGACTAAAAGCTGTTTTGCTCTTTGACTTACTTTCCTTGCAGAGACGGTTCCTTTATTCTCATTAAAATCTATGGCATAGATTTCTTTGGAAATTTCATCAAAGGTCACATCTGTGCTATAAGAAGACAATTGGAACCCATCCAATAGACTATTTTTATGTAGCTTTTCTTCTTGCTCATTCAATTCTTCAAATAGACTACTTCCTAAGCCCTCTTCTACCACTTTAAAGAACTGTGGTAATTTGATATTTTTTGCAATTGCTTGAAATTGACTAACTATTGGATAATTCGTGGGTTGTGTCTTCATAATATCTGTAAATATAGAAGTCGTATCATCTATTTCAATTTCTTCTACCTTTTGCTCAAATGCTGCTCCTTCTTGTTCTGCCTTTTCAGTTATTTCAGCAATTAGTGGGTTGTCTTCCTTAATGCTTTCAATACTTACTTCCTCATTGGGGTTGAAATTGATGTCGCTGACTTCAAAATCTTCGTCTGATTTTGGCTCCTCTGATTCAGTTTTTTCCTCCTCTGCAAATAAATCCTGTTGCAGGATTTCATCTGGACTTAGTTTTTCTTCTTCTTGTGGTTGTTCCTCGGCATAATAATCGTCTTTACTAAATCCAGATTCTTGTAACCCCTTTACAATATTATCTAAAGTTTCGTTGAATTTAGAAGAGGCAGTCAAAACAAATGACATATTCAATAGAGCACTTTTATGTTTCACTACATAAGGTTGTCGAAGTACCCGACCTAATATCTGCTCTACCTCTACAGCAGAAGACTTGTCTGCTAGTGAAGCCAACACATAAGCATTGGGACAGTCCCAACCTTCTTTCAGAGCATTAATAGTAATGATATATTTTACAGGACAATCTTTTGACATTAGATCAAGACCTTTTAGCTCATCAATACCACTTGTCTTAATTTTTATTTGCTCTTCGGGGATTTGGAGCTTGACCAATTTTTCTTTTATCTTCTGAAAAGTCGTGTTATTCTTTCCTTTGATATTGGACTGAGCTTGAAACAGAATGATTGGTCTAATATATTTCCCTGTTTCTTTTTCTTCTTCCTTTGCCAATAATTCCAACTGCCTCTGCAAGTGCAAAGCACTGGCGATGACTTCCTCTTTTTTGTGATGGTTATAAACTACAACAGGCAGTTTGACCATCTGCTCCTTTTTGAGTGCTAAGGCATTGACAAAGCTAATGATATTACTATTCTCTTTTGGGGTAGCTGTCAAGTCCAATACCAAAGATGGATTCAAGTTATTGAGCATTTCTATACTCAACTTACTCTCGGCGTTATGACTCTCATCTACTACCACAATTGGGTTCAAACTTCTAATGACATTGATCAAAGCCGTTTCGTCTGTATCAGGTAATACCAAATCAGACTCCACTATCGTATTTCTAAACGCCTCTAAGGCTCCATTTTCTTGAAATACTTTTCGGTCAGCTTTTTTCCTAGAATTGATGCGAAGGCTACTAAAGTTGAATACAAAAATATTGAGTTGTTCTGTCACAGAGGTAGGGTTGAAATTTGCCCCTTGTAGCAGTTGCTCTTTCTCATATACCTCTACTCGATTACCAAAAAGACTATTCAGCTTTTGTCTATAAGGATGGTTTGCGTCTGATAAATTTCTTACCGTCTGCTGCAATAGATTGGACCAAGGTACCAACCAAACAACTGCTTTTGGATTTCCTTGATTGAAGTGCTTGTTAATCGTGTGTAGGGCATTGCAAGCAATAAAGGTTTTCCCTCCTGCTGTGGGGACTTTTATTGCTATATGAATCGCTCCAGGGATATTATTTTTGTAAGGTTTCATGCCCTCAAAAGAACCATCCAATTGTGGCGTATAAGGCATGCCTAATTTATCTTCCCAATATTGATTAAAGGCTTTGGCGGCATTTTCTTCCTTCTGTACATAAGTCAGAAAATGCTCTAAATCTTTAATTACTTTATGTTGATAGGGTTTTAATTCCATGTTGTTCTGCTATTTTTTAGAATCGTGAGATATCTCTTGGGATTTTTTTGAAAACGATACGATACTTGTCCATCAATGCCTTATCCAATAAACACAAATCGGCATAAATGATGTACTGCTGTGCCTTTGTTTTTAGCGTCCTCAGGTAACTTTCGTCTAGAGTCGTCAGCCTTTCTTTTTCGTAATAAAAATAGTAAGCAGTATCCTGTAATGAGCCTAAAAGATAAGCCTCTTCTTGCACCTCATAAGGTGTTTTGGTTTCGCTATACCAGACATATTTGGCTATTCTTTCTTTACCAATGGCTTCATTAAGTAGCTCATTCTCTAGAAAAATAGGCTGCCCTAATTCGTAATAAGCAAAATCGCCGCCTGTACCCTCTACGGCTTTTTTGTCCTTGCCATAGCCTTTGATGACTCGTTTGACTCGCTCTGCCGTGATGTCATTGGCATAGTCTTCCATTTCTATCAAGATGAATTTGCGGTTGCCATTGTCTTCTTTATTGAGGTTTAGTACAGCGTGGGCGGTTGTGCCGCTTCCTGCGAAGGAGTCGAGAATGATGGCGTTTTTGTCTGTAGCGATTTGTAATATTCTTTCAATTAATTGTGGTGGTTTAGGAGTATCAAAATTAGTCCCTTCAATAATGGATTTTATAACTTGTTTTGCACCTTGATTATGACTTACATCTGTATGTAGCCAAATCGTTAAAGGAACAATTCCATCATTAACTTCACTTACAAATTTCTTTAATCGTGGGACATTGTTCCCATTTTTACCAAACCAAATTCTATTATCTTCTACTAATTCTTGAAATTTTTCTTTTGAAACTGCCCAACATCTACTTTTTGCAGGTTTTATAATTTTCCCGCTCGGTGTAGTTATTTCGTAATCTGTTGAGAGATTATAAGTTTTTACAGATAAATCACTTGAAGTCCAGTTTCCTCTATAATCATTATCAGGGTTTTTATACCTTTTATTTTGTTCGTCTGTTCTTGGCAAAAGATTTCTCTTCCATAATTCTTTTTTCTTTGTACAACAAATGATAAAGTCATGATTGTCTGATAAATATTTTGTATCATTCTGCGGGCTAAATTTTTTCTGCCAAATAATATTAGTTACAAAATTCCCACTACCAAAAATTTCATCACAAATCAACTTCAAGTTAGCTTGCTCATTATCATCAATAGAAATAAAAATAGCCCCATCATCTGCCAAAAGTTTGTGCAGTAGCTTCAGTCTTGGATACATCATACAGAGCCACTTATCATGTCGGCTAAGGTCTTCACTTTCTTTTCCTACTACCTGCCCAAGCCATTTTTTTAGTTTGGGATGGTTGACATTATCATTATATACCCAACCTTCATTACCTGTATTGTAGGGTGGGTCAATGTAGATACATTTTATTTTTCCTTCATATTCAGGCAGTAGGCTTTTGAGTGCCTCTAGATTGTCGCCATGTATGATTTTGTTTTCAGAAGTGGTTGTATTGTCTTCTTTGCCATTAGCGTAAGTGTACTTTTTCTCTAAAATACGATAGGGGACATCTTGATGATGATTGATGACTTTTTCTTTTCCAATCCAATTGAGTGTGGGCATATTTACTTGTTCAGTTTATCTCGTTCTTGAAACCATCTTTTTGTTCCAAAATCTCTTTCTATTCATTTTGAATTATATTGATTACGAATTGCTAAGATAGGGATAAAATTTTATTATCTCCTCATAGGAGTATTGGGTGAGTTTTTACAGCTTAAATTTTTGTTGATTTGGATTTTTTTGCCTGATTAACTCGAATGTTTGTGTACAATATCTAGTAGATAACCAGCTATATTAACGTGAACTAAGGATTAAACGCCTTGATTATCAATAGCAAAGCGATAAAGTG
>CAYOJF010000037.1:0-44697 GCA_964404215.1 uncultured Aureispira sp. | reverse complement strand
TTGCTAAAAAACTAGACAAGATCTCTAATGTTGCATTTATTTATTGAATCCACCGAATATAAAAAAGAAAAGGTCATCTTCAGATTGCTCTGAGATGACCTTTATTTACCTATTAAGGTATATCAATAGATGTGTTATTGATTATTTTATCTTAGATAATAATCTACTAGAAGTAGAACATCAAGAATACAGCACCATTGAAGTTATCTACATTACCAGAAACTGTATTGCTAGCACCATCAATACTTTCTGTATTAACTGTGTTACCTGTACTTAATTCATAGTATTCAGATACATCAATAGACTTGAATTTGTGTCTCCACTGTAGTGTCCAACCAAACTCAGCTCCGATAGACATTTTAGGTGCTACGAAGTATTCTACTCCTACGAATGGACGAAGTCCAATACCAAAAGTAGTGTTACTTGCACTAACATCTCTAGAACCATCTGCATTTACGTTACCTACCCAGTTAGTTGATGTCGGTACTGCATTGCTAGTAGCATATCCATTACCGTAACGGTATTCGCTATAATTTTCTGTCAATGAGAACATTGCATCTGCACCAAAGTATCCTTGGATTCTACCAGATCCTCTTCTCATTTCATATCCACCAGCCAATACATAGTTACCACTAGTTGTGATACGTGTATCCACTACCATTGCCAATGGATCATTTACTGCTGCATCATCAAATACGTATTCGTTATCTGAGAATGAGTTGAAATTGAAACCAAAGTTAGCACGGATAGCAGAAGACTCGCTCAACATGTATTTCCCCATGATAACAGAAGTACCAAAGTTAGAGAAAAATTTGTTAGTACCAGCGTTATTATTGTTAGTACTACCATTGAATGAGTTACCGAACCAGTTCAACAATGGAATAGCATTAAATCCTAATCCAATATCACCTGCTTCAGGAAGGATTGGTTGTCCGTTTTTACCTTTTAAATCTTGTGCATTGATTGAAGTAACTGCTAAAAGAGCTACTAAAACCATTAAAGAAATCTTTTTCATATTATATGATATATACAATTTTAATTGAAATAATATTTAACTATCAAATTGAAATACTAAATTTTAGTATCTCCACTCTCTGATGATGGTAGCACCATCCCAAATGCTGATAGTTGAATTACTTCTTGTGTATAATACTTCTTCCATAACTTTTTCCATGTTTCCTGTTGTTGCATTGAATTGATCAGTGATCTCAGTCAATACTAAGTCAGGATATCTTACAGTTACAGTAGTTGGGTTAACAGTAGCTGGCAATTCGATCATAACCATACCATTAGAAGTTACGTCAGCTGTGTAAATCACATCTTCATAATTTTTTCCTGCTACTGGGTTCAATTGTAGATCACTACCATCTACTACAAATTGAATCGTAGTTCCTGCTGGGACAAACTCATACTGAGTTTGGAAGTTACCATTAGCAGTCGTGTCATTTGTCATGTCAGTGTTTACTTCTAGAGTCAACATAACACTAGCCATACCTGGTTCAGCAACTGTAGTTTGAGTTTTTGTACAAGAAGCGAATCCTGCTACCATCAAAAAGGCAACTGCTGCAAAAAATAAATTTTTCATAATTTCTAATTATTGGGTTAAATGAAAAAATAATTATTGAATTTTTTTGTGCATCAGGGGGAGGGAATTAACTCTAATAACTTAGTTCCATTCCTAAATGCTGTGCAAAGGTATTCTTATATTATTATAACTCCTAAAAAAATAACATCTTTTTGATGACAGAAAATCACTTTAACTTATGAAAAACACATCATGTAACATCAAAATAATGATGCACTACTTCTATTTACTTACTAAATATTTCACATTATGCACTATATAACAAATAAAATATTATCACTCCCAATATCTGCATAGTAAAAATACCAAATACGGGTAGCTTAAATTTCCATTTTTGTGTCTTATGTCGCCATACAAACATACCCATCGAAACTCCCAAAAACCCTCCTAAAGCAACTATTTGATAAAAATGTCGTTCAGAGATACGACGTTTGAGTTGAATGGCTTTTCTTTTATCAAGTCCCATCATCACAAAACCATAAATTGAAACAAGCAAACACCATATTGCTATTACTTTCCACCACATATTGATTAAAATTTACCTCTTAACGTCAACATAATATTCATACCTGGAGCACTCACACCTGAGCCGTAAGGTCGGTAATGCCAATCGAGCAAATTTTCTAAGCCTATATTCATCGAAAATTGTTTATGAAACTTAAGTGTAGCATATACATTGATGGTAAACCAAGCTGGAGTACCTTCTGGAAGTGCCTTATCCAAATTTTCAGAACTATCTTCTGAATACTCTGCTAAGTCTTTCGATCCATTAAATCGAATATTGAATCGTGCTTCTAGCATTCGTCGCTTAAATCCTAAATCAAACTGTCCGTATAAGGGTGGAATGTGAGCCAATGGTTGAGGTTCTTTTCCTATTTCTAATTCTCGTCCCTCTGTATAAGTCAAACTAGCTCGCATAAATACGTTGGGGTTAAACTCTATCGATAGATTACTACTGAAACCCCAAATGGTTGCTCGTCCAGCATTAACATTTGCATATACATCATAATAGTCTCCATCATAATAAAGACTATCAACTCCTCCTATCGTAAATGGTTCTTGTAAAATAGCATCAAATAGAAAAGTATAAAAGAAGGTTCCACTCAAACGAACCTTCTTACTGAACTGTTTAGTTAATGTTCCTTCCAAATTGACTGATTTTTCAGGGATTAAGGTGGGGTTTGGTACGGTCACATCGCTTCCCTTTGCCCTTATTTTACCAAAATCATCTATATTAGGTGTTCGATAAGCGGTTGCTACAGAAGCATTGAACTGAAACTGTTGCCCCATATCCCATGCTAGTGCTAGACTCCCTGTAGCCGCGTGATTACTGGTGACTACTTCACTGTAGGGTAAATTATATAGTGTTTGTTGTATATCAAATAAAGCACTGATGTAAGTAAAAGCATAGCGAGCTCCACCAATTATATTTGCTCTATCATTGAGTTTGAGACGATAGCTCCCATAGAGTTCTGCTGTACTCATAAAACTGCCTCCATCAGGGTAACGCGTCCCCAATCCTCGCTCTGAAAATACTCCTGTATTGATATTCTGAGTTTGTCCTAAAGACTCCACTACATTGTGAGTAAATTGTGTTCCATAAAGTAGTTTAGATTTATTCTTAAACTGTTTGACAAAATCTGCATTGAGCGTAAAAACATAAACGTTCTCTTGTTGATAACGTCGTAGTGGATCGTTAAATCTTCTGGTAATTCGGTCTTCGTCTATTTTCTGAAAAGCTGCCGTAATATTGGTATAATTAAAAAGTAAGAAACTATCTTTTCTGATCTCTGTTGTCAAACTCGCTAGTAAACGTTGCTGCGGACCATAACTCCATTCTGCAAACGTAAACGATGGGTTGCTAATTTGTCCATTAACAAAACTCAAATCACCTTCTGTCAGCTGGTCGTATCTAGGAACATTACTGCTGGTAGAGTATTGTAGATTAAACGTAAACTCTAACTCTTCATTGGGCTTGTAACGCAATTTCTGGATAGCATCAATCTGGCTATAACCTGTTCCTATCTGTACATTTGGATTTTCGTTGATCGCAATACTATCTGAACTACCATTTCGGACCACATGAAAATAGCGGTTCCAGTACTGAGCCATATTAGGACTCGTTTTGAGTCGCCCTGCTCTCAAATCCTGAAAAGCACTGTAAGTCACACTGGTGAAAGAAGCAAATTTTTCATCTCCAATATTAATATCTATATGACCTGTTCCCTCTAGGTTGGCAGTCGAAAAACGAGCGTAAGTATTTACATCTACTTTTTTGTGAGCACCATAACGTAACCGAGGTTTTTTGGTATAAAAATGCATAACTCCTCCTAAGGCATCACTCCCATAAAGAACAGAACTCGCCCCATGTAGTACTTCGACTCGCTCCAATGCGGCATTATCAATGGTAATTACATTCTGAAGGTGTCCACTTCTGTAAATCGCATTATTCATACGAACACCATCAATGACCATCAGCACTTTATTTGCTTCAAAACCTCTAATAATAGGACTCCCACCTCCCATCTGGCTCTTCTGAACATAGATTTCTCCACTTTGCAATAAAGCATCTGCTGTTGTTTGGGGATTATAGAGTTGTATGTCTTTTTTGTCAATTACACTGACCTTAGAAGGAACTTCTTTCAGATTTTCATCATAACCACTCTGTGCCTTTACGACTATTTCCCCCAACATAGTTGGTTGCAGTCTGATCCGACCTCCATTTGCTCTGACTTCATGTATACTAACTGTTTCGGGATGATACTGAAAACTAGCAATATGAATAGAGCTTTGCATTCCTACATTCTCCAAGAGAGCTACTCCATATAAATCCGTAGATTGTAGGGTGCTAGAATCTATTTTACCTGATGGACGGACTTCATAGACAGAAGCTCCCATGATCTCAAACCCATCCTCGTCATAGACTCTCAGGGTATCGACATACTGCCCCCATCCTACTACTGCCGAGCAGAGTATTAGAGTCAGTATTAAAACTAAAATTTTCATTATTTATTGATTTTTGGATACTTTGAGCAAAATAAGTTCGTGTGATTAAAATTGTACTGATCGCGGTGATTTCGATCTATACTTTAGACTAACTTATTGCTTATTGAGTCACAAAGATAATAAATAATGTGTGAGTGGGACATCTACCTATTGTCAGTTCTAGTATGATACCTAATACTTAACGGATTCTTAGCATTGCGGACTGCCGTGTACTATTAGCTACTTTCACAAAATAAATCCCAGTTGATAATGTAGGCAACAAACTAAAAGAATGTTCTTTCTGATAAGCAGCTATAGTGACCTCTTGTACTAATTGCCCTACACCATTATAAACTTCAACTACTAACGTCTCTTCATTGGCTCGATCAAAAGCCAACGTAATCTGTGTCGTAGCAGGGTTAGGATAAAGTCGCATAGTATTATTATCATAGTCATTGGCTAGTTCTCTAACCGCAACTAGGTTGGTATCTACAGAAAAAAAAGAAACTCCTCCTCTATTATTTCCAATCACCATATCTAACCGACCATCATTATTAATATCTGCTACATCTATATCTGAAAAGAACCCTGTTCTCAACTCTTCTATGGCAGCATCAAATTTAGTATAATTGCCCAGTATGTTATTATCAATACCTTTGTAATGAATAGGGTCGCCAGTTCGATGTCCCAATATCAATTCAAACTTGCCATCTATTTCAAAGAAACAAGGAGAAGGTCTTCGGCTAGAAGTAGCTAAAACTCGTACATCAATCCCTCCTAAGCCTTGTGTAGTGGGTGTTGCACTAAATACAGGAGTTATTGCAGTACCTGTATTCTCAAAATAATTGATATTTCCATTCCACTCTCCTATTGCTAAATCCAGATCACCATCTCGATCCAAATCAACTAACTGAGGAGCAGCATACTCGCCTATATTTATCATGCTATAATTCAGTATAGGCGTTCCCCACTGAGCAGTGGTGGTACTGCTAGCAGTATTTTCTATATACAATAAAGTTCCGTCCTTTAGACCTACAACTAAATCTTGATCGCCATCTCCATCCAAATCACCTACCGTTGGGTGCATACCTAACTTTTGTAGCGTACTCCAATTTTGATAATCCTTTGTAATCAATTCAAAACTTGGCTGTGTAGCTGTTCCTATATTTTCGAGCAAGGTCATTCCTATTTGATAGGTTTTGTCTGATTGACAATATCCATAATGACCAATCAAAACATCTAATAAACCATCTCCATTATAGTCAAAAAATACAGGGGAAGCATCTTGCCCCAAATCTACCATATCTCCCACTAGAAAGTCTTTCTGCTGAAAAGAAAGCTGAATATTGTTGTTCGTCTGTGTATTCTGATAATACCAAACAACCGAATCCGTCACGGCTTGCCCTCCCCCCAACTCGTTAGGGCTTACCAGCATATCTAGCACCCCATCATTATTGACATCAATAAAAGAAGCAGTTGGAAAAGAAAGGATATTAACTGTAGTATCATAGCTAGGGTAACTCAAATCTTCACTCGTCACCAAAAATGTATCATTCACGGTACTATTAGTCAACATATTGAGTTGATTGATAAGTGCGTCTCCCATTATCATATCCTTGATACCATCTCCATTATAATCAATAGCTGTCAAGGTAGAACCAGCATGACGAGGAGCTTTTGTCCAAGCAATATTATCTGGACAACTATCTATGCTATTGCTCAAAAATACATTATTATTGGTTCCAGTTTCGGTAACCATCCCCCAACACTCATGGTGCAAAACAAGCTCCATAGTAGTCCCTCCATTACCATTCTCTACCGACATATTCTTGTACCAACTCATGTTACGTGCATATAAAGGATTATCACTGAATGCTATGATATCCAAATCACCATCGTTATCAATATCATCAATAGCAGGAATATCGGAATCGAAAAATGATAGTATCTGATCAGTCTGTCGTCCAAAATCATAGGTAAGTGTAGAGTCATAGGGACTGAATCCTATTTTATTATTGCTATCATAACTACCAATCAATACACCTACCGTACCGTTGGGATAATCAGCAGGACGTGTAAAAAAGAATAAGTCTTGAATACCATCCTGATTAAAATCTCTTAATTTAACGAACCGTTCTGTTCCCTGCGGAAATCGATTTTGGTATTCTGGTGCATATTGATAATCTACCTGACCAGCAGTCCCGTTATTCAAAAAAGTAAGACAAATGCGACTTGCTTTATCATACACTAATAAATCCTCTACTCCATTATTATCCAAATCTACCGCTGAAAATTGAGGAGCATTCAATCCACCAGCCCAACCAACAGCACTATTCTTCCCATTGATAAGTAATGGAATATCTAAATAATCATATTGTGCAGAAGTTATTTTAGGGCACCATAAAAGCAATACAATAAGGGGTAGAAGTCTAAGGTTCATATGATTTTATATTTTTGTAGTAGGGGAATCCTGTCAATGAAAGTATTTTTATGTGTCATTAATATAACGTTTTTACTAGATAGAATGCTTCTTTTACACGAAACAATTCATAATGCTTCTACTGATATTTTGAATATTGCCGTTTTGAACTTATTTTGGAAAAGCATATTAGAAGTTAGTAACTGAAGTTACGCAAGAATGATAGCCCTATTGAAAATCAGAAACAGGGTCGGTCCTTAAAATTTGTTATTAGGCTAATGTTTAATTTTGAATGCTTAATGCTAGTAAAATAGCACTCACAGCATTCAAAATTAAACATTAAGACATTCAACATTGCAAAGCGACTGTTTGACCAACCTCTAATTGTTATTTTATCAATATATTGAAATCATGCGTAACATCAGTTACTAATAAGTAGCTCATTCCAAAACTAATAAACGAATCATACATGTATATTCTTGTCATCAACTGTGGTAGTTCTTCTGTAAAGGGAGCTGTCATCAATAGCACCAATGAAGAAAAAGTAGCCGAAATAAAAATTGAACGAATTGGAGAACAACCCGTCATTGATATCAATGGAGAACTATTCCATTGTACGGCTACTGGTCATGAAGCAGCATTGCGTTTTGCACTCCCCTTACTCAAAGAGAAATTAGAGGGCATCCAAATCAATGGCATTGGGCATCGAGTAGTCCATGGAGGAAAACGATTTGACCGTCCAGTAGTCATTACTCCTGAAGTCATACAAACTATTGAAGAAGTCAGTGGATTAGCTCCGCTACACAATCCTGTCAACCTTGTCGGTATAAAAATAGCCAAAGAAATTTTTGGAAATCTGAAACACGTCGCTGTTTTTGATACCTCGTTTCACCAAACAATGCCCAAGCGTGCCTACACTTATGCTCTCCCAAAAGATCTGCGAGAAAAGTACGATTTGCGTCGGTATGGGTTTCATGGCACTAGCCACCAGTATGTTGCCGACTTAGCTGCCAGACACCTACAAACAGATTTAAAAGCATTGCGAATTATCACCTGTCATCTTGGAAATGGAGCCAGTGTAGCAGCAGTAGAATACGGACGATCAGTAGAGACAAGCATGGGACTTACCCCACTTGAAGGACTCGTAATGGGAACACGTTCAGGGGATATTGACCCTGGAATTCTGGTACATATCGCCAAAGAAGAAAATCTATCAATTAGTGAACTAAACGAACTACTCAACAAAAAAAGTGGTCTAACAGGATTATCTACTATTGGTAATGACCTGAGGGATATTGTCGAAAAAGCGGCAGATGGTCACGAAGACTGTCGTCTAGCTATTCAGGTTTTTGCTCATCGATTACGAAAATATATTGGTGCTTATGCAGCTGTAATGGGTGGTGTAGATGCCATCGTTTTCACTGGTGGTATTGGCGAAAATAGTGTGGTAGTACGCCACCGTGCCAGCCAAAGACTTGATTTCTTGGGAGCACTAATCAATGAAGACAAAAATCAAGATATTGACCTATCTACGACTAATCCTGTACAGGAATTTTCGATGAACCATAGCCGTGTCAAACTGTTAGCCATACAAACGAACGAACAACTCGCTATTGCTCAAGAAACAGTACGGTTACTCGAAGAGAAAAACAAAGTCAACACACAGCCAACGATTCCAATTGCTGTTTCGGCTCGTCACATTCACTTGACACAAGAAACCGTAGAAGCATTATTTGGAAAAGGATACCAACTGACAGAAAAAGCTCCCTTGTCTCAACCGGGACAATTTGCCTGTAATGAACAAGTAACTATTGTGGGTCCAAAACGACAAATCGAAAAAGTGCGTGTATTAGGTCCTACTCGCCCTAAAAATCAATTGGAAATCTCCCGTACAGACGAATTTGCTCTAGGTATAGACGCTCCTGTCAGAGCATCTGGTAAGGTTGAGAACACCCCTGGTATCAAACTAGTAGGCACTAAAGGAGAATATTTTATGCACGATGGTGTTATCTGTGCTTGGAGGCACATCCACATGACTCCCGAAGATGCGGAGACATTTGGTGTCGAAGACAAAGATATTGTCGATGTAGAAGTCAATGCAGGGCAACGCCCATTGACTTTTGGCAATGTCCTCGTTCGAGTATCTCCAAAATATAAGCTAGAGATGCACATTGATACAGACGAAGCCAATGCTGCTGAACTTCCTCGATACTCTGAAGGAGTCCTATTCAAAACAGAAGGAACAGCACATTTAATTACTAAAAAGATAAAGCATTAGATAAGTATTTCACATTGAACCCTGAATGAATAGCTTGTTTTCCTACCTAGCAACACAAAACCTAAACTACTGAATATCACAAAGATACAAAATAAATTTAAAATTTGGTACAGATGTTGCATATTGCTAATTGTGTTACAATAATTTTAATTACTAAAAAAAAAGTGTTAAATTTATTTAGCAATCAAATAGTTGAATTTTTCAATATTTATTTGAACACAAAAAATAATAGTCATGAAATATATCACAATTATAATCGTTACCTTCTTTTTTGCCATGCAATTAAATGCTCAGCCACCATCTATGTTGGCTCCAGATGCAACACAAGAATTTGTATTTAAATTGGATAAAAACAAAGGCTTTATTCACCTGTTTAGAGGTGGCGACACTAAAAATGTAAATACAGAATATGAAGTAACTTCTATGGAAGTGGAAATTTTTGATGCAAAAGGAGAGTATACTGGTACACTAGAACTTTCTGGTTACAATGTTCCTAAAGAAGAAGTAGAAGTATACGAACATTTGAAAATTGCTGTCGTAAAAATGAAAAACAATGATACAGGAGAAGAAATTACGTTAAACAACGTAGCCGTAGCAGATTATGCAAAATAATTTTTCAAGAGCAGCTAAATATGGTGATGGGTTATTTGAAACCATCCGAGTTAGCAACCGAAATATTTTATTTGTTCAGAGTCACTACGAAAGGCTTTCTAAGGGGTTAGAGGTTTTAGCATTGAATAAAAAACCACTGACTATCCAAGCATTCACAAATATAATTAAGCAAACTATAGCAGAAAAAAGTGATACGAACCTTAGGGTTCGTATCACTTTTTTTCGTTCAGAAGGAGGATTATATACTCCTCAAAAACACACTTTTGAATATTTCACAGAAGTTAGTTCTTTATCTGCAGCCACTTTTCAACTCAATCAAAAGGGATTACAAGTTGGTATTAGTTCTAAAGTAAGGCTTTCTACAGATGATTTGTCCAATCTTAAAACAACTGCAGCACTCCCCTATGTCTTAGCAGGAATTGAAAAAAAAGCTCAAGGATGGGATGATTGTCTGCTCTTGAATTATCGAGAAAATGTCGCAGAGTCTATTGCTGCCAATGTATTTATTTATAAAAACAATACGCTTTTTACTCCTGCACTATCCGAAGGGTGTATTGCTGGTGTGATGCGAAAAAATATTCTCTCTATTGCAAAAAAAAATAAACTACATACGCAAGAAAAAGCAATTACTTTAGAAGAGTTAGAAAATGCGGAAGCTATTTTTTTGACCAATGCCATACAAGGGATACAATGGATCAGAAGTATTCATGATAACAACAAAAAAAGCTACTACACTAGGGACAAGTGTCCTAATATAGTAGCTCTTTTAACAGAAGAACTTAATCGACTGGTTTTATCTTAGTTTTTTGTATTTATCTACCTGGAAACTTAGGTAATCCCATTCCTTTTCCGCCTCCGCCTTGCATCTTCGACATTTGATGCATCATCTTACGCATCTGCTCAAACTGACGCATGAACTGATTAACCTCTTCTAGGCGATTACCACTACCACGAGCAATCCTCTTTTTGCGGCTACCATTGATGATACCTGGATCTTTACGTTCCTGAGGTGTCATAGATTGAATAATTGCTTCTAACTTATTGAAAGCATTGTCATCAATATCAATATCTTTTGCCAATTTAGACATTCCTGGAATCATCCCAATCAAGTTTTTGAGATTCCCCATTTTACGAATGTGATTCAATTGCGTCATGAAATCATCAAAATCAAATTTATTCTTTCTGATTTTTTTCTCTAAACGCTTCGCCTCTTTTTCATCAAATTGCTCCTGAGCCTTTTCCACCAATGAGATGATATCTCCCATACCGAGAATACGCTGAGCCATTCTATCAGGGTGAAATACATCCAATTCTTCCATTTTTTCCCCACGAGAGGCAAATTTGATTGGCTTTCCTACTGTGTAGCGAATAGAAAGAGCCGCTCCACCACGTGTATCACCATCCAATTTCGTCAAAACAACTCCATCATAGTCAATACGTTCGTTAAAGGCTTTAGCAGTATTAACAGCATCTTGCCCTGTCATCGAATCCACTACAAATAGAGACTCACTTGGATTGATCGCATTTCTGACAGCCTCAATCTCGTTCATCATCTCTTCATCTACTGCCAAACGACCTGCAGTATCCACAATTACGACATCATAATTACCTTCAGCACCTTTTTTGATGGCATTTTGTGCAATTTCGACTGGATTTTTATTCCCTTCTTCTTTATAAACATCCACTCCTACTTGCTCTCCCAATACCGTCAACTGATTGATTGCCGCAGGACGATAAACATCACAAGCAGAAAGTAATACTTTCTTGTTTTTACTCTCTTTCAGGAATTTCGCTAGTTTACCTGTAAACGTTGTTTTACCAGATCCCTGAAGACCTGCAATCAAAATCACTCCTGGTGAACCCTTAATATTGATACCAACAGATTGTCCTCCCATCAATTCGGTCAACTCCTCTTGGACAATTTTGACCATCAAATCGCCTGGACTTACAGCAGCCAAAACGTTTTTTCTTCCAAGTGCTTCCTCTTTTACTTTATTTGTAAATTCTTTAGCAATTTTGTAGTTTACGTCGGCAGAAACCAAAGCACGTCTGATCTCCTTGATAGAGTTTGCTACATTAATTTCCGTTATTTTACCATCTCCTTTCAGAGATTTGAATGCGGTATCAAGCCTATCCTGTAAATTGTTAAACATTCTATTGTGATTTTATTAAACTTCGTATTATTATTTAGCCCACTAGAGGGTGGGGTTTTAAACTAGCTGGCAAATATAGCAAAAAAAATCTAAATGATGAAAGTATCAGGTTTTACCTTTATTAGAAATGCCATTAAATATGACTATCCAATTGTGGAGGCAATTCAGTCTATACTACCCCTGTGCGATGAAGTAGTGGTAGCTGTTGGCAAATCCGAGGATGAGACCTGGGAACTTCTAACAAAAATCAACAATCCTTCTATAAAGCTTATTGCGACTGAATGGGATGATAGTTTGAGAGAAGGAGGTCAAGTATTAGCATTAGAAACAGATAAAGCATTTGCAGCTATTGATTCGGATGCAGACTGGGCATTTTATATACAAGGAGATGAAATACTACATGAACAATATATCCCTGCTATTCATGCCGCATTAAAACAACATCAACACAATACTACTGTAGACGGCTTATTATTCGATTATCTTCATTTCTATGGTTCTTATGACTATGTGGCTACCGCCAATAAATGGTACACCAATGAGATTCGAATCATCAAAAATAACCCCAATATTTATTCTTACAAAGATGCTCAAGGTTTTCGAAAAAATACCAATCAAAAACTAGATGTAAAATCTATTGCAGCTACCATACATCATTATGGTTGGGTCAAACCACCTGAGATTATGCAACAAAAACAAGAAGATTTCAATAAATTGTGGCACTCTGATGAATGGGTCAAAAAAAATGTATTGGCAGCCAATCAATTTGACTATACCGCCATTGATTCATTGCAGTTATTCAAAGGCAACCACCCTGCGGTCATGCAGCAACGTATCGCTCAACGAAATTGGAAATTTGATCATGACATTAGCACCAACAAAACTACCTTCAAAGATAAATTAAAAACGATTGCTAAAAATAAGCTAGGACTAGACTTTAGCTATAAAAATTATAACCTGATATAAGTTTACCTTCGGTAGAGGAGTTAATTAACAATTGTTCCAACTAGAATATCTACTTACTTAGAACCCTCTGAATACTTATCTAGAACAGTAATAACAATTCACCCAACCACTAAAAGCCTTACCACTTACTACATTTCAGCTGAATAAATAACTCCCATCAACAATAATCTAACCTCTAACTACCTTATTTCTAATCGTCTAGCATGCACTCACCAACTTCAAATACACCTATGAAAATAACCTACTACCACTTATCCAACAGAAGACTACGTAAAGGCGTAGAGTTAACCAAGGGAACCTACGGTGAACGCATACAACGTCCTGACTTTATAGAGCAAAACTATCACCAACATATTAAGGAAAATATATTTGAGCAAATCAGGAAAGAACACTTCCCTGCCCTACCTTCTAGATTAGATTGTGTTTTCCTATTTGAACAGTTGGAAACAGCAAAAGCCTACTATGCCCTAAAACATAACTATGATGCTTTTTTGTATGAAGTTCAAATAGAAAAAGGGCTTGCAGAAGTTTTTGATATGTCACTTTTAGACTGTGAGGGACGTTCGTTTCGTCAGATCTCTACTTTTGCCCAAGCCTACTGGCAACAAAAAAAACATCAACACAGCCAAACCCTTGAAGTTCTGTTAGATGGAACCGCTGTTGTCAATAATATTCTATTGCAGCCTTCTGATATTTGGGATTTGTAAAATATAATCTTAGTTTTGCTATGTAAATACAATGTGTAAAAATTAAGTAGATATTCAAAAAACACCTGTGTTTGTTGAGTTATTTACTATTGCTAAATTTACGATAAAAACACCTATAATATATGCTATTTCTGGATTTTGAAAAACCAATCGAAGAGTTGTATGATCAACTAGCAGAGCTCAAAAAAACTGCTCAGCAAAACGATGAAGTTACAGCACTAACAGGAGCTGTAGAAGCATTAGAAAAGAAAATCGTTGCTACTCAAAAAGAGATCTACAGTAATCTAACAGGTTGGCAGAAAGTACAACTTTCAAGACACCCCCATCGCCCTTATTCTTTATTTTACATCAATGAAATGTGTTCTAAATTTGTAGAATTGCATGGAGACAGATGTTTCAAAGACGATAAAGCGATCGTAGGCGGTATTGGCTGTATTGACAAACAAAGTGTCATGTTCATTGGGCAACAAAAAGGAGCCGATATAAAAATGCGTCAATATCGTAATTTTGGGATGCCTAACCCAGAAGGTTACCGCAAAGCACTTCGTCTCATGAAAATGGCAGAACGCTTTGATATGCCTATCGTTTGTCTAATTGACACTCCAGGTGCCTTTCCAGGTATAGAAGCAGAGGAAAGAGGACAAGCAGAAGCGATTGCTCGTAACCTATTTGAAATGGCTAAACTCAAAGTCCCTGTGATTTGTGTCGTTATCGGCGAAGGTGCTTCGGGAGGAGCCTTGGGAATAGGAGTTGGCAATAAAGTATTTATGCTAGAGAATACCTGGTATACAGTGATTTCTCCAGAATCTTGCTCTACTATTCTCTGGCGAGATGTAACCCACAAACAAGAAGCTGCTGAAGCACTAAAACTTACTCCAAATGATGCCCTTGGATTTGGGATTATTGATGGGATAATAAAAGAACCTGTAGGTGGTGCTCACGCTCAACCAGAGCAAATGGCAAAAGCACTCAAAAAACATCTAAAAAAAGAGCTCAAAGCACTTCAGAAAATGTCTGCTGCTGAATTGGTAAATACTCGAATCGAAAAATACAGCAAAATGGGTTCTGTTACTTATAAGTAAGTAACACTTCCGAATAAACTATTCGTAAAAGTTAGTTAAGCCACTTGGTTTAGCTAACTTTTATGTATTTTAGAGGCTATTCACTTACACAACTACTTGATAACCATTAGTATTTTTCATTAATATTCAAATTCAATCTTGTAATTATGTCTTTTTTCGACAATCTAAAAAAGGGGCTTCACGACCGAAAAATCAAGCAAAAGACTACTACCAATACCACAAGAAAATTAACAAAATTTAGTCATGCTAAAAATATTGGTGTATTATTTATCGCTACCGAAGAAGCAAGTAGAAAAGCAGCCTTGCAATACAAAAGAGAACTTCAAAGCAGCAAGAAAAAAGTAACTTTGCTAGGTTATTATGATGCAAAAGAAGTACCGACCGAGTTACCCTTCCTTTGTTTCGGACCGCAACACTTAGGATGGGATATGACCCCTAGTGAAAAAAAAGCACCAGAAGTAATCGAATTTATTCAACAGCCTTTTGACCTACTGATTGCTTATCACAATACTCCTTCTGTCCCGCTTGAATATATTGCAACAGCTTCTAAAGCAAAATGCCGAGTAGCTCCCTACAGAAACGACTGTACGACACCTTACGACCTCATGCTACACAATAAAAG
The DNA here is from genome assembly GCA_964404215.1 of uncultured Aureispira sp. Classification (GTDB taxonomy): domain Bacteria; phylum Bacteroidota; class Bacteroidia; order Chitinophagales; family Saprospiraceae; genus Aureispira. The sequence continues at coordinate 29,288 of CAYOJF010000037.1, read as the reverse complement.
CAATAGCCTAAGAGCTTTCGCCAATCAAGCTGAAAATACACTCAATAGTATGAATAAGTAGCCTAAAAATGACTCTTGAAAAATTCATAACACCTCCATCTGATCAAAAACCTTACTTCAAAGTAGGTAATTTATACCTAGACATAAATATTTCTGAAAGCAGTATTCGGCTAGATAAAGAACTCTGGTGGAAATTAGAAGCTGATATTCCTGACTATGATACTACAGAACATGGTCATTTGGCAAGTTATCAAAGAGTAGGTTTCCAAATCCGATTTGCCGGCATACATCACAATGGTATCCCTACAGCTACATTTATCTATCAATGCAGTAAAAGTACAACAACAAATAGCTACTTATGGAGCAATGGTTGGGATTATACCCTCAAATTTAGTGGTCAAATAACACTACAAGAAAATTGGATTCTATTGGTAGGCAATCTAGTGAATGAGTTCAATACCAATGCCCCTAGTTATCCCATAGAATGTTATTATAAGATTCCTAGTATCTCCCTGGATTGGTCCAATTATCGCTTCTTGTCCTTAGAAGAAACGGCCTCTGCTGCTCCCCAAAGTATTCAATCCCTCACGCTAGCTACAGAGAAATTAATAGAATTTCCCCAACAAATTCTTCAGTTTACCAACCTAAAGGAATTGTCCATTAGTGATACCGACTATACCACTCCCAACCAAGATAAAAAGGTATTAGAAATTCCTTCTGATATTAGCAAACTTACTCAGCTTGAGAAACTAACCTTAGTAAACATTGCCATTCTATCACTTCCTAATGGTATTGCCCAACTGAAAAACCTAACATTAGTTTACATTAATAATAGCCTCCTAGAAGGAGAACTCCCTAGCTGTCTGTTACAGCTTCCTAAACTAAAATATTTATCTCTACAATACAATCTACTCCAATCATGCAAAGATGAGATTCAACTCCCTCTATTAGAAAACCTCAATCTAAGAGGTAATTCCTTCCAAACACTTCCTGTAGCCTTAGCAGAACAACCTCAATTGAAAAATATTGATCTAGAAGAAAATCCCTGGATCGCACTTCCCGAAAAATTTAATCAAATACAACAGATAGGACTAAGTATGACAGACAAAAAGAAGCTATTTGATTATCAATACAAAGGAGCTGACGGAAAAGGAACCATTCCATTTGACCATACTATATTTTGGGCACAATACTACCCTTCACTCCAACAACGTCTACTCGACCACTTACCCAAAGAATGGCATACTTATCAAGATGGATTGTTATCCTTAGCAAAAGCTAGTATAGCCCTTGCACCTTCAGCCCCTGATTCTTATACGACAAAGGGAAATAGTCGCTTTGGAGGATTACCAGACCTGCCTGTAGACATCCCCTATCCTACTTTCACCAATTACTACAAAGAAACTGCTGGTTATCAATTCATTGCTCAGTTGAATTGCTCCGATTTAGCCCCTTATCAAAACTACCTTCCTAGAGAAGGTCTTTTGTATTTTTTTATCGAAAATCAAGAAAATTTCAACTGTAAAGTCATCTATTATGAGGGTGATTATCAACAATTAAAATCTGCTAGTACACTAGATATAACAGAAGACTTTATTGATGATGATGGTGGAATATATACTCCTTTTTGTGTCTCCATCAATAATTACGTCAGTATTCCTCATTTTTATGCAGATGATCATTTGTATCAAAATGCTGCCGCTTCACTAGTAGACCTCGAAGAGCTCGATGATTACGAAATGATTCCAGCCTTTCAAGAAAAACTCTATCCAACTGATACAAAACCTATTCATGGTATCAATGAATTTGTATTTAAACAACACGATAGCCCAGAAATTGAAGCCGCTCATAAACATAAAGGTAATGTAGGAGACTGGATTACGCTGTTACGAGTTAGTTCTGATAATCAATCAGGCTTTTGTTTTTGGGATGCAGGCGAAATTTATTTTGTCATTCACAAAAGCGATTTAGCTAAAAAAGATTTTTCCAATGTTTATTATGGTTTAGAAAGTAGTTAATGAAGTTGTTTATTTGGTATAAATCTCTTACATTTCTTTCTATCTAATAGAGGTTAGAGCAACCTATAAAATAATGAATGCTCTAACCATTTAAATTTATTTAAAATGAAAATTTTTAGTGGTACAGGAGTGGCTCTTGTCACTCCATTTCATAAGGGTAATATTGATTTCGATGCTTTGGAGCGTCTTATTAATCATTGTATAAATGGAGGAGTCGAATTTCTGGTTTCTCTTGGTACTACTGGTGAATCGGTTACGCTTTCGCCATCCGAACAACATCAAGTACTAGACTTTACGGTCAAAATTGTCAATAAGCGAGTAAAAATTGTCGCTGGTTTTGGAGGGAACAATACAGCAGCCGTTATCAAAGCTATTCAAGCCTATCATTTTGAGGGTATTGATGGAATATTATCTGCTAGTCCAGCCTATAACAAGCCTTCCCAAGAGGGAATTTTCCAGCATTTTATGGCTATAGGAGCTATCGCCCCCAAACCTATTATTCTGTATAATGTCCCTGGTAGAACAGGATCCAATATGTCAGCAGCTACTACTCTAAGATTAGCCAATGCCAATCCTATTTTTGTTGCCGTGAAGGAAGCATCTGGTAACTTAGAACAATGCATGCAAATTGTATTGGGAGAAAAACCAAAAGATTTTGCCATATTGTCTGGAGATGATAATTTAACTCTTCCTATGTTAGCTCTAGGAATGGATGGATTGATATCTGTAGTAGCTAATGCGTACCCTTCTGATTATTCCGACATGGTTAGAGCAGGGCTAGCAGGCAATTTTGAAGAAGCCCGTCCACTACATTACAAATATGTAGATTTGATTAACTTACTCTTTGCGGATGGAAATCCTGCTGGAGTCAAAAAAGTACTGAACTTACTAGGTATTTGCTCACAAGATGTTCGCCTTCCACTAGTCCCAGCCAATGAGACGATCCAAAAAGCACTTGAACAAAAAGTAAGTACACTTTAGATTTCATGGAAAAAGCCTCTTTTGCATCATCATCTCTAACCAAAGACCCTAGAAGCTACACCTTTCTAGGGATTATTGTGTTACTATTGCTCCATCATAAGTTTGCTTATTTTGGCCATTATGGATATGATGATATTATGGGGTATGCTTTTTATGCCCAAAAGTGGGCACAAGGCAATCTGTTTTTTCTAAATGACGACTTCTTTTCTTACCGATGGGGGTTCATCAGCCTAACAGGTTTTTTTTATGCTCTTTTTGGAATCAGTGATGGAGCTTCTGCTATCACTCCATCACTGGTTTGCTTAGCTACCGTCTTATTAATCTTTCGCGTTTGTCGATCCTATTCGCCTTGGGTAGGTGTATTAGCTGCTCTTATCTATATCCTAGATAGCTGGACACTATTTTATACCGACAAATTGATGCCTGATAGTTCGGTTGCATTATGTGCCTTTGGTGCGTTTGTAGTTATCCAAGAATACCGTTATGCTACTACGCCAAAGCAGACTAAAAAATATGGTATTGGATTAGCTGTTATATTATTATTAGGTTTTTTATTCAAGCAAACAATATTACTTCTATTCCCTGTTTTTTTCTTTTTCTTTCTTTCTGATTTAATCAAAAAAAAACACCTGCATTTTTGGCTAACTACCGTTATTAGTTGTATTACCTTAGGTAGCCTATACCTATTATTTATTTATGGTCTTACAGGAGATCCTATGATGCGTTTCAAGACAGCTGAAGCTGGTCACGCAGCCAATCTAGGGCGTTCCTTTGCTCATTGCAATTATGCTGCTCAATCTTGGTCTATATTATTAAATAGAATAACTACAGGTTTTTTACAACTCTTATTTACCAATGGTAGTATGCTCTCAATCCTCTTAGCTCTTGGGGCAAGTATGTCTTCTTTTAGAGGTAACGATTTATTCCAGACCAATACTAAAGAACATTATTGGATAATAGTTCTTTTATTAAGCTTTTTATCTTCCAATTTCATGACAACTTCCTACCAAGCCTATCAACCGATGTGTTTGGATATTCGTCATTTTTTATACCTTATTCCTATGGCTGCTGTAGTCGCAGCACCTCGCCTTTATAATTTCCTTCAAAATAAACAGTTAGCTAGTTACTTCATCGTTACCATATGGTTAGGAACTGGCTTTAGTTTTCTATTTACTAATGGAATATTACTGGAAATTTACTTGGGGATTAGTATAATATTAATGCTACGTCTTTTACTTCCTAACAAATTTATTTTCAGATCTATTACCTTATTAAGTATCCTAGCGAGTCTAGCGTGGGCTAATCAAATCAACCTTACAGAAGCTCAAAAAAACGGCTATACTACACAAAGAAAGATTGTCTACCAATTTTTCAAAAACAATCAGACTCCTGCTATTATTTTCACTGACCCTATCGAACGTAATTTCATAAGATATTTATTAGAATTTGACACCCACAGTACAACGAAAGTTTATACTTACAATAGTATTGACACACTCGATATTCCGCCTAATATCCCTACCTACGTACTGGTCAATGGCTATACTCAATACATGAGCCATACAGATTACCAAAATCTACCTTCTCTTATTCGGGCTACCCTAGAAAAACAACGTCCTCCAGAAATAGAAATTCTATTTCAAGAGGCCTCTGTGAGCTTATTCAAAATACATGATCCCAAAATTTTAAAAATAGAATAACTATTTAACATTTTGGTTTGATTTTTGGTATCCTATATTAATGCTTTTAACCAAAGCAATTTCCTACTTTTTTATTGGCTTTTTGTATCGATCACATTGCTAGATAGAGCGATACTACTTCATCAAAAATATCTTAAAGGATATGGGTTATTCCTGTATCCTGATTTGACCTATAATTTCTTAACTTTTCAAAACTATTTTCAACTACTAAAATGAAACTCAACCAAATTCTATTCTTCACTATTACCACCCTTTTATTCTCAAGCTGTACTTTTGTACGTACTGTACGCTATTTCAAGCCCAGCACACTTGACCACGAAAAAATGTTCACCTGCGATACCGTTCAAGCCAAAGCCAATAAAAACTATGCTTCTGCAGGTACTAATCTACTCGAAAAAAATTTATTTGTCAATGCCATCACCCCCGATGCTATTCCTGAAATTGACCAATGGATTCCATCAACTTATCGACTAGAAGCAACCGACCTAGATCACTATCTGGATAAATCTAAAACCACTGCCTTAATAATTATTAAAAATGATTCGTTACTATACGAAAAATATAATCTAGGTGGAGCAAAAGATAAAGCTCGTATTGTATTCTCTGTCTCTAAAGCAGTAACTGCCATCCTAACTTCTATTGCACATGAAGAAGGGCTTATTGATATCAATCAAAAGGTCGCCGACTTTATTCCTGAATTCGCCAAAGATGAACGTAAAGAGATCGAAATTCATCACTTACTCAATATGACCTCTGGATTAGACTGGATGGATCATGACAATATAGTCAAACTTGGCTTTTTGTACTACAATAAAAACCAAGCAAAATTTATCATTAGAAATGCAAAACCAGTCCATAAACCTGGTACGCATCATGCCTATAAGTCACTCTCTACCCAAATATTAGGTATCTGTCTTGAGCGTGCTATCAAAAAACCTATATCTGAATATCTACAAGAGAAAATATGGCAACCACTTGGAATGAAACACAATGCTTATGTCACATTAGATAGCAAAAAAAAGCATAACACTCGTGCGTTCGGCGGTATGGCAATGACTGCTGAAGATATGGCTCGTTTAGGGAAATTACTCCTAAATGAAGGGCAATGGCAAGGAAAACAAATTATTCCTACTTGGTTTATGAATACACTAACAGAAACACGCTCAACCAAAGAAAACTGGTGCAATGACCGCTTATGCTTCAAAAGAAATGGCTACCACTGGGGAGACTATCAAAACAATAATACCTACTGGGCATCAGGCTATCTAGGACAATATATTTTCATTGACCCAGTCAATAAAGTAATTTTGGTACGTCAAGGAGATGATGAACCTACTTCTTGGAGAATGTTCATGGGAAGACTAAGTACGCTATTAGGGACAGGAAAAAATGATTTAACCAGTAATACACTAGACTTCTCTACACAGTTTGAGGGGACTTACCAAAAAGCCGATGGCACAACAATGGAGATTACTCCTAGTGAGGTAGACGAAGAGGGACGAAAAACATGGCTATGGAAACGTGACACCAAACAGTTTGCCTATCACAAAAAAGCAGAAAGTTTGTATCAAGAAGATGGCGTCAGTATCCAACATAAAACAAGAGGACATTATAGTCGTTTGTTCTTTGACATTAAAGATAATGAAGTAGTTGGATTCTATTATACTTACACCCCCACCACTCAGACACAATACTTCAAAAAAATGAAGCAAAAATTGTAAGACGTAAAAAATGAGTCATCCCTTAGATAGAGATGGCTCATTTTTAATTAATTCTATTTAGATGCGATGTACTTTAAATAAACAGCGACCTCCAAATTCTTTTTAGCTATCCTCTTTTTTTATTATCTTGTGGGTTAAATCTACAATCAACACTATGCGTTTTCTCAAACTATTTATTAGTCTTACCTTAACTATCCTACTCATTTGGGCATTAGGTAGATCTTGGCAAACAGGAACCCCTGAAAAAGTGGAAATAGATGCCAAAGGCAATGTTACCGTACTAACTGAAGATACTGAAAAATTAATCCCACCTTTGGGGAAACTACTGAGTCCTTCACATGGCTTCTGGCAAAATGCAGAAGATGCCATTCCTACTTTTGATGCTAGTATTTATAGTCAAGAACTGACAGCTTCCGTTCAGGTTCAATATGACGATCGAATGGTTCCTCATATTTTTGCAGATAACTTAGAAGATGCTTCCTTCGCACAAGGATACGCAACAGCTGCTCTTCGACTATGGCAAATGGAATTACAGACACATTCTGCTGCTGGTCGCTTGACTGAAATATTCGGCACCACCGAAAAAAGAAGAAAACTATTACTCCCTAGAGATAAAGAAAGTCGTCGAATTGGTATTCCTCTAGGAGCAGAACGTGCCTTAGAGAGATGGAAGGAATTTCCTGAATACAAAACAATAGAAGCTTATTGTAACGGGGTCAATGCTTATATTGAGTCGTTATCCTACGACCAGCTGCCTATCATGTACAAACTACTAGACTATAAGCCAGAAGAATGGACACCACTCAAGTGTGCTTTATTGCTCAAAAATATGGGTAAAACATTGACCAATCGAGATCACGATTTTGAATTGACCAATACGCTGAAATATTTAGGCATGGAACAATTTGATCGTTTATTCCCTGATTATTTTGAAGAACAGTCTCCTATCATTCTAGATAGTATGAATTACATACAGCCTGTTATGGTTTCTCAAGCAGACTCTATCAATATATATTTAGGAGAAACGACACTCAAAAATTCTACCTCAGCTCCTTCCCCTAAAGGTATTGGTAGTAATAACTGGGCGGTAGCTGGATCCAAAACTGCTTCGGGCAATCCAATTCTATGTAATGATCCACACTTGCCTCTCAATTTACCTTCTTTATGGTTTGAAGTTCAGATTCACACACCAAATTTCAATAGCTATGGAGCTTCTTTGCCTGGTGCACCAGGAGTAATCTCTGGTTTCAATGAACACATTGCTTGGGGAGTTACTAATGTAAGCCATGACGTAAAAGACTGGTATGCCATTCAATGGAAAGATGCTACGAAACAAGAATACTGGTTTGATAGTACCTATCGCAAAACAGAGTTACGCATCGAAACCATTCAAGTTCGTGGACAAGATCCTGTTTATGATACTATTTACATGACTCATATGGGACCAGTTGCTCGTAGTGGCAAAAAACAAGATTTTGCTTTACGCTGGACACTACACGATGCTAGTGAAGAACCACTGACCTTTATCAAGCTCATGCGAGGCAAAAACTACAAAGATTACCAAGATGCTATCAAACATTTTGCTTGTCCTGCTCAGAATATTGTCTTTGCTGCTGCTAATGGAGATATTGCTCTATGGACACAGGGTAAACTTCCTTTAAGGAAAAAAAATCAAGGAAAATTCATCCAATATGGTACTGCTAGTTCAGAACTTTGGCAAGGCTTCATTCCTCAAAATGATATTCCACATGAATATAACCCTCCTAAAGGATTTGTGGGCTCTGCCAATCAACATTCTGTCAATCCTAATCTATATCCTTACGATTACTATGGATATTTTGAAGAGTACCGAGGTCGCTATCTTAACCGAAAACTAATGGCAATGGATAGTATTACGATACAAGACATGAAGGATTTGCAATACGATTCTTACAGTGTCAAGGCAGAGGATGGTATTAATTTATTACAAAAATACCTACAAACAGGAAAACTAAAAAAAGAAGAACTCGAGATATGGCATCAGCTTCGCAACTGGGATCTTTATTACAAAAAAGATAAAATAGAACCAACCATATTTGAAACTTGGTTCAATAACTTACAACCACTCATCTATGATGAACTAGAAGCGATTGCTAAAGAAAAACCTTTGCTGGCTAATCGTGCCCTTGGTTTCCCCGAAGAACAACAAATGCTTCATTTGCTCTGGAAAGATACTAGCAATATTATCTTAGACATACAATCTACTCCTGAAAAAGAGACCATAGCAGATGTACTAACAATGGCGTTCCAAAAAAGCTGTGCAGAAATACCAAGAGATTCTTCCAATGAAATTTTGCCATGGCAAATTGTACGAAATACCTCCATTGATCACCTTTCTAAAACTAAACAATTTGGAATGAAAACCATTGACTCTGATGGGCATACTTCCGCTCTGAACGCTTTAGGTGATCGTCCTGGACCTTCTTGGAAAATGGTCGTTGAGTTAGGAAAAGAAATCAAAGCCTATGGTATATACCCTGGCGGACAATCTGAAAACCCTGGTAGTTTTTTCTATGATAATATGGTAGAAAAATGGTCTAAAGGAGAACATTATCGCTTATTATTTATGCCTAATGCTTCAGCCAATGCTGATCGAATTGTTTACCACCAATCTTTTGAAAACTAATGAAACAACGGAGCACTATATTCGCTATTTGTTCAGCTATCGCCCTCGTAGGGTGGATAGCTACAGGTAGTTATTTATTTGCTACCAACTGTTGTTCGGATGGTCCTACAATTGTCAATGGAATCGTTCAAAACAATTTATTTTCAATCAAAGATGGAGATAAATTTGAGGTCAGTTCCAATCGTGCCATTCAGTTTGCATCCAATAGTACAGAACCCCAGCTGAGTGAGGATATTATGGATAAGTTATTTGAAACTATTCAATATATCAAATCCAATCCTTTTAAGAAACTAGTATTAACAGGATATTACAGCGAACAAGAAACAACCAATGACCAGTTAGGACGAAATAGGGCTTTAGCGATACAAAATATTTTTACAGGAGCAGACGTTCCTCCCTACCAAATAGAAATAGTAGTAAAAACGAAAAAAAATCTCCAACGTAGTCAAGGGAACTTGTTAGGCATGGTAGATTTTGCTTTCCAGCCTATTAATCCTATTATTGTAGAAGATGATCTAAATGATTTCAAGGTAGTATTTGAAGATGATTTTGCTTTCAAGAAATCTTCGATTCAGTCCCTTATGGAGACTTCTGCTGCAACGAAAAACAACTCTTCTGAAATAGCAACTTACCTCAAAAACCGACAAAGTCGACGTTTGGTTATTGAAGGATATTACCATCCTTCAGAGATTAACAATAGTGGACTCCCCAACTTAGGATTGGTAAGGGCTAATCAAGTTAAAATATTGATCTCTAGCTTTGGTGTACCAGATCAACAAATAGAAATCAAAGGTATTGCCAAGCCTAATTTACCGATTATCAACTCTACTCTCTATGGAGCATTCGTCTATGGCACTATCCAGTTCAGTTTTCAGAATATGGACAAAAGGTACCTTGATAGCTTAAAAATAGAACGAATACGTATCGAAAAAGTGTTTAAAGAAAAGAAAGTATATCGTTTCAAGGACTTTGGGGCCGAAGAAATGAAAATTGTCAAAAATGATGAATTAAGAAGCTACCTTCAAGATATTATTGCCTACACCAATATCAATCAAAGGGCAGCTATCTATTGTGTGGGACACAATAATTATACTCAAGATCAAGAATTCAACTATAATAGAGGATACGAACGAGCAGAATACGTCAAGGCATTTTTAGAAGACCATGGTGTTCATCCAGATAGAATTGTTGTTAAGTCCGCAGGAGCCAAACATCCTTTAGGAACTAATACGACCCTCTATGGACAATACATCAATCGAAGGGTTGATTTGATCGTTTCACTGGATGGAACGACACCAAAGTTATCCTTTTTGCCAAAAATAGTGCCTTCTCCTGTCAAAAAGACAAATAAAACTCCTAAATTAAAGGATGCTACTACTAATAGTACCCTCACTAAAAAAGATTCAATAACCTCACCCGCTATTGAGAATACAAAAACCAGTGCTTCGGACTCTATAACTACAAAAAAAGAAAAAGAAGAAAATATATCTGTAAAAAAAGACTCTTTATAATATGAATGCAGCTTGTTGGTTAATGGTAATGGGATTTATGGTAGGGTCTGCTATCCTAGGTTTTTTGTTAGCATGGTTCATGAAACCAGCTCAACAAATTGCCCCTAATACTCCTACACCAGTAGCAGGAGATAATCAAAATGGTCAAAATGCTCCTCTTTCAGCTCAAAAGCAAAGAGAGTACGACAAAATGAAGAAAAAGTATGATCAACTTTATGAATCTAAACTAGATGTCGACACTGCTCTGGTAGCAGCAGAAAGTACCCTAGATGGTCTTAAAATGGATTATGAGAAATTAGAACGCGACTTATCTGGGAAAAATAACCGCTTCAATGACCTAAAAAAAGACTTTGAAGATTTTAAAGACAACAAAAGTAATGAAATTGAAGGGCTAAAAGCAAAAACAAAAGTTGCTCGCGACAATTATGAGAATGTCAAATTCCAGTTAGCTAAATCTAATCGTATCAATGAAAAACTACAAGAGAGTCTTGATACGCTCAAGGATGATAATGCTCGTTTGTCCTCTGATTTACTAGAAGCAAAGGAAGAAGTAGATGTTGTAAAAGCAGCTATGAGTGAGCTGCAAAATGATTATGATGACCTTACGGGCAAAACGAACTTATACAATAGACAGCTACAAGAATGGGAGGAAAAATACAGTCACCTAAATGAGACACTTCGTGTAAAAGCCTCAGAGAATGAATTGCTTAAAGAAGAAAACAATACTTTACAAACAACTACTGCAAAAGAAAATAAAGCACTCACTAGCCAAGTAGAATCTTTGCAATCAAAATTAACACGAGTCGCTAAAAATGCGGAGGATTATGCTAGAGCGTATAATACTATCGAACAAGAAAAAAGTACGATTAATCAAGAGCTACTTGCACTCAAACAAGAGGCAAATAAAGAATTAGAAACCATTCAGTCTAATCTAGAAAGTCTCAAAGAAGACTATCAAACCCTACAGCAACAAGAAGAATTGCTAGACGATAGATTTGTTCGATTATCAGACAAACACAATGAACTAGAAGATTCTTATCAAACTGCTCTAGAAGAAAAAGAAAGCCTAGAAAAAACCTATATAGAATATAAAGAGTCAACTATTGAGCAATTCAAAACACTCGAATCTGAAGCTAAAAAATGGGTGCAAAAATATGAAGCATCTGATAAAGAACTCTCTCAATTCAAAACTAAAGCCAATCGGTTAGAGGAAAACAAAGCACAACTCTTAGCAGAGTTGGAAAAAACGCGAAAACGATACGAAAATGAACTCTATGTCTCTTCAGACGAATTTGAAACTTTAAACAGTAATTTTGAAGGACTAAAACAACGCTATTTAGATATTAACAAAGAACTCATGACTACACAACTTGAAAAAGAAAAGATTGATATGTCGCTTGATTCTTTCAAAGATACCTTCCGAGAAGAGTTCCGTTCTATACAAGAGGAAAATAAACAACTCAACAAAGCTATACTGAAACTTCAGCTAGAGTCTAGACAACTCAATAATGCAAAAGAAGTCTTAGAGGAACAACTAGAAGAATTTGTAACCGCCAATCAGGACAAAGTCATTCGTCAATTGAATAGAAAAATCCAAACATTGGAAAATCAGATGGAAGATGCGGAATTGGATAGAAAAAACCTACTCGAAACGATAGCAAAACTAAAAGAAAAAACGAATAGTAATAACGTTAATTAAGAGCCCTCCCATAGTACCCGTCTATGAATACCACAGATCAAAGAAGCCTTAGAGAAAGAATCTATCATGTGATTGATAATGAAGAAGAGCAAAGCTTTGCAAGCCGCTCTTTTGAAATTGCGATTACCATACTTATTTTGATGAGTATTGTTTCTATTGTTTTAGAATCCTTTGCTCCACTTCGTAAAGACTATGGTAATTATTTTGATATATTTGAAAGTGTCACCCTAATCATATTTGCGGTCGAATATTTTCTAAGATTAGCGACTGCTGATTTCAAGTATAAAGACAGTGTAAGCTTGCCAAAATCAGCTTGGAGATTGGCCACATCAGGTTCTGGACTAATAGATTTATTGGCGATTTCTCCCCTCTTTTTCCATTTTTCAGCAGGAGCCAATGTTTTAGCCAACCAAGATTTTAGATTTTTACGAATTCTTAAAGTCACTCGACTATTAAGGGTTTTCAAAATGAATCACTTCACTAATTCCATTTCCGTTATTGTTGATGTGTGTATTGAAAAAAGAAGTGATTTAGGAATTACCACCTTTGTAACTTTTATCTTGTTATTTGTTTCTGCTACACTCATGTGGTATATGGAAGGACAAGAACAACCAGAAGTTTTCCCCAATATCCTAGCTACACTCTGGTGGGCAGTAGCGACACTTACTACAGTTGGATATGGTGATGTCTACCCTATTACACCAGCAGGCAAAGTTATGGCTGGGATTATTGCTTTACTGGGTATTGGTTTGGTAGCCTTACCTGCAGGAATTTTATCTTCTGCTTTTATCGAAAAATTAGAAGATGGTACGATCAAGGAAGAAGAAGTAGACGAATACACCCCTAAAGGAATTATGCCGCAAGCTCAATTCCAAACAAGTATTGGTAATAAAAAAAATGATCCTAATTACAACAAAACAGCTACGCCACTCAATACTATTGATGGAGACTGTAAAGAGCAGTTTGGTACTGCATTTGTTTATTGCCCTTATTGTGGCAAACCACTATCCGATCATACTTAAGCATTCATTTTTTCTACTGTAGCCAAATCATTTTTGATTTCTCTAGCAACGACCTTAAATGATTTGATTTGTTCTTCTTCGGTACGTAAATGGTGATCAAAATCTCTGAATTGTTTATCAATAGCTTGTTTGATGCTATCAAAATAACTCTCTAGGTTCTGAGTCAAATCTTCTCGAAAAGCAGCTCGTCGGACTGCTAATGTTTCTCTTACATTTTCTAAATACTTGCCTTTTTTACTGACTGCTAGTCCACCTGCAACCAATAAAGCCAATCCTGTAGCAATTCCACCAGTTACATCCATTACAGAAGTTTGCGAGATCAAAGCAATGGTCGTACTAATCGCGGCAATTCCCCCAGCTACATTGACACTCCCATAATCGACATCCTCTCTATTGATTACACCTTTACCTCTAAAAACATCCGATTTTTCTGTAAAGTCAGTTAAATTCGTCTTCAATGTATGAATAATTTCTGCTCGTTTTTCATCCAGTTTTGAAAACATATCAGATGGTGTCACTTTGGTGTCATGGAGTTTGTCCAATTCTTCTTTTACACCTATCACCATATAGCTAATATCACTTTTGATATTATCAATTCCACTACTCAAGACCAAATTGATATCCTTATTCAGGTTCTCTACATGCTCCTTATTCACTTTTTCGAGCCATGCTTTCGTATCTTCTCCTCCAAAAAGGGACTTAATAGATTTCATTGTTAACTTCAGAAATCCAATCCCATTATCTAGTTTCTCAACTGTTTTTTCACTGTTATTATCATAGACATCTAACGCTCGCTTTGCCAATGTTTTGATATTAGCGTGTGCCAATGCCTCTTTGTCATGAATAATATTATTAATCTTGAGACGTGTTTCATTATCAGTCTCAAACTTTTGTCTACGAAGTTCAAATTCAGATTCTATTTTGACCAATAGTTGCTGAATGATCTTAACATCTTCAGCTATTTTTTTGGTAGCTGCATTTTCCAGTACATCTTCGTTGATATACGTACGCACTAGAAGAAAACCACTTTCATTGACTTGTCCCTCCTCTTCTTTTTTGGACGAAGTCACAAAAATCATCGGGTCTTCTACGCCAGCTTTTCTCGAATACTGCGTCAATGTTTGCTTATAATTGGCTACTTCTTCAGCACTATATCGATCAGCTTTAGTGAGTACAAAAACTACTTTTTTGGTCCAATCAATTTTTATTTTATCAAACAAATCCCAAGCAGACTGTACATGGATATTATCTAATTGAAAAACAAAAACTACTAAATTACATTTGGGCACAAAACGCTCTGTAATCACTTGATGTTCTAGTTCTCGACTATTGGTACCAGGCGTATCGACTACGGTAATCTCTTTCAGTATTTCCGCAGGATATTCTCGTTCTATTACTCGATTATACTCATCTGTTACAGTCTTTTCAACCGCACCATAAGTTATTTTCTGTACATCTTGTGTACAAATATCATGACTTGTAGCACAAATAGATGCTCCAAGCAATGCATTAACAAAACTACTTTTCCCTGCATTGACCTCTCCTACTATTACAAATAAAAAATTCTCTTTAATATTCTCCAATTGTCCCTCTAGAATCGTCCGAACCTCTTTATTGGCACCAAAGCGATTTGCTACTTCTAGTAGCTTACTACCAGCTTTTGTCAAATCACTTTTTGCCTGCTTTAATCCTGCGTTTATAGCTATCTTATTTTCCATATTTTTATTTTTAATGCCAATTGTAACCGCTTATCTTAATGTTGAAAGTTCTGATGCTTAATTTTTAATGCCAAACATAGCTTTTAATGAATGCTTAATGTCAATTGCAGCTTGTAACCACTCAGCATTGACTAAGCTCCCACAATTAACTCCCTCTCCTAAATCACTTCTATCGTCGAAAATCCACCGCCTTTCTTCATTACTTTTATTTGTGTATCAATACTATTCCTGAGCTGTTCTATATGCGAAATAACACCAATCGTTTTTCCTGTAGCTTGCAAAGACTGAAGTGCCTCTATCGCTACCACCAATGTATCCGCATCTAACGTTCCAAACCCTTCGTCTATAAACAGCGATTCGATAGACGCCTCACTGCTAGACATATCCGAAAGCCCTAATGCTAAAGATAAACTTGCTAGAAAACTTTCTCCTCCTGACAACGTCTTCAAGGAACGTTTATTCCCACCCTGAAACGTATCTACTATATCAATTTCTAATAATGCTCCTGTTATTTTTTTTATAGTTTTAAGCTGTTTTTTTTCCAAATAATATCGTCCATTCAAAAAACCTCTCAAATGCTTATTCGCTAACTGTACCAATTGTTGCAAAGTAATACTTTGTGCAAATAGTTGGAATTTTTTACCATTTTCAGATCCAATCAATGCCTTCAATTTAAACCATTTTTGAGCCTCTTTTGACAATCCTTCTATATTAGCTAACAGTTGTTGATGCTGTTTTTCTTTCCCTGCATTCTGTTCCAACTGTTGCTTCTTACTACCGATTGCTTGCAATAAAGCAGAAGATTGCTCTTTGAGTACCACCAATTTTTCTGTCAACTGAGACTTGGTCGTCACATCAATGATTTCTTCTTCCTCAAAGGTAGCTTTTTTATGGGCATTTTCTTTCCGTTTGTCCTCTAACAAAATCCCCTCTTGCTCTAGCTCTTTTTCCTTTTCTTCTAGCTCTTGGACGTAGCTTTTTTCCAAAAGTTGCTCTTTCAAGTCCAAAATAGATTCAAAACCTGCTTTTTTGATTGATTTTTTCATTTCAGGTATCAATTCTTGCAATTTTTCGGTTGCTAATGCCAAATTTTTGTATTCTATCGTAAGCTGACCTTCTAACTGAGCCAACAATGTTTCTTTCTCTCGTTGTAGTTCTTGTTGCTCTTCTAGTTTTAATTCTAACTGTGCTCCTAACTTCTTTTTTTGGTCTGCCTCTACTGCTACAACCTTTTCTCCAAAAATAACACTTCGCTTCTCTTCTAAACTTTCTAACTTCTGATTTTCTATTGTAATACTCTCCAACAAGGTTTTTAACTGCTCTTGGCTAGTAAGATATTTTTTTTCTAAATGCTCTTTTTGTAATATCAATTGTCCTTTATCGGTCAGCAATTGTTGATTTTTTTCTACTGCCTTTTTATATTGTTTCTTGATAATTTCTAATTTCTGAATCACTGCTGCAAAAGTCCCTTCGAGCCCAAACTTAGTCATAATACCTTTTAGTTCCCCTTCCAATATTTTCACTTCTTGCTTCCCCTCTGTCATCTCCTCTATCAATTGCTCTTGCTGTTCTTCAACTTCTACCAAATAACGCTCTAGCTGCTTTAGTTGTTCTATCGTATGGGCATGATCTTTATTCAACCCATTCCACGTCATAAAAACGGTCTGCAACTGCTGCGAAAGTTCTTCCATCAATTGTCTTTTCTCTTGTGTAGCCTCTAGAGCCACTTTTGTTGCATGCTTATTCAGTAGCGTAATTTGCAAATCCCCTATTGCATCTATCGCATTCTCTCTCAAGGTAGTTTCTATTGCTAAGCCTTCCTCTTGTAACCTTTCTCTATTGAGTTGTAGTTGTTGCAGCTCCTTAAATACCGCTTTTTGTTCTCCTATTGTTTCATAAAAATCCGCTTCTATAATGGAGAGTTTTTTTTGGTATTCATTGACATCTTTATTCGCTTGTTTTAATTGAAAATCAATCTCAATATTTGTTTGTTCACGAAAAGGATGGTTCGTCGAAAAGCAGAGGGGGCATTCATCTCCTTCCTTTAAGTTTCCTCGGTGTCCACTCAAACTACTCTTTTGTAGTTGTTCCGTCAAAACCATTTCATAATAGGCTTTCCTTTTTTTGACCAACTCCATTTCATCGCTAGTTACCAAAAACTGCCTATCCATCAACTCTAGCAAGATGTTTTTACTATTAATCTCCTCTTCTATCTGCCACAACTGTTCTACAATGTGCTGTTGCTCTACAAACAAATCACTTGCCTTTATCAATGCCGCTTCTTGTTCTGCCAACAATTGTTTGTTCTGATGCGTCCATTCCAAAACAGCAGGCTGCTCCATCTTGGCATCCACTCCATTTTCTTGCAGAATCTCGAGATAACGACGCTCTAGTTCTTCTAACTCTTGAGTTTGACTAGATTCTTCTCTCCTCCATTTATTTCCCTGCTTTTTACTAGCTTCCCACTTGCGTTTTAGTTCATTTTGTTGTGCTGCTTTTTTCTCTATCTGTTTTTGCTGTTGCAATAATTGCTGATAGCTATTTTTGAAAGTTGCCACCATTTCCTCCTCTGCCAATACAGCATACTGCTGATGCTCTTCCAACCAAGTAGTTGCCTTCCTAATCCTTTTCTCAAGATCAACCAACTGAGCATTCAACAATTGTCCTTTTTCTGCTTGTTCTTCCAGTTCTATTACTAACTTTTGCTGCTCTGCTATTTTGCTCGTACACCATGTTCTTTGATGCTGAATACTGGTATCCAATTGCAACACCTGATGTTGTATTTTTTCAAATGCTTGCCAGTCTTCTTTCCATTTCTTTTGTTCCTTCTGTAATAAATCTACTTGTAGCGTAATTTCTGCTCTTGCTGCACTTAGTTCTTGCTTTTGCTCTGTTATTTTTGCCAAGTTTTCTGTGGCATTCTTTTCATCTATCTCCCAACGATTAAGCTCAATCAATCTAGTTTCAAAAACAATGGCTTTCTGATGTTGCTTCAGCCGCTCAAACCCCATTTGGTAGTCTGCCTTTTTCTGTTCCAATGCCAGCAATTGTTCTGTCAGTCGTTTCCCCTCTTGCTCCAACTCTTCCCACTGTTCTATTTTCTTCAATTTCATCGCCCATTCTTCCACCTCCAGCACAATCTTTCCTTGATGAACCTCATCTGCTTTCAGAGCCTCTTTCAGCAGTTCTTTTTCCTCAAAAGATAACAACTCCACACTAGCTAATTGAGCTTGTTCTTTTTCTAATACCTCCTGTGCCTCTTTATGTCGAAAGTGAGCGGCCTTAGAAATCTCGGAGTATTTTTCAGAATCTGTAATTCGTTCTAAAATGGCAGAACGTTCATCTGTCGCTTTCAGAAAAGCAACAAAATCTCCTTGAGCCAACATCACAGAACGAACAAAACGACTAAATGTCAATCCTCGCAGTATATCTTCTACCTTTTGATTACAATCTCGTATT
This sequence comes from uncultured Aureispira sp., assembly GCA_964404215.1. GTDB lineage: Bacteria > Bacteroidota > Bacteroidia > Chitinophagales > Saprospiraceae > Aureispira. Next base: position 10,794 of record CAYOJF010000037.1, on the reverse strand, counting down.
TTAGTAGCCAATATTTGGCGTTCTCCAGTTACTTTATCTACTTTCGCCACTTCTCGTTCAGGAGTTTTTAGAGTGCCTGTCCTTCGTCTAGCCAATGCCCATTTGCTGACATAAACACCTTCTTTGGTCTCAAACTCTATCTCTGCATAACAACTCTGTGTCCCATGCGATAAAATCTCAACAGCAGTATTGCTGTCATAGCGAGGTACTTGACCATACAATGCCAGCGTGATGGCATCCAAAATCGTAGATTTTCCAGCTCCTGTATTTCCTGTTATGACAAATAAACCACAGTCTTTTAGCGGTCGCTTGTCAAAATCCAACGTATGTACTCCTTTTAATGAATTTAAATTCTGAAATTGAATTTTTCGTATCTTCATGGTATGGTCTTAGTGCCTTTTTATTGACTGTTTTAGTTCACCAAATGCATAGCAGCCGTGAACTACTCAACAAATTACAAATTTCTAGCAAACGTAAGAATCAATGGTATCAAAAATAATTCTAATCCCTATACTCCTTTTCCTTTGGAACACCATCACAATAGCCCAAAAAATAGATAAGGAATATATTGTTCTATTGACTCAACAATCAGCGATAGAACAGTTAATTGCTAAAAAAAGTGATTTAAAATATACTGCTCTCAGTCAATCTACTCCTCTTTTTTTGCTAGAGAATGTAACTAAAGAATGGGTAAGCACACAGTCTGCCATAAAAAGCTTTCAATCAAACTATTACCTAGAGGAAAGAACCATCCCTAATGATAACAACTATGGTCTACAATGGACTTTAGATACAATTAATATTGCTCCAGCTTGGGAAAAAACTACTGGGGGGCTATCTCCCCAAGGAGACACGATTGTAGTAGGTGTCATTGATGGTACTTTTGATGTGCAACACGAAGATTTGAAAGCAAATATTTGGCATAATCAGGCAGAAATCCCCAATAACAATATAGATGATGACAACAATGGATTTGTAGATGATTATACAGGATGGCAGATGGTCTATGATACCGATCGACATGACTACGGTAGTCTCAGCAATCATGGATCTTCTGTGATGGGTATTATTGGTGCCGTAGGCGACAACAATACCGGGGTTTCAGGCATCAACTGGAACCTCAAGCTCCTACCACTTAGTGCCCAAAGTAGTGCTGAATTAGCGAAGCTATCCAATGTATTGGAAGCCTATCATTATTTATTGGAATTGCGAAAAAAATACAACGAAACCAATGGTCAAGAAGGAGCCTATATCGTCACGACTAATGCTTCTTGGGGCATTGATTATGCACAAGCTAGTCAACACCCTATTTGGTGTGCGTTATTTGATTCGTTAGGACAAGTAGGAATACTAAGTGTCGCTGCTGCTTCCAACCGCTATATCAATATAGACCTAGAAGGAGATATGCCTTGTACTTGCACTTCCGATTATCTCCTTGCTGTACACCAAAGCTCTATACTAGATCAGCTTGGTAATCGTACTAGTTATGGCAAAAAATCCATTGATCTCGCTGCTCCTGGGGAAAACTATACTACTCGTTGGGGCAACCAATATGGTGTTTTTGGAGGAACTTCAGGAGCCGCTCCACATGTAACAGGGGCGATAGCCTTACTATACAGTTACCCTAATCATGACTGGGGAACCTTTCAGAAAAGCAATCCTAGAGCAGCAGCTCTCCTACTAAAATCAATTCTGCTACAAAATGTGAAAAGAAAGCCTGCTTTTCTAGATAAATCAACCTCTGCTGGTCGATTGGATATTGGTGCTGCTATGCAGCAATTAGAAAATTATTTCACTGCTCCTAACCAAGAAGACTTACTCGCCATTTATCCCAATCCTAGTCAGAATCAAATACAAATTCGTATCGCACTACCTCAAGCGGGCACCTATCCTATCTATATTTATGATTTGATTGGAAAAAAAGTAAAAACAACTGCTATCACTACTACCATCGGCAGCACAAGAGACTACACCATTGATATACAAAGCCTTAGCCCAAGCACTTATATCCTAGAGGTAGTTCTTCCCAGTCAATCTTACACCCAAAAAATCATCAAACACTAAAAAAAACGTTTTTTATTTGACTCTAAATTTGTATTTATCAAAAACCATCGTATATTTGCAACCGTCGAAGACGAATGCCCTTGTGGCGGAATTGGTAGACGCGCTGGATTCAAAATCCAGTTCCGGCAACGGAGTGGGGGTTCGATTCCCCCCGAGGGCACAAAGTAGGCTAACTGATTGATTTTCAGTTAGCCTACGTATTTAAAGAGACATAACTTTTCACTTTCACTGTCTCCATTGTCTTTTGTAGCAATTTCCTACAAAAGTTTAAAACAATGGATAAAAAAAATTTGCCAGAAATAAAGCTATATAGCGGCAAATCATTTGACCTCAGCAAGCGATGGCATGTTGAATGGAGAAATGAAAAGGGAAAACGTATTAAGAAATACGGAGACATTAATCGTCTAAAGACGAAAATAGCACGGCAACAAGCAGCCGAAAAACTCATTAAGCGGATAGAACAGGACTTACTCAAAGGTCATGTGAGCGAAATGGAAAAGACAGCCCGAGAGTGGCTAAATAATCAAAAACCTTTCTGGAAGAAAAAAACATACGACAACAAAGCCGCCATACTCAATGATCTTACTGACTGGATGGGGTTCAGAGAATGGAACAAAGATAACATCGAGGACTATTTCACAGAAAGGCTCATGCATGAGAAAAAGGTATCGATAAGTACCTGGGAGAATTATCGAGTTACTGTGAGGCAAATTCTAAAATATTTGGAGCTGGAGCATTTGATGAATCGAATCAGCAAAAAGAAGTTTACCTCTACGCCTGCTCGATACTTTACCAAAACACAAAAAAGGTATGTACAGAATGCTATTGAGGAAAAAGATCCTTTGTTATACCTAGCCGTACAGTTTGTTTATTATTGCTTTTTGCGTCCACGCTCCGAGCTGAGACTGCTCAAAATAGGCGATATCATACTAGAGGACAGAAAAATACTGGTGCCTACTAAAATTGCAAAAAATAAGAAATTGCAGTACGTGTCTATTCCTGATATTTTTTATCCTCAGGTAGAAGAATATGTATTAGGTAAAAATCCTGCTGACTGGCTGTTTCCTGGTAACGGAGAAGATGGAACGGTAGGGTATAATTATTTTGGTCGTAAACACAAGAAAATCCTTCGTGAGCTGCGAATGGATACTGATGTGTACAAAATGTACTCTTGGAAGCATACAGGAGCTGTAGCAGTCGTTAAAGCTGGTATTCATATCAAACAGTTGCAGCTTCAGCTGCGGCACAGCTCGCTCGATCAGGTGGACGAATACCTCAGACAACTAGGATTAGAAGATTTTGGAGAAATAAAAGCCGACTTTCCTTCTATAGCAGACTAAAACACAAGAGCCGTGACCACTTAATTGTAGTCACGGCTCTTTTTGGATCTAACCCGTTATTCCTAATGCTTTTCGTATCCTATACATTTCATTGGTTCTTCCTTCCTGGTGTACTTTCTGTAGCAAATCAGACCACCTTGTGCATTTAGCTACATTTACTTTCCCCCAGCCTTCTAGTTCATAAGTGGAAAAATACTGGTACTTCAGTCCTATTAGTTTCAAAGCATCTACCATGTTTTTTTGAGTAACAGATAACTCTTGATAGTTTTTTACTTCAAGGTCAGTCATTTCTGAACACTCACTTATTTTAATTTCCTCAAAGCTAGCTGTCAACTCGTTAATCATTTTATTCTGATATACTATCTCTTCTGTTTTTTGTCTCAAACTCGATTCTAATGTATTTATGGTATCAGATTTGACTTCTATTAATTCTTCTCTAGCTACCGCCATTTCTGAATTTATGTTTATTGTACGTTTCTGCTGCTCGATGTAAGCCACTTTGCTAGACAAATCTCTTCCTAATGCTAGCTTTTCCGCTTCCAGTCTATCTATTTTATCTTGCAGCTGTGGCACTAGGTTTGTCAGATCATCCGCTTCGTCTGTTGCCTGCTCATAGCTTTCTGCCTGTTCTGCGAGCATAGCGTCCTTTTCCTCTATCTGCTTGATTAGCCTTCCAATCAGCCTGTCTTTTTTCTCTAGCCTTTTGTCCCATCTTCTTTCTATCTCTTTTTTGGCAGCTTCGTGTCGATAGCCTTCTGTTCCTACTTCTTCCTGGTGTGCTATGGCTATAGTATCCAGTTGGAGCTTCAGGTTCTTTACTTTTTCGTGGAGTTTTTTATTTTCCTCTTGCCACTCTTTGAGAGCTAATTTTGCTGCTCTGCTGACGTCTTCCGCTCTACGTGCTCCATCACTAAAACATCTATTCGTTTCTACCATATCGCCTATCCTTTTCTCATAGTATATAGACTGCTCCTTCAAGTCATGCTCCAGCTGAGAAATTTTGTTTTCATAGTATTGTTCTAATGTATTTGTTTGCTCTTTCTCCCCATCTTCTCCTAGTTCTTGATTTTGAAATAGAGTTTCTTCCCAATCATTCCAGTACTTTTCGGCTTCTGCTCCTTGTTTCTCTTGAATGTCTTTGATTTGCTCCCTAGTAGCTAGGCGTGTTGTGTGCAGCTGTGGCTGCTTTTTTTTCTTCTTTGTCATTTCGAGTAACAGTTTTATGTTAAGTAATTAAATAAAAAAAAGGCTTACCTAAGTTCCGTGTTACTCGAATAACAACCCATCACCAAGGTGGTAGGAATGGAACAAAGGAAGCCTATATCGTTGATATAATTTCTCCTATTTATTTAAAATCCAAAAGGAATTTTTCTTAGTAATGTATGTATTGTTATTTCGAGTAACGTCACAATGATAGGACAAAGAAATGGAAAAGTCAAGGAATGGGATAAAAAAAAGCAGTAGTGCCTGAGTGGCTCTACTGCTTTTTACTTTATATTCTACTCTATCTTAAAATGCCATTCGCATTCTAATCAACAGCTGGTCAAATACTGGTACCACTCGTTTGAACTCTCGTGGTGTCATATAAACCAGTGTCTCATATTTACTCTGAGTTAAGAATGAATTACTGATCTTCTTTTCTCTGAGTTTATAAGCTATGTATTGTTCAAATAGTCTGGCAAATATCTCTGTACGTTGTAAATAGTATGTTCGTGCCTTCAGTCGATCTAATCGTTTGAAATAGGCACTTGGTTTACCCTGAGCGTCAAAATAAGCCATCTGCATGATTCGCTCCATCTCATAACGAATAGGATAATCTTTTTTCTTATAAACCAATTCTTTGGTATTCATCGATGATCCTCCAGATAAAGAAAAGGTTGATGAATGTGGCTCCACTCTACTACCAAAGAAATAATCAAGAAAGTGTCCATACTCGTGTGCAAATGCTCCTACACCACCCGAATTGACAAAGCGAACCTCTTTTTTGACTGGATTAGCAGGATTAGCATTCTTGTATCGAGTCATATTGATTACATTCGTTCCAGGCTCATAGTGAGCCAATGCCCGACTTTTGCCCCTTGCACCAAACGCTACGCCTAGATTTTTATTCAAACCTAAGTTATTCCCTTTGAACTTAAGTACCTGGTTCAGATCATAGAAACAAATTCCCAGGGCGGCTAAGTAATTAAAGCGATCTTCATTGGACACCCAGTTACCAAATTGATATCCTTTTAGATTGAATACTTTACTCACATCACGTACATCCTTGATTTGGTTTTTGAATGTCTCAGGAAGCGTTCCTTTTCTAAACTCCTTGTATATCTTCTCAAAACCTGCACTCGCCCAATACTTTTCTAATCTGGAACGATTGTCTCCCTTAAGTGTATCTTCTATCTTGATATTCATTTGATTACTTCTTTTTACGTGTCGTATTTGGTTTTCTTTTTCCCAGCTTCTTGATTCTTTTTTGATTGAGCATACTGGTAGGTACCGCTGAGCCTATTGTCTTTTCACTTGGCTTGAGCTTCGCTCTTGTCTTTTTTAGTTTCATGCTATGTTTAATTTTGAAATGATTCTAATAAAAATTCAAATGCTTTTTATTAGATAAATTGAGTGTTCTTTTTAATGGATTACCTCCTTTTTTGTCAAAAATTATAATGTCAATTTGATTGATATCATCTGTTACAATAACTTGTATATTATGACCTGCATAACTATAAGTGGAATTACCATTCGCATACCAAGTCACTACTTCACTCTTAAATTGATAATCAATCTGTACAGTTATAGTCCTTTCTTTTGTATTTGTCTCTATAATCAATAGCCTAGGTCTACGCCTGTAATAGCCTATTACTCCAGCTCCTAAGCTTCCTAGTATAAAAATAAGTGCTACCACTCCCCAATTTGTATTTTTCTTCTTTGCCATTTTATATCGAATTCTAGTTATTAGTATCTACTATTATAGGAGCATCTATTCCCTTGGTATTTGATTTGCTATTGCTTGACTCTGTCACCGCTTTAGGATTGGGTTCCTCACTGGAACTAAATGCTACAAAAATACCTGCTGTTGCGTAGCCTGTTGCTGATGGCACAAACATCAATGTCAATAAATAATACCACCATTTCTGTTTGGTCTTGATACCATAGACAATAATTAATAAAGTAACTACTCCCATAGAAGCTAATGCTGCTCCTACTGCCTTGTTTGCTCTTTCTTCGTGAGTCATGCTTTTTTATGTTTGATTTTGATAGGCTTTTTCTACGTGATTTTCATCGATTAGATGCAGTATGTCACATATCCAAAGCCCAAAACGATTGAGGTTCCCGTACTTCTTGTTCCTACCCAAATTGTAGCTAATAGTTCGGTCCATATTACCGAAGCGCATATTCTTACTATCGATGAGCCAGACAGAGTCTAGCAATGGCCCTGAAACAGCATTAATTGTTTGATCTATGCTGATGGCATACGCCATAAAGTCCAGTCGATTTATTACCAGGGCGACTATGATAGAAATAGGCATTGCTACAATCAATCCTACCAGGGCGATGATGAATAATAAAAATCCTTTCATTGTTTTAGAAATAATAGGCGATTGCTTGAAATAAGGTTAGTCCATTAGGGTATTCAGGAATAGGGTGCGTCACAACTTTCTGCAATAGCTTTGCATAGATCAGATCAGCTGCAATATGCTTCTGAAGCTCTGCTAGGAAGAAATTCTTTCCATCTTCCGTATATTTGTATATACCTATCTCTGCGGTGAAGTATTTCATCAATGGATAAATATCGTCTGTCATTGAGAAACTTCCTTGAATGATTAAAGGCGAATTTTTGAGGTTAGCTAAAGCTACTGTATAGTTTACTTTGCGTCGCTCCATGAGCCTATTAGCTTCTATCTCTGGTGGTGTCAGTTCCATGTTGTTCTTCTATTTATTGTTTTCCGTAAATGTATAACTCTCGCATATTGGCATAAACTCCTGTTGGATTGGAGTAGACTAAGGCTACTTGTGTTTTCCCAACTAAACCATAACTCTCCAGGTTAACTTCTACGCCGCTTGTCAATGCAATATCTATAGCTTGTCCATCAACTTCTAATGTGAATGGATTAGAGGAATAACTTCCACTATTGACTATTTTGATCTTGGTGATGAATGTAATTACGTTTTCTAAGTTAATTTCTATTCTATGCCCTTGTGCTTGATTCTGTTGTGAGTAGTGCTGTGTACTTTCATTACCGTCAACCACTAGTGCTGGTCGATAACTATTACTAAATTGAGTGGATGCACTTACGGTAGTTTCTGAACCTAATCGCTGCTCTGCTCCTGTAGGTAGTGTGATGCAATCTATATAGTTACTGCTCCAGGTCTTCGATGATTTAGTACCATTGAATAACTGTATCTCGTGTGCTCCTGCATCTCTACAGGTTGCCTCTATGATTATTTTGTTTGGAGCTACAGATAAAATAGTGGCTGTTGTCCCTTCTAGTATCACAGTGGTGTTTTTATCAAAGTACAAACCGTTAATCTCAATTTGCTTTTTGACGTTAGGCTCTAATACTCCTACTAGCGATTTTATATATGGACTAATTGACGTATCTGATTCTAGATCTGATAAATCTAAATCCAATACTCCTGCTTCATAAGCTATCGCCTGGAAAACATCATAAGGGTTATTGTCGCCTTCTGTCTTCAGGTATTGATCTAGATCTAATTGATTTATATAATAAGGATTATTCCCTTTTATTAGAGTATCGTATGGACTCGTTTGATATAGTTTATCTCGTTGGGCTTTTGTTATTAGTATTTTGCTCATTGCTCTATTATTTATAACCTACTATCTGAAATGTGACAGGAGAGTTTCCTGATATACCGTTGTCCCTATTTAAAGTCCATGTTGTTCCACTGATTCTTGCCGCAGTTGTGCTACCGTACTCATTCGCACCATTTAACTCGTTAATGTTTGTACTTGAAATTACACTCATTATAGTTGAAAGGTTTATCGTAATATTATCATCTTCTTGCCAGTTGGTTAACTTACCTGTCAAAGTCACTTTAGTTAATAATCCTGACTTTATTTCTTCTTTGTAAACATCCGATGCTTTAATTTGACCTGAACCTGTTCCTGTACTTGTCTCTGAATCAGCATTGATTAAAACATCTAGCTGTGTAGTCCATGTTTCAAATTCGATAGTTGGAAGAGTAGTTGGTTCAAAACGATTACTAGAAGCGTTCCATACTCCGTGATCTCCATCTGACCATGCTGTCTGAGGTGCGGTGGGTAAAACATCGGGCATTACTACTGTTTGTTGCGATTTAACCCCAACTATCTTCACGGAAAAAGTTCCGCTAAAAGATGAATTGGTTGTGAAGTCTCCATCTGCTAAATCAATATTCTGTAGAAAAAAATCAGAAGATGTTCCGTGAGACTGGGCAAAATCATTACCAGTAGTCTGCATATTTTCAGTAAGCATCACTATAGGCGAGTAACTGTAGTCGCTACTTGGGAAATAGATGTAGGCGATTAGCTTCTCATAAGTGTCTTTAGCTTCCTGCCATGTTAGACCGTTATCAAGCTGTGTAGTTGTATTATGACCTAAAGAAGTATTAGCAAATAGTACGGTTTCTAAAGGCTCTACAGGTACTTCAGAAGATTCTAAGATATTCCAATAGCCTGTTGTCCCATCATTTGCAGTTTCTCCTGTAGCTGCGGTTTCGTTGAACGTGTAAAATACTACACTCGGTAACTCTGAAGTTATTTGCCTAGTCTCTCCTTCTAGAGGTGCTAGCACAGTTTTTAATTCTGCGACATCTAAGACTGGTTCTTTTAGTAATTCAGAGGAAGAACTGCTTCCACCACTGAGTTGGATTTCTCCTAGCTTTGAGGTCGCTACAGGGTAAACATTAGCAGCACTCAAATTAGTAGCATCTTTTCTGCCTAAAAAACCTCCGATTTTGATGTACCCATCTAGGATAGAAGGCAATACTTTTGTTTCTGAAAAGAAGCTTTGCCTAGCAACATTTATAGTCGTATATATCTGTTGTCCAATTAGAACTTTTATGTCAGCATCTTTATTGATGAAAATTTCAATAAAAGAGGCATCATTATTTTGAGGTAATTCTACTATAGTAGCTACTCCATTAATATTGACATCTGAAAAATCAACATTGCTTCCTGTAGCCAATATAGTACCGTCTAACGATATAATATCAAATGTAGCCGTTGCTATAGTTGGTATATTTACTGTATCAATAGCATCTGTCTCACTATTATAGAATCGTAGAAACCCTGACTCCACACCAAATGTCAAATTTGCATTTGGTGTAATAGCTAATCCTGATTTTACAATACCTAATGTGGTGAAGTAATCTTCTATATTGGTTACACCTTGGTATGTTTTATCAATTTTCCCTGTAAAGGGATTTACCACTTCTTTTGTTCTGCCCATTATGCTGTAGTTATTGAGGTTACATAATAATCCCCCGCTGATCCTGAATACACAAATGTCTCTGTTACCGACATCGCTAATCCTAGACTAGTGTGCGTTATGGTTTCTACTCGTCTATCGGAAGTATTCGCATCTAAGTATCCGAATTCTCGTTTGTAATCACTAGCTGATTTGATTTTATCTAAATCTCCTTTTGTAACCTCTGTTAGTACTTCTTTCAGTGTACTTTCTTGAGCAACTGAACTATTTAGAGCCATCAGCAGATCCTGAGTCGCTACTGTATTTTCTTTGTTGTTATCCTTGATGAATTTATCTTGGATGGTTACCAGGTTATTATCTACATCAAAGTATTCTGTCTTCACTCGAAGACCATTCTCAAACGAATCGACTTTAGTGATTTGGTCAGTCGCCGTAGCCGATGTAGAAGCCCCTTGTATCATTATGCCATTGTAAGCAAATGTTTGGTTCTGAAACTGCATATTCAAACGAATAGATACCTGGGGAATGTTTGTTGTATTGATGTACGTCAATTGCACATCTTGTTTCGTTAACGAAAAACCATAGTTTGAGGGGACTTCATAAGTCGCTAAAACTTCTCCTGTCGAGGTATTGATAAGATCAAAATCAGGTCTTCCTATATTGGGGTTGCCTAAGACCTCCGCTTCAAAAAAAAGATCAATCATTGATTCCGCCGAAAAGTCTTTGTCTAATCCTATTACTATTGTCGGGAATCCTCCAATCCCCGCATCTGTTGTATCAAAGGTGACACTATTACCATTGTACTGGAAGTTAGCACTCGAAGTAGTTATATCTGTTCCGTTTGCTGCTATACTCTTTCCATTGATAGGATTAACATTCTCCAGGGTTGAGCTGTCATAGCCTAAACAATAGATCGTTTCTGTATCTACTTTGTTTTCTATTGCAGTAGTGTTGTCTTCTACTTTTGT
>CAYOJF010000036.1:0-45840 GCA_964404215.1 uncultured Aureispira sp. | reverse complement strand
AAAAATAATTGACCCGCTTTTTTTTTCCCTGTTGCATTTATTTATTGAATTCAAGATACTCAATCTACTGTAGACAAAAAATTTAGAGTTGGTTTTATTGCTAAAAGAGCTGGACTTTACAATGGAGGAATCTCTTTTCCTGTGAAGTATTTAGTTATTGAAGAAAATTCTTTTTTTGAAGAAAGGCTAAATATATCTGATCCCGATTGCCAAGAAGCTATTAGAAATAGTACTATTAGGGTCAATGATGGTGCTGTTAATTATCATTTAGTAGATGGTATTTGTCAGACAAGTTGGGATGGTTTAGAAATCTGTATAGACGAGTATGATCACTTTAGTAATTATGGTGGATTTGCTTTTGTTGTCGCTCCTTAAAACTTATATAGATGAGGTATCTATTATTAATAATCAGCTCTATACTACTATTACTTTACAGTTGCAAAGCTCCCAATTATTGCCAAAAAAGCTATGATTTCAATATCCCTATACAAGTCAATCTACAAGATACTTTCCATATTGGAGATACCATCTGGATTAGCCTAGATATGCCTAATCAAGTACTGGATAGAGCTTCAGGGGAATATATTGATTGGACTAATTTTGAATTATTCTTTTCTAATGGTTTCTCTAGATTAGATACTCCTACCATTACTGACGGAGATGCTGACTTTGATATTGTACAAAATGTAGGTAAAGTCGAAAGAGTAAACAATGGTCACTTACAAACGTTTATACATACTCAAACCATAACAGACAAAAGATTTCGAGTTGGTTTTATTGCTAAAAGAGCTGGACTTTATACAGGAAGTCTTTCTTTTCCTCTGAAGTATCTAGCCATTGAACAAAATTCTTTTCATGAAGAAAGACTAAATATATCTAATCCTGATTGTCAAGAAGCTATTAGCGGCAAAAGTAATCTTAGAGTTAATGATGGTAATATCAATCACTATTTAGTAGACGGCATTTGTCAGACAAGTTGGGATGGGTTAGAAATCTGTATTGACGAGTATGACCACTTCAGCAATTATGGTGGATTTGCTTTTGTAGTCGCTCCTTAGAGTATCTTTACATTTAGACAAAAAAGCCTAAAAAAATACTCTATCTGACCTAAATATTTTAACTTAAAGTCAGATTCTAGCCATATTCATACTTACTTGCCTTATGTTTACACTCCATCAAGTTGTACCAATTCCCCTTAAAGACCAAATTCAATCTTCTGATATCTGGGCGACTAGTTGTACCTTAGAAGCAGACCAACGTTATTTCATAGCTGCTCCTTCTGGAAAAGGTAAGACCACTTTTCAGCATTTTTTATATGGATTGCGACAAGACTACAGTGGTGAAATCAAAATAGGTGAGCAATCTATTAAAGATTTTAAAGCAGATGACTGGGCTACTATTCGCCAAAACAAACTGTCTATCATTTTTCAAGATTTAAGATTGTTTTTAGACTTGACTGCATTGGAGAATATTCAGCTCAAAAATAAGCTCACCAATCACCAAACAGATGCAGCTATTCAAACAATGGCAACCCAATTAGGTATTGATTCGCTACTAGACAAAAAGTGTGGTCAAATGTCTTATGGACAACGCCAACGAGTAGCTATTATCAGAGCACTCTGTCAGCCGTTTGATTTTCTGATTATGGACGAACCTTTCTCTCATTTAGACAGTAGTAATATTGCTAAATGTTGCACATTGATTATGGAAGAGTGTACTAAAAATAAGGCAGGCTATGCCATAGCTAGTTTAGAAGAGAAATACAGCTTAATCTATGACCATGAGCTTCAGCTTTAGAGCATGTTTAAATTTATCTTAATTCATAATATGAAATCCCTTTTTCTACTACTTTTCGTCTATTTTTTGCTCAATAGCTAAGGCTATTCATCAAAAAATGAGTCTCAACTAGCAAAAAAATGGTACTCATATTATTGAAAAATACAATTTTAAACATACTCTTAGTCTAAAATAATCTCTCCTACTACTCCATAGTGGTCTGCCAAATCCATTACCTGCTTTTTTCTAAACAATGCAGTAGGGCGAATGATCTGAAGATTTTCTACTCTTATGTTGGTCGCTCTTTTTTGTAATAAAATATAATCTAATTGCTTGGGTATTTCTCCTTTATTCCAAGAATTGGTAGAATCTATCGTAAAAGGACGTTCTTCTTTTAATTCACAATCCACTACATCAATCGATTCTAACATCAAATTATATTTTGCTTCATTAGCTCTAGCTGTATTCATATCACCAATGACCAATACAGGTTGATCAGGAACTTTATTTTTATCCAAAAGACCTTTGATTTCTAAATATTGGCTAGCTCTATGCTCTTTAGCTTCCTCTGAGCTTCCAGCTTGCAAGTGCGTTCCAGCTATCTGAATCTTAATTCCCTTGTTATCTACTTCTACTAGCGTACATCCTTTAGAAGCCCAGGCATCTGCATGTACACCTTTTTGATAAATGACATGATCTATGTATTTCATCGGTAGTTTACTAACTATCACAATTCCATTACTGGTTATTCTTCCTTTCGTTCTTCTTGTTTTTACTTGATTTGGATAGGTTTCCTTTAGTGCTTTTAGGAGTCTTTTCTTGATATGAATGTCAAATACTTCTTGAAAAACAATGACATCATAGTCTTGTTTTTTACAATGCTGCACAATCCAAGGTAAGCGGTGCCTTTGTTTTTTACGCAGGGCTGCTGAGAATGGTCCCATTGCATTCGGCAACATCTGTATATTCCACGAAAGTACTTTGATACTAGTCGAAGAAGGCTCTTTCACTTGTCCTGCAAGCAAAAAAGGCACCAATAGAATAAACATCATCCCTAGTATTCTACATCCATCTAGTCGCATTCCCTTTCGATTTTTTGTATCGTTTCATAGAAGGTACTCTTTTTCTAAAATAAATAGGTGCCTCATGCAAACTATAGGTCAATCCTATTCCCATAAAAGAATACCAATCTTTTCCTGCCAATCCTCTAGGACTCCCCGCCAACTCTACCTGTCTTCCATTGTCATCATAAGTTCTATTAGATAAATTGGCTGCTTCCAAACCATTATTGGCCCGAATCGTTTGAATATTGACATAATCTCCACTAACATCATCAATATAATCTGTAAAGGTTTTTCGGAAACCTATTTCGACCGTGAGATTCACTCGGCTATGTAAACAAAATTTAACGCCTACCCCTGCAGGTATGGCAATTTCCCATAAAGCATATTTGTCAGGATATCCTTCTATGCCTTGTCCTTCGGTCCCTAATGGTTGTAAATAAACCTCTCTACCAAGATAAGTTGTACGAGGATTGAAATGAAAAACACCTATACCTACAAAACCATAAGGTGTAATAGGACGATAAGTTCGTTTAGGACGAAAGGGTAACAAATTAAATTGTCCCATAACAGAAATCTCCAACAAATCGGTCTCAAAATTGAGATTTCGTTGTCGACGACCAGAGTCAAAACTCGAATTAGCATCACTACCTTTCAGCTTACCGTATATTACATTAGCCCGAACACCTATCCTATCCGTAAAATTGTACTGATACACTGCCCCAGCACTAAAATTTCCCTCCAAAAAAAATTGTCGAGGTGGTACCAAATCGCCTAAGTAGTTGGTTGCCCCCATCAATACACCAACTTCACTATATTGAGCTTTGACTCCTACTATATTGATGAAACCTATTATTATTCCAATCCAAATTTTATTCATTACTATTTTCTTTTACTACTTTTATAGTGAGTAGTGCTATAATTATATTAAAAGCACAAAATTAATACTATAACCCAACATAATCAAATGAAATATACCGTACAACAACTAGACCGTAAAGATATTCAGCAGTATATTGCTCTAACACGATTTACAGATAATGAAACTAATTTCCTAGGAGTTGATCCGGAAGAAAAACCACCAACCATGCTTCAAGTATTGAGCCGAATCAAGGCAGGCCGTCAAGTGGTATTCGTAGCATCAGATGAACAAGGTCTAATTGGTCACTTAGGAGCTTTCTGGAGAAGAGGTAAAAATGCTCGTGCTGGTCATTGTATTACCATTGGATTGGCTGTCATGAAAGATTTTTGGGGAAAAGGAATCGGGAATCAACTGATGAATGCAATAGAAGAATGGGCTGCCGAAAATAATATCGTTCGTATCGAATTGGAAGTCATGGCACACAATGAAAGAGGGATTGCCCTTTACAAAAAACGTGGTTTTGAACTAGAAGGGCTCAAAAAAAAGTCAGTCTGTGTTAATGGTGAATATAAGGACGAATATATGATGGCTAAGATAATTGGATAATTAATTTAATTAACAATTAATAATGGGGTAATTAATAATTTTCCTCTCGAAATGTATTTGTGCTTTGTTTTAATGATTCTGGGTGAGGAGTTATTCTTGAATTATAAAATAGCTCTAGCCTCTAGTAACCTAACCGTCTCTTTCCTCTACATTCAAAATCTAATTTTGTGCAACTCTGGAACTAAAATGCCAATCGCAGCTCCCACTACATATCCAGTAATAATATCGGTCCAAAAATGTTTGCCTGTTTGATTTCTAAGAATCCCAGTAATCGCAGGCACGGTTGCTGCTCCGACCCAAATCCATGGAACTGCTTTGCTATTAGGGTTATAATCATGATAGATTTTAGCCGTCATAAAACACATGGCAGCACTAACAGAAGTATGCCCCGAAAAAAAAGAGTACCGACTATCTCTATCTTCTTGATAATGAGCGGGAACATTTTTATTATATAATAAGGGGCGTGGTCTTTTGACCAATACCTTGGTAAGACTAGTGACGGCAGCATTTAGAGCGAAAGTTTGTGCCCAAATCGTACCAACCTGCAAGTAGTCCTTTTGTATTTTTTTGTCAATAAATAATAAGGAAGGTATTGCCATACTCGTGTATAAACAAATGTCACTGGTTGTCTTAATTGGTTTTGACCAGTGATAAGTAGCGTCCCTATCAAATAAGGAAACATTGTTTCGATCCAATGCTTGAATTTCTGCAAAACTTAATGGCTTTGTTTGTGCATCCATAATCAAATAAGCCGTTCCCATACCTACTGCTACCGCTCCCATAGGAATATCTAACTGCCAAGATAACTGGTAAGGTGACTGAAATCCGCTTTGTGCCTGACTAGAAAAGCTGCTTATCGATAGGAAAATCCAACATAATGCTGTTAAGTGCTGTATTTTCATTTTTTATTTAGGTTTATTGCTGCATTACAAAAAATATAATGGTGGCAATGATTGCAACAATAAAAATAATCAAAGAGACAACTTTGACCCAAGATGTTGGTTTTGTTCCATTGATTTTTCCTGTTTGGCCATTGACTGCAAATTGGTAGGTTTTATCATTGTAAATATACGAACACATCCAAACTGGTAACATAATATGCTTGAATGTCTGATCCCATTTTTCGGATTTGACTCGTAGACCACGTTGTGTATCTCCTCCCAGTCTACTAGAAGCCATGTGATGGAGTGTCGCATCCATTTGACCTTCGGCTACCTCATAACCTTCTAGCACATCCAAGCTATAGATTTCGGACTCCCATCCTACCATCAATTCATTGTTATAATTGATAACTTTATCCAAATCATACGGAAAGATAGGAGTAATAATACGATGAGGCATTCCTTTGGAAGCAACAATCAAGACGTCATCAAAAAATTTATCAAAAGACCCTGAACGATATTCCCATCGTGTTTTTTGCACTTCTCTAGTTTGTTCTTCGCCATCTTCATAATAAGTCTCGGTTACATAATAATGAAATCCAGCCTCCCCTGACCAATTCGCATGCGTTTGTGCATCATAGGTCCAGAAAGGGACATAGATACCATGTACATCACCCAAATCTGCTAGCCTTTTGAGCTTATTAGGGTGAAACCAACCTTTTTTTATCCAAGTCCTAAATTCTTCTACCGCTTTTCGTTTATCAATCACAAAAGGAATAATTCCCTGTGGTTGAATCATATTCTTTTGTGTAGCAGTTTCGTTTATTTTCTCAGATCCACAAAAATTGCATCGAGTAGAGATCACACTATCTTCTACCATCAACTGAGCTCCACAGCTCTGACAGTCCATGACTTTTTTGGAAATGGTTTGTGGCGTATAGGTTTGCATAGCAGATGCCGCTTCTCTAAGACAACGCTCTTCCACCATATCGTTCGCTTCATCAATAGGTTTTTCAAACCCACAGTGATCGCAATCAATCATTTGCTTTTTGGCAGAGTAGGAAAGCTGATCGCCACAGGATGGACAAGGCACTTCTAGTACACTGTCCAGATATTCTTGATTATGCTCAAAATCATCCATTTATACTATCGTTTATTCAGAAGTTATCTAAAAATTAAAACAAAATGCTATCTAATTTTTTGATAAAAATTTTGTCCATTCGTTTCATCAAAAAAGGTAACTGTTCTTTTAATTTCAACTCTCTCTTAGGTAATTTATAAATACTATCATCTATTGCATTTAGGGCATAGACTCTTCTAGGACGTTTTTTATCCTGAAAGAAATTTTTGCGATGAATACCATCAGGTGTATCTCCATCAAATGTTTCTGCCTGTACCCAATAGCTGAACTGTTGCTTTTCACTAACTTTGATTCGATGCACACCTCCTTCTTCATTCAAATACAAATCTGCACCAATACCTTGTATATACAATTCAATTCCTACTAACAAATCATCTTTTGCTTCTGGCTTCCAATTATTCTTATCCCCCTCGACATAGACTCGCTTAAGGTATTTTTTACTCTTCTGTTTTTGGCGTATTCCAGCTTCGTCTTCCAACTCCAACATTTCATTATAGTCCTTTTCTCTGAACCAAACTGTTCGTGCCGTCCAAGTATATTCCTTTTCATTGCAAATTTCTTGGTATATATCTAGTAGTCGTTTGATTTCTTTGCCATATAGCCCTAGATAGATTTCGGAGCCATTGGGTTCTAGTGTTTTATATAACTCTAGTTTCAAATCAAAATATTCCTGCTCCCATACCTCCATATCTTTGTACAGCTGTACATTGATCGACTTCAGTCCCATAGAAGCTAATGCCATTTCCGATTCATAGGCTTCTACAATTGCACGGTGTTTTTCAAACTTGTCTTTCAATGCCAAAAAATCACTATACTTTGTACTCTCTAGTTCATTTTTCCAGAATCGACTTGGTTTTCGTTGTTTCTTTCGTTCCAGAATATCTAATTCACTCAGCATTCGAACATAAAAACGTCCTTCAAATAATTGGAAAATGTTATGCCTCAAAATAGAAGCAAACTCCATGTATTCATTATGTGTCAATTCTTCTAATACCAAATCAAACTTCAGAGGATCTGCCTCTATATCTAATACCAAATCTTCGTCTTCGATTGCTACTTTTATGACCAATTTGTCTTCATAATCATATTGATTAAGCTCATAAGAAAGCGGTATAATCAGTTCTTCTCTCAAAGAACGTTGCAATGCTCGAGCACCATATTTAGGATTATATCCTTTGTCAGACAGATAATCAATAAAATCCTCCGAAAGACTAAAATCTATATTCCGATGTAAAATCCCTTCTCGTTTCTGAAACAAATCTAATTCTCGTTGTACCACATATTTCACAACCGATTTGTCCAAAGCATAAAAAGGCACAATCTGATCAATACGATTGTATATTTCTGGGCGGAAATACTTACGAACCTCATTCATAAAATGATCCGCCACTTTAGTATTTTCATTCTCCTCAACCCAACCGATGGAGTTATTCTGCAATTTCCGAGCTCCTATATTAGATGTCATGATAATAATAGTCGAGCAAAAATTAACGACTTTACCTTGACTATCTGTCAACCGTCCTTCTCCTAACATCTGCAACAACAAATCATTGAACAACGGATGAGCTTTCTCCAACTCATCAAACAATAATACACAAAACGGTTCTCTGCGAACAGCTGAAGTAAGTATGCCATCTGAAAAATAGCTGGCTCCTGTTAGTCTTGCTACAGCATAAGGAGTAGAATATTCACTCATATCAAAGCGAATCATTTTGTCTCTGCTACCAAACATGAATTCTGCCAATACTTTTGCCATTTCGGTTTTTCCCACTCCCGTAGGCCCTACAAACAACATCGATGCAATTGGTTTTCCTTGTCTTAGCATCGCTGTCTTGACGGTTGCCAATATATCCATCAAAGTATCGACTGCATGATTTTGCCCAAATACATTTTTCTGAAAGAATGCTTTGACGACATCTAACTCCATCGCTATTTCAGGATCAACCATGAAAGGAGGCATTCCTGTCTCTTCACAAAAAGACTGAATCACTGTCGAACGATTCAACGCAAATCCTTCTTGTTTCTCTCCTATAGATTTTTGCTGTGTTTTAGCTCCTATTAATATACTTTCCAAAAATCGAATTGGTTTTCCTGGAAAACCAGCATAAGGAGTATAGCGTTTATTGAGTCGTATGGTTTCTTTGATTGCCTCTGTGGTAATTTGTACTTCTGCATTTTGAGCAATGTCTTGTACTTTATCTAGTATAATAGACTCTAAGACCTTTGTTTCTTTAGGTTCCGTCAGATTAATCACTTGAAAATTGCTCATATAACTAGGACTACGAGCTTCTATGCGAGCATACTCTTCTTCCGAACATTCTGTCAATAAAGTTAGTTGTCCTCTTGACAAATATTCTCGTAAATACTCTGCCATACTAACACTATTTCCTTGATACTGCCCTACTTCAAAAAGCTCAAGTAGATTACGTACAAATAGCATATCTCCCCGATTCTTAAGTTCTTGACAGACAACAGACAAATTTTCCTGCCACCCCATGTCTCCCGTCAACTCTTTGATTAAAGTAGAAGCAGTTGTTTCCCAGATATTCAGCTTTAGATCATACTCCTTTTGTTGACGAACCAGTTCCCAGATTAAGCTTGTCTTTCCTACTCCAGATTTCCCTACCAAAAGGACATTTTTAGCATAATTTCCTTTTAGTATATCGGCTAATTGTTGTAACTCTTTTTGGTACCCCCACAATACCTGCCTCCCTTTGCCTATAAGTTGTCCTACTTTAGGCAATAATTCCTTCTTTTTATTTTCTTGAAGTCTAACAAGTTCGTTTGGCGTATAGGTTTTTAATGTTACTTCTGGAGCGGATAAAGTTGTTTGTGCAAACCAAAGAGCGGCAATTGTATCTTGCAAAAAATCTAAGCGTTCGTTACGAACAAAATCTAAGCGAATGCTTTCTCCCACTACCGCTTCAATCATATTTTCCTCTAATACAAATGATTCAATTCCTAAGGCGGGTACTATACACCACCATCCTTTTTCACTGATTTGTACATAGTAGTCAAAATTGACCGGAAGCTCTTTGTAAGAAAATTCTCTTTTAGGGGCTTTAAACGTAACCTCTATGTTTTTTTTCTCAAAATTAGGCTCCACCTTATATTCCAATAAAGAAGCATAATCTCCTTTATCCAATAACTGATCTTGGTAACGATTAGCGAAACTCCCTGATAAAAAATTAGGGGTAGTATTAATTTGTAATACATTGTTGTCTAAAATCGGAACTACAATCTGGTCTGGGTTATTTGCTATATGAAGTTGAACGACAGGAAACGGGAGGGTTATCTTTTGCATGACTTATTTTCTCTAAAATTTAGCTAGCTAATATAGTAAATTAAGTAGTCCGATAAAAGGAACTACAGAATGAAAAAATAATTAGTTAGTTAGCTCAATAAAAAATCGCTTGCGGTATTACATAACCACAAGCGATTTTTCTAGAATTTCCCGCATCTACTTATCCTTCTGTACATACTGGCTGAACTTCTACCCTTCTATTATCAGGTCCACCGTTTTTGTATTTTTTCAATGGGCGTTCTCCTCCAAAGAAGTACACTTTAATCCTATCTGAATTAATCCCCATCTTTACTAGTTCTCGTTTAACGGCAAAAGCACGCTCACGAGATAGGTTTCTGTTTTTGTACTTACTCCCAAAAATATCGGTATGCCCATAAATATTCAGGTCAGCATCAGGGTAATATTTCAAATACTCTGCAATCAATCGAATATTCTGTATCGCTTTTATCCGACCAGAAAAAGTAGTTTCATTCTCTTTGAACGCAACATTAGGCATCACAACACGCTGACTACATTTCAGATCTTCTAACACATTGAGTGAAGTAGGCATGTAATCAATAGGTGCCGGAATATCTTCTTCTGGGACAGGGCTAGTCGTCATGACACTCTCCTCTTTTTCGGCAGGAGCTGTTTTTCTATCAGGGTTAATCGAAGATGGTTTGGGCTTATTCTCTGTCATTGCAACCGTCGTAGCTGTAGGTTTGTCAGCTATCCTTGGTTTGATATAATTAAATGATTTTTCGAAACGAGCAATTACCTGATTTTCATTAGCAGCACTTCCTAATAATGGATTTTCTTTTGTCTTGATCAAAATATCAAAACAATTGAATTTATCTGGATTAGTAGCCCCTCCTTTCCCTTCGATCATATCTAGCATCCGTAAATATTGTGGAATACGAACAAAATGAACCTGAAAAGTCACCACATCACCTCTAGCTATTTCATAACTAATGTCTGGTACTTTATTGAGAGACTCTAGTTTTGTTTCATTATTAACTCTCAAATCTTTTAATTCTAATTGCTTAAACTGTATTTCGACTCCTCGCATACGTTTAGGGGTACGAAGATACCACGCGTCTGGATGATCACTTCCATAAAAGGTGTGTTTCTCATCAGATTGAGCGACAAATCGAAAATAAATAATCGTTCTTTTTTCTTGGTATTGAATCTTATCGATTTGATAGTGAGACTTGTACTTTCGATACTTTGGCAAATAATCATAAAAGTTGTTCCCGTTTGCCCATGTAGTAGATATATTACTCAGTGAAAGTAATATAATCAAGAAAGCCGTAAGGTTAATTGGTTTGGTACAATAGTATAAAAATCTCATACTTATCAATTTAAAAAAGTGAAGTAGTAGTGTATTTGTGTTTGTTTATATGAGTTTTACTAGTAGAGTGTTACAGCTTATTATCGAGTTTTAATTGATTATTACAGCTCTACTCCTTCATTAAAATACAATAAAATTTTGATAAAATAAAATAAACAATCCTTTATTTTAACATATCGTAATTTAACAGCATTTTGTTGCCCCCTAAATCTATACAGCAAGATTTTTCATACACATAGTTAAAACATTTTTCATAAAATTGTTCTGTTTTTTGTGTTAACTTTTCATCATATGTTAGACGGTTGTATAACAATACTCCACTTGGCTTTAACAATTTCCGTACCTCTTTTAAAAAAAACGTAGTTTCAAAAACAGATGGGGTCTCATCATCTATAAAAATATCAATTGCAATCATATCAAACTGATCAGAACAATTTGAAACAAAATCAGCAGCATCTCCTGTTATCACTTTCATTTCAGACTTTAGATAAGGTAATGTATATTGCTGAGCCAAATCCACAATAACAGGATCTATTTCTACTAAAGTATAACTATACTTTTTGTGGAAATGACGCTCCAATAATAATGGAATACTCCCAAGCCCTAATCCCAAAACAAGCACGTTATTGCCCTCTAACTGATCCAAATCTAATCGATCAAAACTATCTCTAAAATTGACATACAAATCCTCATAAGAATAGACAGCATTAGTCGTACATAAAGCCAACCTCCCTTTCCTCTGTATTAGTTCCAATCCACCACTATAGGTACTTTGTTTTTTTTCGAGCACAACATCTATTACATAACTTGCTAATTTTGACCATATAGAATACCGCATATTAATACTTCCTGTAACCTTTTGTTTGTTCAAAAATAGCTCTCAATATATCCTCTTCTATTGCATCCAATGTTTTATTTCTTCGTTCCATTACTCGATTAGCAGTCTCTATTGCTTTATCAATTTGATAAGTGACAAATCCCTTGCTACTCCCCCAAGAGAAAGATGGAACAAATGTACGAGGGAAATCGCTTCCATAAATATTGCAGAAAAACCCAATCGTAGTTCCTGTATTGAACATAGAATTGATTCCACTCTTAGAGTGATCGCCCATAATCAAACCACAAAACTGTTTACCTGTATTGATAAATCCTCCACTAGGATAATTCCATACTTTTATTTCTGAATAATTATTTTTCAAGTTAGAGTTATTGGTGTCTGCTCCCAGATTGCACCATTGTCCAATCACTGCATTGCCTAAAAACCCATCATGTCCTTTATTAGAGTAGCCAATGATAACACTATTGTTGACCTCCCCTCCTATTTTGGAATAAGGCCCAATAGTAGTTGCTCCATAAATCTTTGCTCCCATTTTTAGAGTAGCTCCCTCACATAGTGCTAGTCCTCCTCGTACTATACACCCCTCCATCACTGTTGCATTTTTACCAATATAAATTGGGCCATTAGTAGCATTCAGTATACTACATTCTACCCAAGCTCCTTCTTCAATAAAAATATTTCGACTATCTCCAAATACAGTATTGGTCGTACTAATTGTCTGTGATTGACGACCTCTAGTAATTAATTTATAGTCTAAATCCATAGCATAAGCATTCTTACCAAAAATATCCCAACTATAGCTAATTTGAGTCAACTCTAAATCTGTTTGTAATTTTTGACGTGCTTCAAAATCTCCCTCCAAAAATGCTTGTGTATCGTTTCCTGTTGCTTTCAATGCAACTACTGTATCTCCTTTCATAAGCATACAGTTATTGGGCATATCGTTCACTAAATAATGCTGTAAAGCTACTGTTGGTAATATAGCTGCATTGATAGCTAAGTTCTGCTCCGCCTCTAAATGAGTTGGATATTTTTTTGCTAAGTGTGGACTCGTAGCAACAGAAATTGGTGTCTTAGCATCCAATAGTAATTCCCATTTTTCTCTAATGGTCAAAATACCAATACGCAATGCTGAAACTGGTCGAGTGAACGTAAGTGGTTTTAGGTTTTCGTAATTATCATCAAATAATATTACGTTATACATATTTTTTTGTTTTGTGCTTTATTTTGAATATTCTTGTAATCTCTTCTTTCACTAGATATTGCTAGGGGCATCTCCAACAATAACAATTGGTGCAGAACAGAGGTCTCTTTATTTTGAAATACAAAAATAGAGAAAAGCAATCGTTTAAAAACAAAGAATCAAGATATTATATGCTATGAATGTACATTTCTACAAATATCAGGGAACAGGTAATGACTTTATCTTAATTGATAACCGAGAAAAAACACTCCCAATCTTACCCATGGAAACCATTGCACGCTGGTGTGATCGCAAATTTGGTATTGGAGCAGATGGTCTCATGCTCCTCCAAAACAAAGAAGGATTCGATTTTGAAATGATTTATTATAATGCAGACGGAAATATCAGCTCTATGTGTGGCAATGGTGGCCGATGTATTACTGCATTTGCTGCTCACCTAGGCTTACTTAAAGAAAAAGCAGCTTATTTTTTAGCAATTGATGGCCCTCATCATGCTCTTATAGAAAAAGAAAGCTATGTTTCGCTCCAAATGATCCCCGTTGACCAATGGGATCAATCCCCCCAGTGTACTATTCTAAATACAGGTTCTCCTCATTATATTCAGTTTGTTGATCAAGTCAATAGCATTGATGTAGTCACCCAAGGGAGAGCGATTAGACAAAGTCCCCCATTTAAAAAAGAAGGTATCAATGTAAATTTCGTGGCAGTTACGGCTCCTAATCAGATCGATATAGCTACCTATGAGCGTGGTGTAGAAAATGAAACTCTATCTTGTGGTACAGGTGTAACCGCTGCTGCTATTGCCTACCATGCCGAATATACTCCTACTGCGGTTTCTAGTCAGATAACAATCCAAACCAAAGGAGGAGCATTAGCTGTTAAATTTCAGTTTGACAATAACATCTATGACAATATATGGCTTTCGGGTGCTGCCACGCTTGTATTTGAGGGTTCTATTACACTATAATTACTCTGATTTGGTAGTGAAATTGTGTAATTTGGTTTTTTAGACCACTTCCTTCACATTTTTAGGTATTTTGTATATAAGTTCATCAAAAAAGAGCGATATTTGATAAAAATATTAACATGTATAGATTAGGCTTAACAAAAATAGCGTATTATGTGTTAAATATTACAATACAACATTGTACACACTCAAAACATTAGTGTAGTAGCATACACTCAATTTTCATAAAACAAATATTAACAAGTTTGGCAAAAAGATTTAGTAGACGTAACAACAGAAATTATCAAAAAAGTAATCAACCTACACACCGTATTAATGATTATATACGTGTTCCCGAAATCAGGTTGGTAGGTAATAACTTTGACGCTATCAGCAAAATAGCGGGTAAAGAACTAGAACCTGGTATTTATTCTTCGAAGCAAGCAAAAGATTGGGCTTCTAAAATGCAGTTGGATTTAGTAGAAATCTCTCCAAAAGCAAAACCTCCTGTTTGTAAAATCATTGACTACAAGAAATTCTTGTACGAAAAGAAGAAAAAAGAGAAAGAGCAAAAAGCTAAACAAACAAAGGTAGTTGTTAAAGAAATCCGATTCGGTCCAAATACCGATGACCATGATTTTGATTTTAAGCTCAAGCATGCTATAAAATTCTTGACTGATGGGGCAAAAGTGAAAGCTTATGTTCAATTCAAGGGTAGAACCATTGTGTTTAAGCAAAGAGGTAGAGACTTACTCAAAAAATTTGTTGCTGAACTGGCAGAAGTTGGCATTCCTGAATATCCACCTAAAATGGAAGATAGAAGAATGCACTGTACGCTAGCTCCGCTCAAAAAAGCAGCGAAAAAAGGATAATCCTTCCCTCTCTCCTTTAACCTAATATAGATTAAATACACTGTAAACTAGTGTATTAAAGATACTAGAACGTATTTATGGAGCATACTAATTCACCAAATACCATCGTCAATCATATTTCTTTTGATACACTTATTGAAGGTAATATTCAGTCTAAAACTGATATTCAAATCAATAGTACTCTCAAAGGTAGTATCCATTGTGATGGCATCGTAACGATCGAATCTGAAGGTAGAGTAGAAGGAAATGTGATGGCACTTAATACACTTGTCAGAGGTACTGTTATGGGCAATGTCAAAAGTAAGTCGCATACCTATATACAATCTTCTGGGAAAGTAAAGGGGAGTATCGAAACACAAAAATTGATATTAGAGGACGGAGCACATTACAATAAGGTATTACTAAAGAGTAATGTTTCCTCTTAGTGTATATTCTAAAATTACTTACTTCTTAATTTAAAATATACACTCAATGAAAAAAGAAACTAAAGAACCTGTGAAATCAGGTGTATCTCCCAATAGTTATTTAAAATACTCTGGGATGGCATTTCAAATGGGGGCAATCATTGCCCTCTTTTCATTGGGAGGATATTATTTAGATCAATACCTATCGACCTTACCTTTATTTACTCTAATTGGATCACTTTCTAGTGTTGCCTTATCTTTATATTTATTTATTAGGCAAGCACTCAATGATAATTAATGTCATGACTAACTTGACTTTTTACAAACAGCTTGGTACTATTACCTTAATAACAATTTGTTTAACACTTGGTATCAATCAACTGCTGCCTATTATTGCACAACATCATGTTATTGCATGGGTTAGTATTCTATTTTTCAGTCTATTTTGTTGGGTATTATTTTACTTAGGAATCCGTACGACCAAAAGTCAGAACAAAAATTTATTTGGGCAGCTATTTTTAGTTGCTACATTTTTCAAAATGCTTTTGAGTATACTTGTCCTAGTCATCTATGCGATAGCAACTCGCCCCACAGACTTAACATTCGTTTTTCCATTTTTAGGCATCTATATTATATATACAACTTATGAAGTGGTCTTTATGACCAAATTGGCTAAACTTGAAAATTAATCTTCTATTATGTTCCAAACTACTGTCAATCAAACTTTAAAATCTTCTATTGATCTTGCTGATCTTAATTGGGATATTCTACCATTGGGAAATGGTAAGTTTCACATATTGCAAGACAATCAGTCTTATGAAGCTACACTTATTAGTGCCGATTACACTAATAAATCTCTCCATATAAAAATCAATAAAAATAGCTATCAAGTAGCTGTTAAAGATCAATTTGACCAACTCATTGACCAACTTGGATTCGCAACTACTTCTAGCAAAAAACTCAATAATATCAAAGCTCCTATGCCTGGTCTAGTTTTAGATATATTGGTCAAGAAAGGCGATACGATTCAAGCGGGTGATTCTGTACTGATTCTTGAAGCGATGAAGATGGAAAACGTCCTCAAAGCAGAAGGTGAAGCTATTGTCAAAGAAATTACAGTTGATAAAGGAAATGCTGTTGATAAAAATCAGATTTTGATTGAATTTGAATAGCTACTGTCCTCCATCAGCCAAAACGTTTTATTGAAGTGATTTATAAAATGAGCCATTCCACTAATTGGGATGGCTCATTTTTGATTTTCACCTAGGCTAACATAGCCGTCAGGCTATTTAGGCTTAGATGATAATTTCAACCCGTTGGGGAGGTATAGAATCGTACAATCGTAAGTACTACTATATTTTACTTAAGTAATCGCACAAATGTTTCCGCAGTGAAAAAAGTCTACTTTTCGCATTTTGATCGTTAAAAAGCCTCGCTTTAGCTCCCAAGTAAATTGGGAATCAAGACCCGCTAAAGCTACGTTTTTCACCTCCAAACTACTAAAAGTCATCCTATTTTTATTCTACGGTTTCTTTTGTGCGATTACTTAACCTGACAGCTATGGCAAGGATACCTAAATAAAAAATTCCACTCTCAAAGACATGGCTTCAAGAGTGGAATTAGAGGGTCTATTTATAGCTATTACTACTCTTCTGTTTTGATAATTTTAGTAGTATGGATTGCTCCACTATTCAAGTGATGTACTTTTATAACATAAGTACCTACTGCATAGTCCGTCAAACTGACTGGTATTTGATTCAACCCTATTTGCGTTGTATGCGTAATATTAGTCAAGGTTCTACCATAAACATCTATCACTTCTATTGATAACTTTTGTTCTTTAGTTGCTTCGTATTCATAATTAACAACATCATTTGTTGGATTTGGATAGAAGGTATAGATACTATTTCCTTTAGCCAAATTCAATAAGATAGTATTAGAATAAGTCACCTGTCCATTAAGATCTACTAACTCAATACGATAATAGTTTTCACCTTGGAAAGGATTCTTATCATCATAAGCATAATGTTGTGCAACAGTAGTATTACCAGCTGCATTTACTTTAGTAATAGTCGTAAAGTCAGTACCGTTAGCACTACGTTGCAAATTGAAGTAATCAGTATTCTGCTCTGTTTCCGTTGCCCAACGTAAGAAATTAGTCTTATTATCAGTTGTTCCTTCAAAGTATAACCAATCTGTTGCTAATAAGGTATTAGGAACTAAAATGATTCCTCCTGAACCTCCCGAAAAACTGGTAATACCAGTCATTTCACTATAATTGATTCCATTGGAAGTGGTGTTATTAGTAAATGGCAATTGTAATCCATCATAATCTGGTGCGGTGTAATCTGCTCCAACATTCTTAAAGAAGTAGAAACCTTGTGGTACAGCATACTTATAAGCATATCCACAAGCTGGATTAGCAGCAATATGATTAGCAGCTGCTACTTCGATCGCGGTACGCTCTGCAGGCTGATAGTAAAATCTTACATCATAAGGAGGATTTAGTGTTCCTCCTCCAAAGTTAACATTCCAGCTACGTTCCATCTCAAAGCGTTCTTCTCCTGGAGTGTAACCATTGACACAAGAAGCAGTTGTAAATGGTCCCTGTGTTTGTTGGTAGAATGATCCATTATCATTGATTGTAATGACTGGAGAACCTACTGGAGCACCTGATAAGTCGCCTCTTACAGACAAATAAATTTCATTGCCATTGAAGAAATGATGCCAGCCTGAATTATCCGTACAATATGTATTGGTATTAGTTGCATTCAAAGCATATACATAATCTTTCAGTGTTATTATTATCTGATCATCTGGTGTGGTATTACATCCTCCTTCTCTGCGAGCATAGTAGGTAGTAGTTGGGCCTGTTGGTATCATAGTCACAGAAGCACCTGAACCTATATTAGTTCCTGTTCCATTCGCACCAGTATACCATTCTATCGTAGACCCAGTACTTGCGGTACCTCCTGTCGCATTAAGTGTCAAACTAGTATTTGGACATTGCGTCCCTGTTATTGGTGTAATAACAGGTGCCGTAGAAGGTATTGTCATTGTCACTGTAGTAGTCGCGTCGTCTGTACAGTTATTGTTATCCGTAACCGTTACCGTATAATTTGTATTGACGAGTGGGCTTACAGATACGGTCGCCGTTGTTTCTCCTGTACTCCATAGGTAAGTTCCGCCTCCAGTAGCTGTCAATGCAGTCGCTACTCCAGAACAAGTAGTCGTATTTCCAGTAATAGCTGCGGTAGGATTTGGATCTACAATAACATCAAAACTACAATCATTGCTGATTCCTGAAACCGTACTAGTAGCTCTAAAAGTAACGGTATTGGTCCCTACAGGGAAAGTAGAACCACTCGCCAAACCTCCTATCTGAGTAATAGTAACTGGGGCTAATATTCCTGACGTTGTATTCGCTTGATTAAGGAAGTCCAATACAGCTGTTTGGATTTGTGCATCTGTATAAGCAATACCACCTGAACCTGCCAATAGCATAAAATAGATTCTATCAAAACCTGAAAGACCTGTTAGTGTATGTGCTCCATCATTAGTATTCGTAGCAAAAGTATGTGTTGGTGCTGGACTAGTTCCATTATCTGGTACTATAAATACTTGATTAATAGATGGGTCTCCTGCTCCATTAATTCGCTTCACAAATACATAGTAATTGAGACAGCCTACTGTCACGGTATAAGTAAATCCATTTACATTTCCACTACCATCTGCTCCATTATTACCTGTGGTAAAGAAACTTGATACACCATTCAAATCTGCGGTCATTACCCATAGATTATTGTACTTAGCAGTAAAATAAGAACCTCCCCCAAAAGCAGGACTTGTACTCATCACTCCATTCGTATAAGGAATGAGCGTCCCAAGATCTGTATTCAATTGGTTTCCACAATCATACATATCATTACCTCCATCACTAATACAAGTACCCGTCAGGCCATCTAACATAGCATATGGGCTTGGTACTCCTGCTGCTATAGTTGCTCCATTCGTATTCAGATCAGCTAACACATCTCCAATAGTTGCATTGGCACAAGTAGCATTACATGGATCACTTGCCTGCGGCAATCCAAAGTTCACTACTGAAGCACATTCTCCAACTGTTGTATCAACCCTACAAGTAATGACTGGTCCATTGTTAGGTGGCACCGTAACATCAAAACTACAGGTAGCATTTCCTCCTACTCCCGTTGCTTGGAAAGTCACTGTTGTCACTCCTACAGGGAAAGTAGAACCACTGGCAGGTCCAGCTATCTGTGTCACAGGTGCAGAAGCAACTCCTCCTCCTGCTGCATTAGACTGCGTCAAAAAGTCTAATACTGCTGCTTGAATCTGTGCATCCGTATAAGCAATACCACCTGTTCCTGCTAATAACATAAAATAAATTCTATCAAAGCCAGAAAGCCCCGTTAGTGTATGTGCTCCATCATTTGTATTGGTAGCAAACGTATGTGTTGGTGCTGGGCTTGTTCCATTATCTGGTACAATAAATACCTGATTAATAGATGGGTCACCTGCTCCATTGATTCGTTTTACGAAAACATAATAATTCAGACAGCCGACTGCGACTGTATAAGTAAATCCATCTACATTTCCTCTTCCATCTGCTCCATTGTTTCCTGTTGTGAAAAAGCTTGATACGCCATTCAAATCGGCCGTCATTACCCAAAGATTATTATACTTAGCGGTAAAATATGAACCTCCTCCAAAAGCAGGATGTGTATTAACTACGCCATTAGTATAAGGAATCAAAGTTCCTAAATCTGTGTTTAATTGATTACCACAGTCATACATATCATTACCTCCATCACTAATACAAGTCCCCGTCAATCCATCCAGCATAGCATATGGGCTAGGTACATTAGCTGCTATAGTAGCTCCATTCGTATTCAAATCTCTTTGTATATCCAATATATCACTTGGTATACAAGGTGATGCCGCACAATAATCTAATGCTGTAGGGGGATCAAACGATAAGACTGGATTACAGGCAGATAATGTCGTATCATTACTGCATCCTGATAGAACAGGCCCTGAAGTAGGAGTTACTGTAATCGTTCCTGTATCCTGAACCGCACAGCTTCCCAGTGTTACCGTAACAATATAATCGGTAGTTACTAAAGGAGATACCGTCAAATCCGATGTAGTTGCTCCTGTATTCCATAAGTAGGTTCCACCACCAAATGCTTCTAAAGTACCTGAGTTTCCATTACAAATGGTAATATCCCTAACTCTAGGTTCTGGTACAGGGGCAACTGTAACTGTTGCTGTATCATAAGCTTCACAACCATTTATAAAATTAGTTACGATAACCGAATAGTCTGTAGTAGCTCCTGGTGATACTACTATAGAATTGGTCGTAGCTCCTGTATTCCATAGATAATTTGTTCCTCCCGTAGCAGTTAATGTATTGCTAGTAATAGCTCCACCAGTACAAATGCCAATATTACCTGTAATAGTTGCTGTAGGGGGAACATTTTCTACCGTAATCGTTACTTGATCTGAATTACTACAGCTACCAGAAAGGTTTCCTGTAACCGTATAAGTAGTCGTAACCGCTGGATTAGCAATAGGGTTAGGACAATTGGTACAACTCAATCCCGTAGCAGGGGACCAATTAAAAGTAGAACCTCCTGTAGCATTCATCTGAACAGGTGTTCCTCCACAGACACTAGCATCTGGTCCAGCGTATACTCCTTGAATAATATCAATATTAACCCCTAGAGCAGAAGTTCCCTTTACTGGACATCCATCATCTTCGCCTATAAACGTAGCTACGGTACCTGTATTACCAGGAACGACTGTCCAACAGAATGTTCCTACTACAGGATTAACACCTGTCTGTGTAAAAGTAGCCCCAGGAAAAAGATTAAGAGCATCTGTTACAACAATAATCGTATCATTGACATCAACTAAATCTTCAAAAGTCACATCAAAACAAAAACTTTGTCCGACACAAGCTGCAATCGTATTTGAGTTAACCTGGTTACCATTACCAGACACATTCGTAATTCCTCCAATCGGATTATTAGGAGGTGTATTCGTACAATTGATCACTAATATTTGAAAATCATGCACAATAGCTGACTTTAGATTCCCATTTCTATCATATTCTTCAATCATAAAAGCTACCACATAGTTTCCTGTATTAGGGTGATTGAACGAAATACATCCTGTCAATGGATCTAATGTAAATCCATTCAATGGAGCAGTAGGTGAAAATCCTGCTGCATGAGCAATAGGATTTTGTCCTGTTGTAGCTGGTGCGATCATTCGGTAAGTCACGCTATCTCCCTCTTGATCTGATGTAGTCAAACAATAAGAAAATGGTGTATTCGTACAAGCATAAGGAATTGGTGCTGCTGTTACTACAGGTGAATTATTACATGGTGAAGTGGCCGTATTCAAAGTAGTAGAACAAGCCATTGTATTGCCTGAACCACCACTCAAATTACTGCTTGCATCTCTACAACATAGTGCAAAAGCCATGTTCCAGCTATCACAGTTGGCTGGCAAAGTAACAACCGCTTCATAAGTATACATCCATACACTCGGGTTAGAGCCTCCAGCACAAGCACTAGTCGTAGAATCACAGAGCTGATTTACATCTCTTGCAACTCCTACTTGATTGAATGTTGGAATAGTAGGATTGGCCAATCCACAGGTGTTAGAAATAGTAAAATTACCTGATGAGACTGTCGTACCTAAAGTACCAGGACAACGCCTAAACATAGTTAAAGTAAATGTATACTGTAAAGGATTGGACGGATCACAAGTATAAGTGATATTCGCTCCAGGAATATGCGAAGCATAAGCTTTCTGTGGTGCCAAACAACACAGAAGTATAATTGCTGTTAATAATGATATAAATTTTGTAATGTGTAAAGAGTTCTTCATCTGATTTTTTTTGTGTGTTAAAATAGAATTATGGCAATTGATTAAATTGGCATTTAATCAATAACGATATGAAATATCAAAACGTTACCCATATAATTCAAAATTATGCTTTTGTTTTTAATTAAAAGCAAAAAACATATATTTTAAACTACAAATATCCTCAAACATGTATTTGAAGATGTAATTATTTACTCCTACATGACATAAAAAACCCTCTTCTTTATTTATTCATAAAAAAGAGAGTTCTTAAAACTATTAGAGGTTATCTCAGAGCGTAATTTCAGATCTGCTCTAACTAGGTAGGCAAATTGTAAATGCTGACATATTTGTCTCTAATAGATTGCATAAAATACTTAAAATTGAGTCCTTCACCTGTTATCCTCTGACACAGTTCTTCACTGGTATATTTTTGCCCATATTGATGAATGACTTCATTGAGCCATTTTTTCAGTGGTAGTAAATCCCCTTTGGAAATCTGTTCTTCCAAGCCTGGGATATCCCGTTTGGCCTGTTCATAAAATTGTGCTGCATATAGACTGCCCAAAGAGTACGTAGGGAAATACCCCACTAAAGCTTCTGACCAGTGTACATCCTGCAAAATACCATTAATAGCATCTGGCACTACCACTCCCATATACTCTTCATATAGATTATTCCACACCGCCTCTAATTCATCTACTTCAATTGTTCCGTCTAGCAAGCCTTTCTCGATCTGATAACGAATAAGAACATGTAAATGGTAATGAATTTCATCCGCCTGTATTCGGATTAAGTTAGGACTAACTTGATTAATTGCTTTATAGAAATGTTCTAAATCAATGGCATCTAATTGCTCTGTAAACAATTGTTTCAAATGTGGGTAATTGACCGTCCAATAAGATTTACTCAAGCCAACATTATTTTCCCAAATTCGAGACTGAGACTCATGTATTCCCAAAGAAGTAGCACTTCCCATTGGTAATCCATAATAACTATCCTGTAATCCCTGCTCATATAATCCGTGTCCTCCTTCATGAATACAAGAAGTGATCATTTCTATAGGTTTGTCTTCTATTATTCTGGTGGTGACTCGTACATCTGTCACCGAAAAACTAGTGGTAAAAGGATGTATCGAACGATCTTGACGACCGGCCTCAAAATCATATCCCATTTGTTCCAATAGGTATAGTCCAAAATCCCATTGTTTATCCTCATTGTATTTTTGAGTCAAAAAATCAGTCGAAGTAGGGATTCCTTTTTCTTTTAACTCTTGAGCAAATGCTACTAACTCCTGACGAATGTCCTTAAACAGCATATCTAGCTTATCTACTGTCATTCCTCGTTCATATTCCTCTAGCAAAGCATCGTAAGGATGTCCTTCATAACCAATTAGTGCTGCTTTTTGGCGAAGCATAGTTACTAATTCCTTCAGTGCGGGTTTAAATACCTCAAAATCGTTTGCCTTTCGAGCTGCTACCCAAGCATTAGATGCCGCTGATTTCACTTTAGAAAATTGAGTAACAAAAGCAGTCGATAATTTTTGAGCCCGTTGGATCTGCTCCCAACTCAAACAGATATTACTAGCTTCATCTGAAGCTAGTTCTGCTCTATGTTCATATAGATCTGTCACTAGTGCCGTTAACTCATCTGCTGTCGTCCACTCATGTACTGTAGATACTAAAGTAGCAATTTGCCCTGCACGCCTAGCGGCTCCTTTTGCAGGGGCATTAACTTCATGATCCCAATGTAGTAGGGCAATAGAACTATTCAAATCCTGTATCTTCTGCATTTGTGCTACATAAGCACTATATTTTTCAGCTATGTTCATTCTATTTTGTTTTTGCTAGGATACTAGCGGATAGACATCCCCATCCCATAATAAAAAATAAACCTCCTACTGGTGTAGCAGGACCAATCAAAAACATCCAATTATCTAGCCCCAAGACCTCTTTTAAAGTAATTAAATACAAAGACCCTGAGAATAATAAAATTCCTATTAAAAAACAACTTGCAGCCCTCCCTAACCATACAGAGGGATCAATATCATTTTTGGCCCAAGCTGCTAGCCCTAATAAAGCAAGTGTATGATAAAAATGATACGAAATACCTGTTTGGTAAACTTGAAGCCCTCTCTCTGTAACTATGTTCTTGAGAGCATGTGCTCCAAAAGCTCCAAAGATAACGGCCAAGCCCCCTAATACACTTGCTGCTAATAATATTTTTTTATATGTCACTCTCTTTTTTTTTGATATTGAAGTTGTTTAAAAATAGAATTATGCTGATAATGAGTACAAATTTTTAGCTAATTAAGGCATGAGCGAGTGAATCTGCAAGATGAATAGATAGTATCTATTCAACAAAGCGAACCGCTAGCGGATATTTAGTTCATAGCCTGAGCTATGGGGTCAATTTTTAACGCCAAGTAGCGGAAAATTAGTTTTCATTAGCAATTTGAAGTTATTCTTAAACAGCTTCATTGTTTGACTCCTATCCTACCAAATCACCTAACCCCTCTCTAATAATTTCAATGTCACTTCCTGTACAATCCACAACTGTAGATGGTTCATTTCCTCCAAAACCACCTGCAATCACTACATCTACCAAATGTTGATACTCTTGATAAATTTCATACGGATCTGTGGGATATGGAGTAATATCGTCATCTATATTCTTAATAGAAGTAGACATGATTGGATTATCCAACTCCTCTAAGAGTCCCTGTACTATTGGGCTATTAGGTACTCGTATCCCAACTGTCTTTTTTCGATTTTTCAATAACTTCGGCACCTTACTACTCGCATTCAAAATAAAAGTAAATGGTCCTGGCAAGTTCTTTTTCATCACCTTGTAGACACTATTCGAAAAAGGCTTTGTGAACTCTGATATATTGGATAAATCCAAACAAATGAAAGAAAAATTTGCCTTTTGTGGCTTGATCCCTTTAATCCGACAAATACGCTCCACCGCTTTATTATTGGTAATATCACACCCTAATCCATACAAGGTATCTGTAGGATAAATCACAATTCCTCCATTTTTGATGATATCAATCACCTGTTGCATTTTTCTACCTTCTGGATTTTCTGGATGGATTTCTAAATAAATAGCAGACATTATTGTTGTTTTTTAACCAATCAACTTCCACTTGTACGGAAAGCTGTTCTAATATTAGATGTTCTGAAAATTGAACACTATTGAAAAAATTGTACTTCCACACAAAATACTTAGAATATTGTTTAAAAAGCCAGTTTATCATAAAATGAGTCCTTTTTTTATTAATCTAGGGTTAAATATTAGGAATTATTACAAATAATATGGTCCGCAAATATGTATTTTGATTTAATTATCAATATCAATAATTGAAAACACTAGCAATAAACCTGTAAATCTACCTCACTTCACATACACATGAAAACAATAGAGACCAGATCATTACTTTTTGAGATTCACATTACAACCAATGATATAGACCAAGCAAATATCGAAGACTTTATTACTTTTTGCCAACAAATAGATGCCAAACCTATTTTGATAGAATTATCCTCTGGCACCTATTTTAGACAACCTATGATTAGTAAAATAATTTCGTGTAGTACCAAAATAGCACTAGAAAATATAGTCAACAAATTACGTCTGGCTTTTATTGCAAAAAACTATCTACCTACTAGAATAAAAATAGAAGTCCCTGCTTGGAACTATAAAGATGTCCAAGGTTTTTATGAAGGCGAATCTTATTTTGAGTGGCATGGTAAAATAAAAATGGAGTCTGAGCAAAGCATAAAAACCATTTGCCTAAAAAATGATGCCCATCTTTCTAGAAATAGCTTGCGAGGGTCGAGTCATAGCAAGTTCTTGACGGTACGAGAA
The DNA here is from genome assembly GCA_964404215.1 of uncultured Aureispira sp. Classification (GTDB taxonomy): domain Bacteria; phylum Bacteroidota; class Bacteroidia; order Chitinophagales; family Saprospiraceae; genus Aureispira. The sequence goes on along the minus strand of CAYOJF010000036.1, from coordinate 19,851 downwards.
TTTTCTAATTTCGAAACATTCTCTAATCGAATCCACAAACTAAAACAAGATTTAACGCAACATCAAATTGATTTACTAAAAGATGAATCAGAATATTGTATTTTTGATTCGAACAAATCCCTTGATACAGGATGGATAACATAAACGAAGACCAAATTCAATTGGATTCAATCGAAGCATTCTTGAGAAGAGCTAGTGAGGTTGATATGCCTTTTATGGTCAAAGGTAGTATTATCACGCGACAGTACCTTCCATCTCCCGAGATGCGGCTAGTGGCAGATCTAGATTTTGTCTATCTAGGATATATACATGACCCTACCAATGCAGGACCTATTTTTTCGAGTTGGGCAACTCAAGTTACTGAGATGGATCTAAATGACCATGTCCAATTTAGAAGCTTTAGGGAAAATGACTTTTGGAGAATGATTGACTATGCAATGGATGATGACTTTCCAACAGTTGACACCGACCTATTATGCTGGGTAGATGGTATTGAAAATGACCGATTAGGGTTGGATATCAGCTTTAATCTTGATGTTGACTTTTCGCCAGTGGAAATGACCTATCAGCCTAGAATAGGAGAACCTTTTCAACTAAAATATACCTGCCCTTTGTCCTTACAAATTTCTTGGAAATTGCACCAATTATTGGTACGCCCAAGACTAAAAGATGTTTTTGATTTGATTGTGTTATTACAACACAAAGAATTTGATCAAATCACACTCGAGCAAACACTCTATGCTCTAAAAAAAGAGTGTAAGAAAGATAATGTAAGTATTAATGGACTAATCCCTATTCTTGATAAATCAGTAGAACAATATTTTGAACGAAAAGATAGTAATACTGTAGTTTCTAAAATGCTCAAACATATCCTACCTCCTACCCCTTCAGGTTCTAATTTTAAATATCTAGATTTGAGCAGTTTTAAGTATTTTACGACCAAGGAACACTTCCCTTATACTTCACGGTATGAACTATTCAAAGAACTACGATTACAACTATTGAATACTGGTTTTTCAATTAAAAAAATTCGGACTTTATAAAAAAAGAGTTCATCACAATTAACGTGATGAACTCTTCTTGTTTTTTTACTAGAGATAGCCCTATCTCTTCTATCAATCTAGTTATGACGAGGGTTTTCTAGTTCAATCGTTGCGACTACTTGTGCATGATCAGACTGCCAGTAATTGATTTCGTCTTCACTCAGTGTTTCGTCTACAATATGATCATTGAATGTCCGAACAAAAATAACGCGTCCAATTCTATTTGGATTTTCTTTCACCAATTCTTCACTTACCATAATGTGATCCAAACTTTCATAATGACCATTGTGAATATGAGTATAATATACATCTGTAGAAGATTGTCGAGCTTGAATATCTTTACTATGGTACAGTACAATATCCCATAATTTCTTCTTATGTTCTACCGGCCAATGACGCGGTGGCGTCTGTCCTGAAATAATCTGTGTCGTAACGGATGTATGCGTATCGTTCAAATCTCCTAAGACAATAACAGGCGTTTTTCTATTTCGTAATGACTTCAGCAAAATAGTACGTAAAGCATTGGCCTCTGCTGCTCTCAACAGCAGCGAACGTGCTTGTCCTTTAGATATTTCTAATGGGTCGTAACGATCTTTTACATCGTGAGGTATTAGTGGTCTCTTTGATTTCAAATGTCCTACAAAAAATTCAATCGTAGTACCTGGTCTCACCTCTACCGCTGCTTTTAGAATAGGTCTAGAAAATTCTTTAAATGGGACAACAGCACCTTCTACTACCAGTTGTTCTGGAAAATCTGTAAAAGATTCGTGGCTCACGATAGGGTGCTTCGAAATCAAAGCCACTGCAGGACTTCCTCCTTTTCGTTCTCCCATGACTAAGTGAGCGTTTTTGTATTTAGGGTGTGCTAACATGACTGCTCGTAAAGCTTCTTCGTGAAAGACTTCTTGAAAACCAATGACATCAGCATCTAACTTATCAAACTGCTCTACAATCCAATCTTTTTTCTTATTAAATTGTTCTTCTGTATAGACTCGCTTACCATAGTATCGTTCATTGGGATTAACCAAATTAAATAAATTGAACGTTGCTATTTTAAGTAAGTTTTCTTGATTATGATGGTGCATATTATTCTGCTATTGAATTATTTAATATTATATTCTTAGATAAAAATACTCTTAGAGTATGTTTAAGAATTAAGTTCTTCAAAATCAACGATTTGGGCGAAAATGAATTGATTTAAGGATTGAATAAGCCTCTTTTTGAGTTTGATAGCCTTAGCTATCATGACTTAAAAAAGGTGTAATTGAATTCTAAATCAGGCATTTGCAGCTTGAAGTTAATTTTTAAACATGCTGTTATGGCGTAACTATCAATTTATACGATTCGACGTCATCTTTTGTCACGATATTGATAAAATTAACTCCAGAACAAAGATTAGACACATCTATTTGAAAATTTTGATCTTGTATATTGGTATAATAACGACAGCGTTTCCCTCTTGAGTCATATATCTCTACCGTCACATCTTCTTTAGGCATTTCATTGAAACGAATCGTCACTGTGTTAGAAGCTGGATTAGGAGCGATAATAGCACTCTTGGGTTTATTTTCAACCTTCTCTACATTCGTTGTAGTACTGCTATAATTAGGGATAATAATACAATCTGAACCATTGGTAGGTCTCCACAATGGAGTACCAGCCGCTAGATCAGTTCCTTGATCGTCATCCAATAATTGGGTGACATTCACAATACTATCAGGAAAAGGAATAATTCCCTGTATTTTGATTCTGGATTGATTAATATTGACAAAAAAGAAACCACTTGTTTGTTCTACATCTCGTGTAATATTAGGGATAGGAGCATAAGCGGTGCGTGGAGGTGCTCCCCATGAACCATCACCAATAAATACGGCTCCTGTAGTATCATTTCTAACCAGACCACTGTAACTATTAGCTGCATTGGCATCATAGACAACAGGGTAGGTAGTTTTCATTACGTGAGCATGAGACTCGCAAACCAATCGTACTCCATATCGTTCAAACTCGGAAGCCCAACAGTCAATCATATCTGTACGTGGACTATACTCTGCATGAGGAATCATCGGCTGATGATATTGTACTATTTTCCAATAAGGGGTATTAGAAGGCGTACTGTATTGTTGAAAATCATTGACTAACCAATTTTTCTGAATTACATCCGTACAGGCATCCGCTGGTTCTGAATTAAGTGTATATAATCTAAATAAATTCCCCCCAAAGTTGGTCGCATAGTAAATATCTGTATTAGAAACATCAAACATTTCATCTAAATCTACCGCATCTTCATGATTACCCAAAGAGTGAATCATCGGTGTCAAACGATTGTCAGGACCTGTCGCCAATTCCCAGTCGTCAAACCAATGCTCCCAATCTTCTTCACTATCTACTACAAATACCACATCAAAATTACGAATATAATCTCCTGTAAAAGCTACAAAATCAGGTCTAGTTCGTCCAACAATTCGATTCAAATCTTGACGAGTTTCTCTACAACCGTTCTCCCAACAAGCAGGATCTCCTAGCCCTAAAAAATTGAGTGCTTGACGAGAATCTCCTCCTGATATGAAAGACATTGGCTGTGTTGGGTCATCTGATAGGGTGCGAAAAGAATAACGTGCTGTTGTCGCACTGACATTGTACTGCACTACAAAATAATAAACAGTGCCAGGTGTCAAATTGGTCAACCTTACAAACCGATGGTCAAAGCCTTTGTGGTTAGTAGAGCGATCTACTGCCTTAGAAGAAGCATATTGACTAAAATTAGTACCATGATCAATCGTATCATAATATAAGGTCCCTACGGTTCCTGTCCATCCAATTGAAATGGTAGTAGATGGATCATCACGGTAGGTTAATCGCATCCATTTAGGTTGACAAAAAGCAAGCTGCACAACCAATAATAAAGCAAATGTAAATAGTATTCTTTTCATCTAATCTTGTTTTATAATTTGTACTCTTAGAACATCTTTAATACAATGAGTTTATCTGGAATAGATGAAGGTACAAAAACACCCGCACTTATTCTTTCAAATTTGCTCTTATTTGCGTCAAGATAGTAGGTTCAATTTTATTTTTGTAATTGACAGTAACCAACTGATATAACATGGGGTTATTGGGAGACAATTCTTGAGCTAATGCGATTCCATTTCCTCTAATTTCTCTTTCCTCCTGATTCAATAAATACATATTGTGTGTTACCATTGCTTCTATAGACGCCTCTTGTATGGGTCGATTGTTGCGATAACAATGTTCTACAGTGTAGGTATATTTTTTAGTAGCTAATTGGCAAAAAATTTGATAATTCCACCATAAGTCGGCCTCAAACATTTTGCGGTATAGATTGCAATAAACATGCATCCATTTTTTGGTATTTCTGTCTCCATCACACAAAACAAGTAACCTCGTCCTATCTCCAAAAATGGCAAAATAAGCTAACGCAATTAGTATTTGTTGGGGAGGCTGTTCTTTTATACATTCATAAAATTGGAGATAGTATCGTTTTTCGTAAGGATAATCACTTGCAAATTCATTTTTTAGAATCGAAGCAAAAATTCCATCTGCGATAAACTGAGCCGTCACTTCACCTACCATTTTACCTATAAGATAAGTTTGGAAACTAGTATCTGGTAATGGATCATACAAACAGGTATGTACCATATCATGAAACATATAAATCGCCTGATGGATCTGATCTGGTTTTTCGACTACAGGCAACCCCGAGTTAAGACTAGGGTACCAATATAGATACTCCTCTTTGGTACACTCTTCTTTATATTTATAATGCAATAATCCTTTTTGTAATTTGGCTTCTACATTCGTCAAAATAGTATTTGTCCATGGGTGGTTAGCAGCATAAGCAATTATATTTTGATTTAAAACACCCAATTTTTACTCTGTTTAAGTTGTTTTTCTATTTGTACTAATACTGTTCTTACTTCCTGCTCTAGCCCTTTGTCTACCAGTCTGCTCTTCAACAAAAAATACCAATCTCTCATCCCCATCGAAATGACTACATAGCCACATTTTGCACTCAAGTTGAATTGATTCTTTTCCTCCAGTGTTTTATGAGTGGATTCCAAATAAGATTTCCTCAATTTTAAAAACTGTTCTACCCAAACCGCATCTACTGTATTGGCATACAAAGTCTCAATCGCTGCATTTGTTTTGCTGCTGGTCAATCTACAGCTACGATTAAGTCGATTAGAAACCAATTCAAGTACACACTCTAAAGAACATCCCGCTACTAATACAGCTACCTCTCTCATTTCATAAACGCCCAAATGTCCTTTTTCTTGCAATCGTTGTTGCAATACCATAGCAGAAGTTTGATAATAACTCAAATAGGTAATTCGAGCGGCAAAATCTACCAATCGACTGTAATCGGTCATTTGCCCTGCTCCAAAATCATCTCCTCTTTTTTGTGCAAAATACTGAATTATCGATTCTCCCTCAGAGGTTAATCCATAATCATACAGAAGAGAAACACCAACCTTTTCGACCACACGCCCCACTACTGTTCCTCCTGCTTGTTCTACTAGTTCTGTTGCTATTTGGATATAATCTTTCTTAGACATTTAGGCCTTTTTTAAATTAATCTAACTCATAAGACTCCCCCAATGCAGGGACTTCAACTTCGCCAAATCCTCTTGATTGCAAATAATCTCTAAAGTTATTCTGTGTTCTATATTCTCCATGCACCAAAAATAATTTTTTGACAGCAGTTTGATTCTGAATAAAATCCCACATTTCTTGTTGGTCAGCATGTGCTGAAAAAGAAACTAACCGTTCTATTCGAGCATTTACTTTGATTTCTTTTCCATACAAATTGACATACTTCTCCCCTCTCATCAGTGCTCCTCCAAGTGTATTGGGCGAACAGTAACCTACAGAAAGGATCGTATTCTTAGCATCGCCTAACAAATGATATAAGTGACGAACCACTCTACCCGAATTCATCATTCCTGATGCTGCAATGATAATACAGGGTTCATCTGATTTTGCCAATTGATTGGATAGACCACCTCTACGTTGGTATTTTAATCCATTAAAACCAAAAGGATTAGGATCTATAGTCAAGTATTCTTGCAATTGTTCATCATAACACTCTGGATGTGTCCGAAATATGTCCACTGCATTGATGGCCAAAGGACTATCAATATAAACTGGCAAATGCGGCAAATCTCCATTAGTTTCTAACTGATCTAGCATATAAATCAGTTCTTGTGTTCTACCCAAACTAAACGCTGGAATCAATAACTTCCCTTCATTGAGCAGACAAGTCTCGCGGACTATGTATAAGAGATCTTTGATGTCTGCCGTATAGTTTTTATGAACCTTCCCCCCATAAGTAGATTCACAAATCAAATAATCTACCTCTGGCATCGGAATTGGATCTTTGAGTATTGGTCGTTCTGGACGACCTATATCCCCTGTAAAACCAAAAAGAATAGGTTCTTCTTTACCCTCCTCTTCTATTTTGAGCGTAACACTTGAACTCCCTAAAATATGTCCTGCATCTCGGAACAGCACATCAAGCCCTACTTCCACAAAGTGCCAACGTTCATAGCTTAATCCTGTGACCATGCGTAACATCGCTGAGACATCTTTTTTGGTAAACAAAGGCTCTTTATTATCATCTTCCTCATATATCTTAGCAGCATCCATTAGCATAATAGAGGCTAAACTTCTCGTCGCATGTGTACAAAGTATTTCCCCTCTGAACCCATCTCGAACTAATCTTGGGACACGTCCTATGTGATCAATATGAGCATGAGATAAAATTAAAAAATCAATGTCTTTAGGGTCAAAATAATCCCAGCTCGTATTGTAGTTTTCCATCTCGGTAGCATTGCCTTGATACAGCCCACAATCCAATAAAACTTTATGTCCATTTTTTAATTCTAACAGATGACTGCTACCAGTTACAGACTGAGCTGCTCCACAGAAGGTTACTTTCATGATTTTATTTTAAAGATGTTGAGAGAATTCCCCAACTATGTTTTGTTAGTTTTGTTTATTTGTTGGGCAATAAAAATATTTGCCTACACCAACAAAATACTAAGCTCCTATTGGAAATCAATATTTTTAGCCTAAAATTTAGTTTTTTGTATTTAATAAATAATTATGGACATCATCAATATAAAAGACTGGGGATTAAACATCCAATTTGACCAACAACACCCGCTCATTATTTCAGGCCCTTGTAGTGCCGAGAGCAGAGAACAGGTTATCGAAACTTGTACACAAATAAAACCTCATGGTGTTCAAATATTACGAGCAGGAATCTGGAAACCACGTACTCGACCAAATTCTTTTGAGGGACTAGGAAAGCAAGCACTTCCTTGGCTAAAAGAAGCTGGACAAAAAACAGGTCTCCCCACTTGTGTAGAGGTAGCTAATCAAGCTCATGTTGAGGAAGCACTCAAAGCGGGAATTGATATTTTCTGGTTAGGGGCTCGAACAACTGTCAATCCATTTGCCGTACAAGAAATAGCAGATGCCCTCAAAGGGACAGATATTCCCGTAATGGTCAAAAACCCTATTAACCCTGATTTAGAATTGTGGATTGGAGCTATGGAGCGTATTCATCAAGCTGGTATCCAAAAAATAGCTGCTATCCATCGTGGGTTTTCGGTCTACAATAGTCCTAAATATCGCAACCAACCACAATGGGATATTCCGATTGAATTACGTCGTAGGTTGCCTAATTTGGAAATCATCTGTGACCCCAGTCATATTGCTGGAAAAAGAGCATTGCTCTATGAAGTTGCTCAAAATGCTTTGGATCTAAATTTTGATGGACTCATGATAGAAAGTCATATTACACCTCAAGAAGCGTGGAGTGATGCTGCTCAACAGGTGACTCCATCTGCCCTAAAAGCATTATTAGATTCCTTACAGACTAGAAACCCTAGTACAGATGATCCTGTTTTCTTAGAACAACTGGAACAATTCCGTAAACAAATTGATGGTTTGGATACCCAAACACTTAGTCTCTTGGCTCAAAGAATGGATATTGTTCGCCAGATTGGCGAATCCAAAAAAGAAAATAACATCGCTGTATTACAGCTGGATCGTTGGCTAAAAGTTCGTCAAATCCAACTAGAAAAAGCCGCTGACCAAGGCTTGTCTTCTACTTTTGTAGAAAGCTTAATCAACTCTATCCACAAAGAAGCATTGCATCAACAGAGTTTGATTATGCAACAGAAAAAAAATGGCTAACCCTCTAATACAACTATTTCAAATTGGCATGATTATAGATTTAAATTAAACACCCATTCAATTTAAATCTATAATCATGTCACAAGTATTAACTTTATTTAAATACCATTCTAAATTTGTTGTTGTTTCCTTCCTCTTCATTGCTTTATTACTACAGCCCTCCCTCCCTACTCTTGCAGCAGTTGTTTATCGTACTTCTCAAAAGTCAAACTATCATACTGTGCAAAAGTTAAAATCTACCAAAATAAAAAAATATAAGCCTGACAAAGCATTAAAATTAAATTGTATGCCCGTTTCAATAGTGTTTATATCTATAGCGGGTGTGGCTATTTTACTTGGTTTTATACTCGGTGCACTTTATGCTATTCCTCTCCTTTGGATTCCGTGTTTAATAGTTCTTTCGATTGGTTTTTTGATTGGAATTTTCTTCTTTGTAAGATATCTAGCTGGTCTTTCTCTAGGATCTATGGGATAGTTATAGCATAGGCTATGACTACGGCCTCCAGTTCAACCGAGCGTCAATTTCTTCAATATCTTCTTTCGAGAGTCCTTTAAGAGAATATCCCTCTTTCCAAGTCTTTACTTCTGACAAAGCAGGGTTATCGTACCCACCACTGCGGACGATAGCATCATGAATAGATTGTATTCCCCCCTCTGCCTTAGCAATTGAAGAAAGCAGCTTGTATTTCCTAGCCAGCTTAATAGCTGTTGCTAGGTGCTGCACAGCTTTTTTGTAAGATTTTATACTCAGGTATCGAGTTGCTATATATCTATGAGCAAAAATAAGAGGAGCTTTATCTTTCCCTTTTTTATATATCGTTGTATAATTTTGTTCCATTAGGTTAATTCCTAATTGTTCATATTCATGAGTTTGAACACCTCTCCATTTACTATCACTTTTCCTAAAATAGGTGGCAAATATTCGAGTCCACCTCCCTTGACTCTTTTTATCTACATACTTCCCCAACACCTTTATACTTTCATTGGCAAATCTATAAGCCTCCTCGACAAGTCCCTCCTTAATCATATCGCCTAATATCCATTGGATAGATTCTTCAAAATAGATGAGTAATGCTTCCCTATCCTGTGGAAAGTGCTTCAATAGGTGTTCTAAAAAGGGAAGTACATATCTAATCTTTTCTTTATTAATGACTTTTTCTGCATCTGAAGTGTAGTATTTATAGCGTGGACTTAAGTCATAAAACAATACTTCAGCCTCATAAGGTATAATATCTTTTGAGGTTCTTTGAATCAAAGAATATTTCGATTTATTTTTCTTAAGCAACAAAAACCATTGTTCATAATAAGTGTATAGCTGCTTAATATCCTCTTGTTCTTGTGCAATTTGAATTAAAGCCTTCAACTCCCATCGTTGTCCTAAAAAATCTTTTTTCTTTTTTCTAAATTGATAGGCTTTTTCATAATAACATTTGGCTTCTTCCCAATATCTCTTTTCATATAATTGACTAGCGATAAGAGCAGCTACAACACCAGATTTATCTTTATTCTTTGCATAAGAATCAAAAATTTTCTGATAGGCATCTAATTCCTTTTGAGGTTTGACAATAGTCGTTTTAATAGGAAGATTAATCGCCTTAACTCTCCTAATAATCTCAGTATCTATTGGAGATTGAGCGTTGATAGTGAAGTGGATATTCCAACACAAGAATATTATAAAAAAAAAAGAATTATTCATTAAAGGTTATCTAGGTAGAGTTAGTAATGATGGAAGGATGTAACTTTTGATTTAGATAAAGAGCATCCCCAATCTAATATCCATCGCTATTCAAGCTACGGTTGTGATTGGATCTAAATCAAACAGAATAAGTTATTCTTATACGAAGTTTACTTGCATAAACTTTAGTGCTTCTCTTTTTTTTAAAATTGTACCTTAAATCTAGTCTTTTCTTTCGCTCTTGCCTGTACCGTAAGTCCTAAAGAAGGAACCACTTGACGATGAGCAAAACTATAATTTAGCTGTGGTTGAATCCTAAGACTCAAATCATCATCAATATCAAAATGCATTAGGTGAGCATCTACAAAAGCATCGCCTATAGTCAGTCCATAAAAAAGAATAGAAAACAATAAAAAAGTTTCTGCATTGCCTTGAGTATCATCTCGCAATATTTTCAATTCCGTAGAAGTAGCATTCACAGCTTTCTCACACTGATAATTAGTAGCGGGGTCATCGTCGATTGCTTCCAAATAGGCTTTGCGATAGCACCCATATTCAATATAGTTAGAAACAGTCAAAAACCCTAATGCTCCTAATCCTCCATATACAATGGGTAATTTCCAATAACGCCGATTATAAATTTGTCCTGCTCCAGGAATCAGTGCTAAGAGCGTCGCAGTTTTGGGGTTGTGATTTTTTGGAAGTGTTGCCAGAAACTTTTGGCGACGAGCTTTCTTTTTAGCGGTTCTTTCACTTCGTCTTGTAGCTTGTAAGCTGTCGGTATTCGTAAGGGAATCTTTTTGAGCATAGGTTGGTAGATAAAAAAGTATGAAAAAAAATGTCACCAAAACTATAATCGATTTATCTGCCTTTATCATACATATATTATTTTTGAATCGTTGCGACTACAAATAAACAGAAAACGACTTAGTTGTACTACTTATAGAACTAAGATTAACAAAATAATAGTTCCTCTACTCTAAAAGAAATTTCCCCCGTTGGCTATAAATTGCAAATAGACTTGTGGGTTTTTGATTTCTTGTCCTTCTTTATGCAAATATTGCTTCCCATCTTTTGTAACCATTGGAATATGGGGATTTTTCAATAAGGTAGATTCATGTATCACTTCATTTTGCATAAAGTTTCTAATCTCTTCGGCGTCTATACCAATACTAGCCCCTAAATATTGCCCAAAACCAACGTACTGCTCCACTCCTATTGCTACTATACCAGCACTATATTGACTGTAGGGAGCATCTGCCATTGCTCGATAGCCATATTTAGAAGGAAAATCACTGTCATCCATTACGCTCGAAGTACCCTCTGCATAAGGATCTCCTGTCCATGCAGCATGCTTGATTGCTATTTGAGTATTTTGATAACGATAACACAGACTCATGACACCTGTCCGATATTTATCTTCATTCTGAAAGGCAATAAAATCGTTTTCTAATGTCAAACGTACATCATAGATACTAAAGCCAAAAGTAGCCGTCGCTTGAGAAGTCGCTATATTATCCCAATACCAGTTGTAACTGTATCCAATAGAGTATGCTCGCCCTGTTTGGTTCCCTATCTCATGTAAAAATGGATTAACTCCTGTACGCAGTTTGGGACCAAATGCCCATAAAAGTCCTAACTTCATTTGTCCTTCCCAAGAAGGTTTTTTTGTAGCAAAAGACTGTACATTATAATATCCTGCTAACTGCACATTAGCTTGAATATGTTCATATTGATAATACAGTTTGGCAATCAAACCAAAACGATTGAAATGAGACCCAATATTGAAAGACACGCCTAGTTGTCCCCCAAAACGAGGGGCAAATTCTAGCTGTGCCTGTACACTATTCCCTATTCCAAACACTATACATACTACTAAAAAAAATTGCTTCATTTCTATCTAAAAAATTACTTTTTGTACATTGTCAATCGTAGTAAATGATTGGTATAGTTCAATCGCTTCTTCTAACACTGACATTAAATGCTCACTCCCTTCAAAATCAAAAAATACCATCAAAAATGAAGTGGTATCTTTAGTAAACATAGTACGATTCGAATCCGAAGTAGGGGTTCCAAATCCTCCTTTATCATCTGCTAATACTGGTAAATTAGCAATATTATAGTCTCCCTTTCCAATAGCTTCATAGGCATCTTCTGAGGTTCCTTTTCGAAGCAAAATATCTCCTCCAATTTGAGCACAATCATACCCACCAATAGAATAGCCTGTTTGGATAGAAATCAAATTTAAAATATCTACTGCTGTACTGATTTGATAAAGCCCCTTTCCTTTCACAATACGTCGTAGCAAGGCTTCTGCTGACAAACGATAACGACTCGGCTCTTTCCCCAATGCTCGATACGATTGTCGAGCAGATTTTATAGGGGGGATTTGTGTAATTTCTGCGGTGGTATATTTATCTTGTATCTCCAGACATACTTCCTTGATGTAGGTCTGCAAATCTGAAGAAGCGGTACTATAGTTGATATCAAAAGAGATACATCCTAGTTGCAGATTAGGGCATAACTGCTGGACTTCGTCCGAAATCGTAATTAGTTTCATATTTCCTGTGCGAATAAAAATAGATTGAACATAGGTACAAAATTAATAAAAAAAACGTAAATGTCAAACGAAAAAAATACGCACCGACTCCATCAATTGCTACATAGTTCGATTCCCGAAAACAGGCAATTAGCGATCCATATCAACAAGTCCAACAATCTCAATTTAGACCTTTCTGTTTATGTAGACTGTTACCAATATTTGGTCGAAACAGCACAGCTAGACGCAGGATTAACAGATGTAATGGACATACTTCTTGCTTTTGAACAACTAAAAGAACTCACTATTGAAGGCGACCATAAAGCTATAGTACTAATAGAAAAATCAGCTCCTTTTTTTGGTAATCTTTTACGGTGCCGTTTAATTGATTTGCCCATTTCGGAAGTTCCTATATGGGTTTTTAAGTTTACAAAACTGCGACACCTCCAATTGATTCAGTTACCGATAACAGAAATATCTCCTAACTTAGGTCAGTTAACACAATTGCAACTATTAAAAATACAACAGTGTCCTCTTCGCTCCTTACCCAATGTATTTGATCAACTACCGCAGTTAACTTATCTCTATTTGTGTAAAAATAAACTCACCCAACTACCTAAGAGTATTTACCAATTGCACTTTCTAGAGCGATTAGATATTTCATACAATGACACCTTTGAGTTGTCCGAGCAGGTCAAGCACCTCCAAAAACTACGTATCCTTGTTCTACACGGTACTACTATCAAGAAACTTCCTAAAACGCTCTTAGATTTACCTAATCTCCAAGGGGTTTTAGAGCATGTCTAAATTTATCTTAATTCGTAATATGAAATCTCTTTTTTAGCTAATTGAACCTCATTTTTTAATCAATAGCTAAGGCTATTAATGAAAAAATGAGGTTCAATTAGCAAAAAAATAGTACTCACATTATCAAAAAACATAATTTTAGACATGCTCTTAGGCATTGGTGCTTCTCTCACGACCTCAAAAGATGTTTGGGACCAAGATGATTTACAAGCCTACTTCAAACTACCTTAATTTAATAAACTGTCGATTTTTGAGTACATATTTAGATTGCCCAATCTGTACCTCTTCCCCTTCTTTCTTTTCACTCAAATTCCAAATATCACTCTTCAGAGTATGCAAAGAGCCCCCTGTTCGGTGAGCGATTGTTAGATATTGCTCATTGATATCAGCAGTCATCGACTGGTAGTAAGCATTTTTTTCATCTGCTCCACATAGTATGATACGAACAGGAACTTTTATCTGTGAAAGCAATGCCATATCTCTAACTCTAGAATAACTATCTGCAATCAAAATCACCTCTTCCGCTGCTGCTTTTTTGCCTTGTCCATCCAACACCGCTTCTAGGTCATTTTCAGGCGGCTCACCTCCCCCTAATCCACTTTGTATGGCCAATTGCATCGTCTGCAACACCTCTGATAGATCTTCATTATTACCCTGACAATCATATAAACCACCTGTTTGACCAATTACTTTGGCAGCAGCCGTTTTATTATCCCCATCATTAAAAAAAACATACTTAGCCGCTCCATTTCCTTGACGCAAATTAAGGGCATGCCAAATCAATACCTCTTCCAAATAAGGGTTCATACTTTCCGTCACATCTGTCACGATTACCTTTCCTTTCCAATTGTCTTTAAAACGTTCTAAAGTGGACAAAATTGGTTTTTGTTTTTCTTCAAATGCTTCTGGGTTTACCTCCAATTGTTTTTCATAAATCTCAACTTTAGCCGTTACCGCTTTACGGATACGAAAAGTCTTCTTTTTGATTGGAATGGGTAAATCGTTTCGCACAATTGCATCCAATGCTTTATCCTCCGAAAGTCGTTTGAGTGAATCTAAGCGATGTGCCATTTTATCTGCTGCTACTTGAGCCGCTTTATCCCTTGCTTTTGCCCGCTTGTCTTGAGCTGCTTTTCGATCTTTCTGTTGTGGAGTAGATAATGCTTGATACATGATAGTTTCTACAATCAAATCTTTCCCCTCTTCTAGTTGGACTTCTTTTCGCTCAAAATCAAGGTTGGTCGCTTCATTAAGCGAATAGTTATCATTAATAGGGACTAATATTTGAGCAACACCTTCGGCATTTGTAGTGCCTTCGTAGCGTTTTCCTGTAGACAAACTCTTGACCCAAAATTTTTCATTCGGACACCGTCTATTATCTAAATCTTCAAATATAAAATTAAACAGAGCCTCTTTGATGGAAGGATATTTTTCCATTCCCTTTTTACGCTCAAAGACAACCTGTTCCTGCCAAGCAGAATAAGGTCGATTAGGAATGTTAAATTTATAATAATGAGGAGCTTTATTCAAACTCAATACATAGCTCGCATTGATAGGTAGTTTCAGATTACCAACACCATTTTTATCCGTTTTGATCGTGTAGACACGTCTTGTCTTTCCGCTCTTAATCGTTAATTGTTCGACACTCTCATTAGGCAATCCATTTTCTTGTAAAAGCATAATTTGCACTGGAATTTCAATCACAACATCACTACCCGCCTTAGGCAATTCATAAAAGGGAACAGGAATATGATGTTTTTGAAACTTCCCTTCTGGAATTTCGAGTGTCGCAAAGTTCTCCCAATTAGGAAGGTGTACCGCATAGGCGTCTTCTATAGGCAACAAAATCGCAGCTCTACCTTTTAGGTTAGTCTTTAGTTCAAAAACCGTATTGGTTGTAGTAGACTCTACACTAAATTTTTTGTGAGGCACTACTTCCTTATTCAGTGGGTTGGTAAACACAAAAGATACCAATGCCTGAGTGGCTGTTGGTTTGAGTTCTTCCTGCCCTCTCATAAGAGTAACACAAGCCAAACTAAATATAAAAATTAAAAGAGTAATTGTTTTATTCATCTGATGGAGGGGTTGGTAAGTTTTCTATAACGTATAAATTCTATTCCAAATTATAGTTTGAGTAAAAAATTGTACTAGAGTAAGTCTAAATTGTAACTTCAAGTTACAAAGTCATTAATTAATAAAGCTAAACTTTCAAGTACGATTAAAAGAGGATATTACGACTAGATTCGTACGGGAACGAAAATATCTTTTTCCGATTAAACATCGTCAAGTACTCAATTTCGTAGCTTTGGCTACGAATTTCCGCCTTTCCTCGCTAATCAAAAAAATCTATCTCACCCCTTCCATACAACTCTACTCGTCATAACCTCTAAAATAAAAAACTATCTGATCATGAATTATTATTTAACGTTAGTAATATTACTCTTACCATTTTATGGTCAAGCCCAAATCGAAATTTATACCGAAAACTGTAATCCACTGCTCGTTGGTATCAACAACACTATCCAGATAAGTTCTTCTACTGCAACTGCCATTTCCCCAAAAAATATCAAAGCATTTCTCCATACCCCTAATAATTTTCTGAACAACACCCCTCCCATACCATTAGAAATAAAAAAAATAGGCAATCAATTTCAAGTACGCCCAGATAGTATCGGAGAAGTCATTTTCCATATTTCATTGAAAGATACGGTTATCCAAAAGACGCTACGAACCCAATACATAAAAGCTACTTGTCGTATAGAAGGCTATAAAGCTAATAGCGATAAAATGATTCCAGCTCCTCTACTTCGTCAATCATTTGGGATTAGTGCGTTAATAGAATGCTGTGGGTTAGAGTATGCTTAAGAATTAAGTTCTTCCAAATCCCCGATTTGGGCGAAAATGAATTGATTTGGGATTTAATAAGCCTCTTTTTGAGTTTGATAGCCTTAGCTATCATGACTCAAAAAAGGTGCAATTAAATTTAAAATCAAACATTTGCAGCTTGAAGTTGATTCTTAAGCATACTCTTTAATGCTCGATGTTCTGTTAGTTCGTTTGAGGTCATTAGGATAGATGCAAACGGTAATTCTTATCGAGCGATTAATCTCAAAAGTAGATTTGAGTCCGCAGCACTGACTATAATTCGACAAGCAAGGCCACAGGACATTTATATTTTCAGGAAAATCTATTATCGTTGCCCTGCTACTCCCAACCAACGTAGTGAAGACATCATCTTAGAAGTAGAATAACCGTTCAATTATTTGACTTTCTGCTCAAAAAAGGCTAAAATTAGCATGAAAAATAAAAAAACACCCCACGAAGTTGTTTAAAAAGTCTCTTCATGTTCAAATGAAATATCTTTTTCCGTTACTTTTCGTTAACAATTAGCCGAATAGCTAAGGCTATTAGTCAAATTTTTGCCTTAATTAACAAAAAAATCTTACTCATTTCATCACAAACGGACTTTTTAAACAACTTCCACTAAATGTTTTTCAGAAATACATTTAGAACCAAAAAAAAGTAATAAAAACCATTCTACTACATATCGTAGAGCATGGTTTTGCCGTTAGAAAAATAAAACACTTGTTTAATCTCAATAAGATAAGCAGGTAAACAATTTCAAGAAAACCATTCAAAAAAATGAAAATCCTGACTTGTTTCTTAATCTGGTGCGGGGCACTATCCGTTAGTTTTGCTCAAAATACAATCGTAGCAGCTGACAACCAAACAACAACACCTGATCACATGCCTACTCCTGTCGATGAAATCGACTGGGCTAATTTTGAAAATGAGCTGGTAAATGCTCCTACAGAACCTTGGTCTTTCCAAAAAAATAAAGCGGGTAATTTACTTTATATTGATTTTGAGAATCTGGGTAACAAAATGGAACGATTGACCCTACAGTCTAGTGAAGATGAAATTGTTTTTGCTGATAATCATCTTTTTGACCTCCCTATCAATACAATTTATGAGTTAAATTTGGATAAGTTGCCAATAGGTGTTTATTTTGTAGAGCTATACACCTTCGATGGTACTATTATCAAAGAAGAAATTACAGTAGATTAAAACTAAATACACTATAAACTTAGTTTGTGGTGTACTAAACCAATTCCTTTGGATTTATCAAACTATATAGAACAACTACTTTTTGCTAACGATTGCGTTATTATCCCCAATATTGGTGGTTTTATTGTCAATTATGAAGCGGCAAAAATTGATTTTGTCGCCCAAGAGTTGATTCCGCCGAACAAGACGGTATCTTTCAATCCTAAGTTGGTCAACAACGATGGTTTGTTAGCTAATTTCCTAGTGCAACGGGAGCAAATCAACTACAAAAAAGCGGCTCAAAAAGTAGAGCAGTGGAGCACACAAATCGAACAGGATTTATTCAACAAAAAAATTGTTCATTTTCCTAAAATCGGAAAGCTATATTTCAACTCTGATTCTAAATTAGAATTTGTTCCTGCTCCTACCAATTTCTTATTGGAAGTTTATGGAATGCCTTCTATTGATTGTCACCCTATCCTTCGCAACAAGGAGTATCTCCAGAAAGAAACAATTGCAGCGACTACCAGCACAGAAACAGCAACTGCTGCTTCTACTACTGCTATTGTTCCTATCAAAAGAAAAAAAGGATTGGTTTTGCCATTCACTTTATCTCCAAAATTGGTTGGTGCGGCAGCAGTTGCTTTATTGTTATTCTCTTCTCCTTATTGGTTAGGAGGCTTATTTGGTGATACACCCAACCAACCCTCTACTCTAGCAGAAGCCGAAACGATAACAACACCTGCTAAAACAACCATAGTAGAAGAACAAACACCAAAAGAAGATAGCCCTGCTATCCAGACGAGTTCTACCGCCTCTATACTCCCGATAGGAGGAAAGGAGTCTGCAGATACTACTCCAGAAGAAAGTAAACCAGCCGAAACGACTGTTACAACAGCACCAGTAGTAGAGGCCCCCCCCCAAAAAACAGTAGTAACAACTACTAATACGAATACTACCTATGTAGTGGTGCTTGGTGCATTTGGTAAGAAACAAAATGCGACACGTCTTTCTAAAAAACTAGCGAAAGACAACTATCAAGCATTGATAGAATTGACGGATGGTGGTTTGCATCGTGTAGGAGTCGAAATCAGCTGTAATCCTTCAGAGTTTCCGACACACTTCCAATTTATCAAAGATAACTATAATAAAAAAGCTTGGGTAGTAGAGTAAACTATACCACTTAAGCATATACTTAAAATGACCTTTCTCTAGATGGAGAAAGGTCATTTTTTATTTTGTGCTGTGGCTTATATCTTGTAATTTAGGATAATTCATCTTCTAAACCCATATATCCCCATGGATCAATATCCTGTTGTTATTATTGCCAAAAAAGGCTCTTGGACCAGTAGCATCAAAGTAAAAAATCTCTTCCAAAAAGCAGTCAAAGTTGGCTTAAGTGCTATTAGTGCTAATCCTTTTGCAACAGGAGGAGTCACTGCTGCTAAAGAGAGTCTATCTCTATTCAATATAGATGCTCCTATAGAACAAAGAGCTCACTACCTCATAGCCAATGCTCTATTTGACACCATAATCCACCTCATCCCCGAGGAAGCTAGAAAAAACTATAAAAGTCTAGTTAACCAGACTACCTTCCTAGAAAATACGATTCATGAAGAAATGAATGGCACACCTGTCACCATCCCCCCAACTTTCTTTTCTGCACCAACAGAATTACCTATAGTCGCTAATACAAGCGAAATCTACGAACAATGGCTGATTGAAGTATTAGGTGTTGCAGAGAAAAACGCTCGAAAAATAAAAAAGCAGTTCAAAAAGCAGTTTTTTATAGCTGTAGTGAATGAGTGGCATTCCCAAAAAGAATACTATACTCCTATTCTCAATGCTCTGGAATGTCCTTTTGCAAAAGTATGGGAAAAAGAATACCAACAGCAACAATACTACAAACGTATTAAAGAATTCTATCATCAAGGTGCTCTAGGAGATAAGAAACTTCCTCTATCCAAAATGTATATCAAGCCCAGTTTTGCGGTACATAAAAGATGTTTTAGCTCTTCTTCTGATGAATATAGTTTTTCTCGTGATGATTTTATGGAGAACCATAATTTTAATGGAAATATTCATGACTATATTGCTCAGCGTGTTATTCATGATCAACAACCTTTGGGACTAGCAGTAGAACAAGAGCGATTGATTTTTTTATTGGGACAACCAGGTCAAGGAAAAAGTTCTTTTTGTTATCATACTATTCATCAGCTACTTTCTGATGAGGACTTTGACCAAAATCTATACTTTGTCAAACTCAAATACATAGAAAATATAAATGAACTGATTAATCAGCCACTACAAGAAATAGAAAAGTATCTAAAAAACATAAAGAAAATAGCTTTCAAAGAAGAGAATAGTGTCCTTATCCTAGATGGATTGGATGAGCTATACATGAGTAATGGTATTAGTAAAAATCAACTTAAAAACTTCTATCACAAACTAGAACAAGCGATACGTAATTATCCTTCTCTCTCCATTATTATTACTGCTCGATACAATTACTTGCAAAT
>CAYOJF010000035.1:0-46107 GCA_964404215.1 uncultured Aureispira sp. | reverse complement strand
CAATTCAACAATTCAACAATTCAACAATTCAACCCACTACTATGGATAATATTAACTTTCCCACCAACCTTTTGAATTATAAGTATCTCCTCCAATTCGATTACTGGCAGCATCATAATTAGTTGGATTTACTGCTTTTTCAGTGTCAGGATAACGGTATCGAACGGGAATCATATCATTATTTAGATTATCAACTCCTGGTTTTAGAGTCGGGAAGCCAGTACGACGATAGTTGAACCAACCTTCATAACCAACCAACATAGAAGCCAACCATTTTTGCGTGATAATTTTAGCGATGTTATCTGTTCCATAGGCTACTTCTGTTTGTGTCAAGTAATTAGCAGGCATTGGCACGTTGTAATAGTCAAATGATGCCTGAATACCAGCTTCGTAGTAACTTTGGGCACTACCACTGATTAAACCTTTTTCGGCTGCTTCAGCTAAGGCAAATTGCAATTCGCTATACAGCATAATAATTGCATCTACACCAGCAGGTTCGGTACGAAAAATACCACCCAGCGTAGATAGTTCTGCTAAATTGAAACCAGATTCATTGACCAAACCGTTGGGCATTCCTTCGTAAACAGGTGTGCCTCCTTGACTAGCAAGAGTAGGGTTGAACCATTTGCCAACTCTAGGATCATCATATGTAGTCAAGAAAGAATCGATGGTGTTGGACATTCGCACATTAACAAAATCACCTTCTCTAATCGTATGGACAAACCATTGAGTTGGTGCAGTAGGTAGATAGGGAACTAAACCATTATCTGCATTAGATTGCATAAGCATACCGCTAGACACAATTTGTTGTAGTTCTGTACTGACATTAATTTTGTCAGAGACACGGAGTAGGTAACGTACTCTAAGAGAATTTGCAAAACGGATCCATTGATCTATATTACCTTTGAACATGACATCTCCCTTGATAGTAACATTATTTCTACTAGCTTCTAGTACGGTCACGGCTTCTCTTAGTGTCGCTAATATTCCAGTAGTACCCGTATAAATTTCTTCTTGTGTATCATAACTAGGAGTGAAGTTGTCATCTGTCGCTCCTTTGATAGCTTGTGTATAAGGAACATCTGCCCATAAATCGGTCAAAGTGGAACTTAAAAAAGCTTTCATAGTAAGTGCTACTCCTTGATAAGTACTATTTCCTCCAGTTGCAGTAGCGAGGTCTTCTAATGACTGTACGTCATTCAATAAAAGGTAGGTTTTGTTCCACAGCTCTGTATTGGTACGAATATCATAGCGATCTATTTCATTGAAGGCATACCTGGCGGTTAATTGTGCTAAAAAGTTACCCGCATTCCATGCATCTACCGCATTATTGTTAGCACTATTGTAGAGCACATTAGTCAATACAAATTGTGCATTTACTTGCTCTGGAGCATTAGGGTTGGTGTTGATTTCTTCAAATTCTTTGGCACAGCTTCCTAATAGTAAGGCGACTAATAATAGGGTAGTTGCTTTATATATATATAACATAATTTATGTACTTAGATTTAATTTAAAAAAGCTACATTTTTGACAATACTTATCATCAAAAATGTAGCATCCTCTTATAATTTGATTTGCAAACTTAGCCCAAAACTTCTACTAGAAGGATAAGACATGTCTTCTACCCCAAAGGCGAAATTAGGTCCTTGCATAGCAGATACTTCTGGATCGAAGTGTGGATTCTCTGTCCAGACAGCAAGATTTTTACCAATTAAAGAAAGCTTCAATTCTGAAAAATTAATTTTTTGCATCAATCTCTGAGGGAAAGTGTAACTCAGACGCACTTCTCTTAGTTTGACATAAGTTGCATTGTAAAGTGCTTTAGCTTCATTATCTCTATCATAGATTTGTTGATAGTACTCTTGTGCAGAAATAGCAGTTGTATTTTCTTCGTAGATAGGATTTGCTTCTGTGCCTACATTAACGACACCATCTCCTACGATACCAGTTTCACGCCCTTCAGCAGTATTAGCTAATACACCAGAAGTACTGGCAATAGATAGGGTTCTGGAAACAATAGTTCCACCATGACGCCAGTCAAATAGTACTCCTAAGCTAAATCCTTTGTAAGAGAAGTCTGTTCCTAATCCAAGAATGAAATCAGGGTTAGAGTTTCCTAATAGTTGCAATTCAGGATCTTTAACAGGGTTGCCATTAGCATCGTACAAATCACGACCGTTTACTTGTTGGATTCCTGTTCCATACATATCACCTAGACGTCCACCTTCTGTAGCAATAAAAAAGACACTTCTGTCAGAACGGTCATATACTCTAGCAGCTCCTAATACATATTGGTCAACTCCATCAGGAAGTTCTAATACAGTACTAATATTTCTACTAAAATTAGCAAAAACATTCCATTGGAAATCTTTTTTACGAATCGGTGTACCAGTTATGACAGCTTCATAACCAGTACTTTGGATTTTACCACCATTAGCGACTTTACTAGTATAACCGCTAGCCGTAGAAGTCGGTAATTGTATAATTTGATTACTACTAATATTGTTATAATAAGTGAAATCAACACCTAATCTACCTTGGAAGAAACGTAAGTCTGCACCGAATTCATAGGCGGTTGTACGTTCAGGCACTAAATTACTATTCAATAAAGTATTGTCATTCGAAACAGTAGGGTTGGATCCGTATAAATCTCCAAACTGGAAGGTGTTACGTAGGTTATAAGGATCTGTATCACTACCAACACTTGCTATACTAGCACGTACTTTAACTAAACTAAATGCTTTTGGCATTTTGACTAAGTCAGAAATAATTCCACTCAGTGAAAAGGCATAATAAGCGTAGGAGTTATTGCTAGTAGGAAGGGTGCTAGACCAGTCATTACGTAGTGTTACATCCAAGAAGATGCTACTTTTGTAAGCAACACGTCCTAGTGTATATAGACTTAGAATTTGTTTTTGTTGCTTGTATTGATTGAGACTTAAAGGAACCTTGGAGTTGTTAAAGTTATAAATACCTGGGACAGACAGTTCTCCTGCTGTGGTACTTTGGTAACTAAACTGTTGATTCATCGCATTACCACCAAGTGAAATACCAAAATCCCAATCCTCACTTATTTTTTTATCATAACTGATTAGGAAATCAGTGTTGACTTCTGCAAAAGAAACTAAATCTTCTCTATAAGCACCATTACGGAAACGCTGACTGCTAAAGGCACGTCTAGAAGTACGGATGTCACTATAATAATCCAAGCCATTTCTGAGGCGAACTTTAAGTCCGTCTATGATTTGATATTCTACAGAAGTATTGTTTAGAATACGATTTTTATTGAATCCGTTTCTATTCTCTAACATTGCAAAATAAGGGTTGTCCATCCAAAGGTAATTGTAGTTATATTGAGCCAGCCCTTCTTGTCCATGTTGCCAATAGTCTTTGAGTGCTCCTACATCTACTTGGCGTCCCATCCACGTAAATAGATACATGATGTTTTCACTACCATATCCTGTAGCAGGTCTATTGGCACTATTAGAGTTTATGAAATTGAAGAAGGTACGTACAGACAGTTTTTGCGTAAGCTGATAACCACCACTGATAGCAAAGCTATGTCGTTGAAGGTCTGTACCTGGAATTACTCCTTGATTATCTAGATTAGTATACGAAGCACGGAAATATCCTTTATCGTTAGCTCCAGAAAGAGCAACATTATTCATAAAAGTAACCCCTGTACGGAAGAAACTACGAATATTGTCAGGGCGTGCTACCCATGCACTAGGAGTAATAGGGCTTCCAGCTCTAGCAATTACATCACCTCCACGTACTACTTCACCTGTAGCGGTAGTTGATGTTCCATCAAATTGAGAAAAAGACTGCCCATTAAGAGCATTTCCATAACTCAAGATACTTCCTCCATCACCAGTATTACCATCTACATATTCATAGTCGATTTGGTCGCTAGCTCCTTGTCCGTATTCATTTTGATATTCTGGTAGTCGAAGCAATGTTTCGAGTGTAACACTACTATTGATGGATACTCCAATGCCACTTCCTTTTTCTTTTCCTGTTTTAGTTTTGATTAAAACCACTCCATTAGCTGCTCTAGAACCATAAAGTGCCGTTGCTGCTGGTCCTTTTAGGACACTGATAGACTCAATGTCATCAGGGCTTATTTCGCCTGCACCATTGCCATAATCTACTTCCTGAAATCCAGTAGCGTCGTTTTCAGTCTGATTAGCAATCAATTCATTACTAATCGGAACCCCATCTACTACAAATAGAGCTTGGTTGGTACTAGATAGAGAGGATTGACCTCTGATGAAAATATGGGTAGAAGAGCCTACTCCAGAAGAACCATTGCTAACTTGCACACCAGCAACACGACCAGAGAGGCTATTTAGTAAATTTTCTTGACGAACTTGTTGGATATCTGCCCCATCAATCTCTTGAACACTATAGCCTAATGCTTTTTCTTGACGCTCTATTCCTAGAGCTGTCACTACTACTTCATTAATATTTTCACCTTCATAAGAAAGGGCTACTTCTACCATAGTTTGCCCATTTAGAGGGACTTCCTTGTCTGCCATACCAATGTAGCTAACCACAATAATACTACTGTCATTTGTTACGGTGAGTTGAAAAGCACCTGTTTCATCAGTTGTAGTACTAGTATTGGTGTTTTTTTCGTAGACCAATGCTCCAATAAGAGCTTCTTGATCTTCTTGAGCAGTTACTCTGCCCGAAATGAGTTGTTGTCCCCAAGCTGAAGGAAGGAGAAATAACCCAACTAAAAAAGTTAGGAAATAATTTTTCATAAAAAATTTGATTAGAAAAAGATAAAAGAATGCCTGTTACCAACGAACAGTTTACTTGGTAATAGACATAGGCATACGAAGCCTATTGATGTGTTTAAGTCAGAAAAAAATGAGCAAAAGAGGGAGGTTACTCATTCCTATAGATGTAGCTTTGAAATGTCCTAGTTAGGCACTAGGAGGGGGACGATTGTATAATCGTTGAATGGCAAAGCAGTTGTATATAAAACGGTCAGAGAGCGTAATAGTAAGTGCCTTAGTTGCGGCTACAATTTGCTTTAGTAGAGCAACTATTTTAGTATGCTTTGCTTTGGTTATGAAAGTAAGTAAATCACTAGAAGAGTCTATATCTGCTAAACTAACTAAACTGGATACTGCTTGGGTTTCCGAAGAAAAATAATGCATTAATACAGTTGCCGTATTAGCTGATTTCCATTGGAGCTTAGCAAAAGTTTCTAGGTTGAAATTATTGCGATGAAACGCAATTAAATAAGCACCACCATCTTTGGAGTGTCCTAGAACAGAATGGTGTTCATTAGTTTTCTCTGCTGCCTTAGAGATAATAGCACTACTAATATTAGGTGTATCAGTACCAAGTATGATTACTTGTTCGTAACCACTGTCGAAGACTTGTTGGGTTGCAGTAGCAATACGTTGCCCAAAGGAATTTCCATGCTGTTCTGTACAGTTTATTTCTATGACATCTAAGGCAGTGGCTTGTGCTGCTTGCCTTGTTTGGTATAACAATGTCTCAAAGATTTGCTCTTTATTCTTATTACTCATGGGGAGCCCTAACAGTTTCTGTTGAGCAGCAGCTTTAGCTGTTTGAGTGAAAAGTAATATGGCAGTTTTTGATAGCATTATTATTTCGCAGTGTGGTCTATGATATACAAATGTATGAATATTATTTCATATATCCTATTCTTATTTTGGAGTTACTTAGGAGGTTTTTGGAGAGGAGTTATCACATAATGACTAAAAACAGCAAAATGTGAATTAGGTTTAGGAATTTGTTGGATAAAATTTTAGAGGGGCGTTTATATGCTTTAATATGGAGGACTTCTAGTATAAATTTAGTGGTAGTAGATTTTTATTAATAGGATATTGAACAACTTTAATTAAACTTCGTTTGATGTGCATATAAATTCACCTATAAAAACAAAATAATGAATAACTTGAAAGGGCAGGTGGCTGTCATTACAGGAGGATCAAGAGGCTTGGGTAAAGCAATGGCTTTTGCTTTAGCTGCCGAGGGCGTTAATATTGTGATTACTGGAAGAACAGAAAGTCGTCTCAAAGAGGTTGTACAAGAACTTGAAACCACGCATGGTGTCAAAGCGGCTTATGCTAGTTTTGATATTGGAAATTATAAGGCAGTTCAAGCTGGAGTAAAAGAGATTATGACTGCTTTCCCAAAAATTGATATTTTAATCAATAATGCAGGAATTGCTACTTTTGGTTCGGTAATGGATATGGACGTGGAAGAGTGGGAACGTATCATACAGACCAATTTGTTAGGATCTTATTATGTGACCAAAGAAATATTGCCTCAAATGATTGCTAATCAAAGTGGAGATATCTTGAATGTCTCTTCTATGGCAGGGCTAGGAGGGAATGCTACTATCTCTGCTTATGCCGCTTCTAAATTTGGCCTGATTGGGTTTTCGGATTCTTTGATGAAAGAGGTTCGTAAACATAATATTCGAGTATGTGCTTTGACACCAAGTACTGTTGCTTCGGACATGTCCAAAGAGTTAGGGTTGACAGATGGAAATCCTGATAATGTATTACAGCCAGAAGATTTTGCATCATTGGTGATTGCTGGTCTGAAACTACCTCGTCGTGCTATGATGACACGTAGTGCTGTTTGGTCGACTAACCCATAGGAGTAAGTTATAGAAATAAACGAAAGAGCGGGCAACTACCACAGTGGTAGTTGCCCGCTCTTTATGTAATGTACTCTGATCTTATCGCCCTCCTGACTTAACTTCTTTACGTAATTCTGCAACACGTTCTTCTAAGATTTTCTTCTTCTTTTCTAAGGCTTCAATTTCGTCTTTGTTTTCCTTAATACGTTGTTGTTGTAGAGCAATTTCCTCATCCGACTTTACTTTAGCTTCAGCTACTTTTTTGATACTAGCTTCTTGAGCAGCTTTTACAGCAGCAGCATTCTCCGTTTTTACTTTTGCTAAGTTATCGGCTAATTTTTCTTTTTCTGCTTTATTCTCTGCTTCAATTTTTTGAACCTCTTCTTTTGCACTCGCTTTTGCAGCTGCTACTTGTTGACTTGCATTTTCTTTAGCAACGGCTATTTCTTTAGCACTTTGTGTTTTGGCAGCAGCAATTTCTTCTTTGATTTGGTTTTCTACAGAATCTAATTCTATTTTCATGGCTTCTTTCTTCTGGTTGGTCATTTCTTTCGTCGCTTGAATTTCTTCCGCGGCACGTTCTTTCATGATCGCAATCTGTATAGCCGTTTCTTCTCTAGCTTCTAAGTAGCGAAGTTTTTGTGTTTTTTCTTCTTCTACTGTTTTTTGTTTGACCTCTTCGATGCGTTTTGCGGCATCTTCTTGTATTTTAGTCACTTGCTCGGCAGCTTTTTGGCGTGTAGCAGCAATTTCTTCGGCTGTTTTTTGACGTTCGAGTGCGGCTTTTTCTTTGTCTTGAGCAATTCCATTAGCGAGATCTTGTTTGATAACAGCTCTTTCTTGAGCTGCCTCAGATTTCGCGACAGCAATAGATTTAGCAGCTTCTTGTTTTTCTTCTATTTCTTTTGCTTTAAGTTCTGCTATTTTAGCAAATACAGTTTCTTGAGTTTCTAGTAACTGTTGTGTTGCTTTTTCTTTAGATGCAGCAATCTCTTCGGCAGAAGCTGATTTCATTGCCATTGTTTTTTCCTTAGCTTCTTTTAGTTGAGCAGCAATTTCTGTTTGTATTTTTTTCAATCGCTCATTAGCTTGTTCTTGAGCAGTTTTGATATTTTTAGCATATTTATCTTTAGCACTCGCTGCTTCTGTATTTGCATTGGCTACTTTGTCTACAGCTTCTTTTTGGGCTTTCTGAATTTCTTCTTTCGCCTTTTCTTTGGCAGCAACTACATCGGCAGCAGAGGCTGCTTGTATTTCTTTTTCTTTGGCTCGAAGTCCTTCTATTTTTTCAGTAACTTCTGCTTGAATTTTAGCAATTTCTTCTTTTGCTTTTTCTTGAGCTTCTTGCACATCAGCAGCTACCTCTTTTTTCTTATTCTCTGCATTGTCTTTGGCTGCTTTGACTTCTTCTGTAGTCAATTCTTTAGTCTGAGATATTTCGACAGCGGCATTTTGTTTGGCTTCGGCTACTTCTGCTTGGATTTTAGCGATCTCTTCTTTTGCTTTTTCTTGAGCTACTTGTACTTCTTCTGTAATTGCTTTCTTTTTAGTTTCTGCATTATCTTTAGCCGTTTTGACCTCAACTGCTGTTAATTCATTGGTTTAGCTGATTTCAACAGCCGCATTTTTTTTGCTTTCTGCTACCTCTTCACCAATCTTTTTCTTTTCTTCTTCGGCTTTCTTTCTAGCTTCTACGACCGATTCTTGTATACGGGCAATTTCGTCGGTAGAAAGTTTTCTTTCATCTTCTACTTTTTTCGCAATTAGTTCTCTGTCTTTAGAGGCTTTGGCAAGAGCGTCAGCAATAGATTGAGCTGCTTTTTCCTTAGCATTTGCAATCTGCTCAGCCGCATTTCTTTTGCTTTCTGCTACTTCTATTTGTAAACGTTCTTTTTCGGCAGCAGCTTTTGTTTTTTCTGCTCCTACTTCTACCGCATTTTTTTCTCTAATTTCAGCAATCTGAACGGCTGCTGTTTTTTGTGCGTTCTCAACGTCTTTAGCCGTTAGATTTTTTTCTTCTTTTGCTTTTTGTCTTGCAGCGGCAATTTTTTCAGCTACTTCTTCCTGAATACTTTTTATTTCATCGGCTGCTAGTTCTTTGATTGTTTCTACTTCTACGGTATATTGAGATTTAGCAACATCGTACTGTTGTTGTGCTTCCAATACACGTTTGCTAGCATTTTTACGAGCTTCTGCAATTTTGCTGGCTTCTTCTGCCTGTATTTCTTTTATTTTGGTATTAGATTTTTCTCGTGCTTCCAATGCTTCTAGTTGAGCCTTTTCTATAAGAGAAGTGGCATTTTGTTTAGCGTTTTCTATTGCTTTGGCTACTTCTAGTTGAGCTTTTTCGATTTCTGCATTGGCATTTTTACGAGCATCCAAGACTTGCTGAGCGATATCTGATTGTGTTTTAGCAGCAGATTCTCTAGCTCTTGAAACATCTTTTTGTAATCTTTCCTTTGTTACAGCTCCCTTTGCACGTACTTCTGTTATTTCATTTTTTAGAGCATCTTTTTCGAGCTGTAGTTCTCTTTTTAAGCGTTTAATCTCGTCATCACTCAAGTCATCACAAGGAGAAGAACTGCTATTGTTGGAGTTGGCAATTACTTCTGCGGCACTTGGTTTATCTCCTCCGTCTCTTTTATTCGCTTTGGCAATACTGCCTAGATTATCGTCAATTTTTTTGTCCTTAACCTTAGATGGGTCAAGTTCTTTAAGAAAACAAGTGAGCATATTACGAAACTTCGCTTTACTAGCTCCTTGAAGTGAATAAGGGTACATTTTCATTTCTACCATATTCACTAATCTGATTTGAGTTATATCACTATTCGCTAGCCATTCTAGACTATTCATGTTCAGTTGTAGTACATTGATATAAGCAGGACGATTACGCACTTTAGTACGTTCCCCATCTCTGACAAAGGTAAAAGCTTTCTTTTCACCTCCAGAAGTAATAAACATTACTTTATCATCTCTTTCGAGGGGTCTAATGCTACTTTCAGCAATACCAGAAGTAGTTATTTCTGCGGTAATACCATCTTCAGAGTTGATGACTTGAATACTGTAGTCAAAATCAGAACGAAGGACAATGATTTGAGGTGTCGTTTCTAGTGATTGCACATTACCCATAGAGATGTTTTTGGCAAATACACCACTACATTGGGCTTGAATAGCTACTGTTGTAATAACTGTAAATAATAGAGATAAAAAATATTTCATGCGTTAGATTGTGTTTAGTTTCAGAGTAATGAACTTTTAGGGTTCATTAAAAGAGGTATTAAATAGTATCTGCTTGATAAGAGCAGCTCATGAGGTTAGTGGGGTTAAGTGTCTATATTTTAAACATGTTTTTAGTGCATTCTGTCAGCACGAGGTTTTAGATTAGCGACAATATTTGCTTCAAAACTTAGGCATTCTTGCCACCTTTTTTGCATTGTTTCTTTATCGGTATAATGAGTAGCCAATTCTAAAAATAATTTATAATGCCCTGCTTCTGATACCATGAATTTATGATAAAAATTTCGAAGACTGGCTTCTTCTAGTTCGATGGAAAGCAAGCGAAAACGTTCGCAACTACGAGCTTCTATCATAGCACAAACAAGTAATTTGTCTAGTAGATTGGTTTCTGGAGTGACTCCTTTTCGTACAAATTTTAATAGCTGATTGACGTATTCATCTTTTCGTTGTTTTCCCAACTGAAGACCTCTTTTTTCGAGCTCTTTGATTACCAATCGGAAATGGCTCCATTCTTCTGAGACAATAGGAGCAAGTTTTTGGACTAAAAGAGGTTTGTCAGAATGCTTCTGTATAAGAGAAATACAAGTAGTAGTAGCTTTTTGTTCGCAGTAGGCATGGTCAGTCAGAATATCTTCTAAATTCATTGCTGCCATATCAGCCCATCTAGGAT
The DNA here is from genome assembly GCA_964404215.1 of uncultured Aureispira sp. Classification (GTDB taxonomy): domain Bacteria; phylum Bacteroidota; class Bacteroidia; order Chitinophagales; family Saprospiraceae; genus Aureispira. The sequence continues at coordinate 35,569 of CAYOJF010000035.1, read as the reverse complement.
CCGTGGGGAGGTGTATGCCTAATACACGTTTGTTTTCAATTTCTGCCATTAGTTGTTTTCATTCAATTGTTGCCAAATTTTTATTACTTCATTTGCTTCTTTTACATCATGAACCCGCAGTATTTTAGCTCCTTGTTGGAGTGCTACCAAATGTAATGCAGTTGTTCCATTGAGGGCAGTCCCAGGAGTGCCTTCGAGTAGTCGCCATATCATAGATTTTCGAGAAACCCCCACTAACATTGGACGTTGAAGGGTATCAAAAATATGTAAATTGTTCAATAGACGATAGTTTTGAGGAATCGTCTTACCAAAACCAAAGCCTACATCTAGAACAATATCTTTTATTTTCTTTTGCTTTAAGATACCAATTTTTTCTATAAAAAAGTCCATTATATCTAATAACAAATCCTGATAGGTAGGGTTCGTTTGCATTGTTTGCGGTGTTCCTTGCATATGCATCAGGATATAGGGGACATTGTTGTGTCTAGCAAGAACATCAAGTAGATTTTCATTAATATTCCAAGCGGAAATATCATTGAGGATATGGGCCCCTTCTCGGATGGCTTCTTGAGCTACTTTTGCTTGAAAAGTATCAATAGATAAAATAGCTTCAGGGAAATACTGATGAAGGGCTTGGATAACGGGTAAAACACGGTTTAGTTCTTCCTCTACACTAATCTTAGCTGCTCCAGGACGAGTAGAAACACCACCAACATCTAAAATTTTGGCTCCATGCTTCAGCATGCTATCAGCTTGGTAGAGTAGGTCGTCTTTTGCTTGAACTCTGCTCCCTGCAAAAAAGGAATCAGGTGTTATATTTAGAATCCCCATCAGCTGGGGGTGTGTCAAATCGAGTAATTTTCCTTTACAGTTGAGGGTATTCATGGATATTATTGACCGTTGTGTTTCTAGGTATATGATAAGAGCAAAGATAAGCTTAATTTAGTGAAAAAAAGGGTGTTTATAATAGACATTCTTTGGAAGTAGAGTTGTAGGAGTGTAGAATAGCATTATTTTTGCCCTTTGAAGATAGTGTTTTTTAAATAATACGGAATCGAGATTTCGTTACAAATAAATAATTGAGGATGAAATATATTATGGGGATCAGTTGGTTCTATTTCATAGGAATAATAGGGCTCCATGCTCAAACAGATACGACTATGGTTGATCCTAGCGATAGTACTAAGACAGAAGGGAAATTTTTCATGAAAGTTCCTAATCTAGAACCAGAACCAACATCAGAAGATTTTATGAAAGAAGCTATCGTTCATTTTGATGGAGGACGTTATGCCAAGGCAATAGCAAAATTAGATGAAGCGATTGAAATCAATACCTATGCACAATTAACCGATATCTTATACTATTACAGAGCTAATGCAAAGGCTAAAATGGGAACGCATCAATCTGCTATTATTGACTATAACGAAGCAATTGCTGCGGTATCTACCAAATCACACTATTATTATCATCGTGCTTACGCTCATTATGAAAATAAAGATTATGAAAATGCCGAAAAAGATTTTCGAACCTATATGAGAATGGAGGGTGAAAGTGCTGATATTTATATGAAAATAGGTTTTCTGAAACAGAAAGAAGGTGATCTAAGAGGGGCAATCAAATCGTTTAGCAAGGCGATTGAGTTCAATCCCAAATTAGCAGAAGCTTATTATTTGAGAGGTGGAATTTACCTGCAAGTATTATTGAGGGATAAAGGTTGTATGGATATGCAAAAAGCAGCAGATATGGGACACGAAGGAGCTGCAAAACAACAAGGTGTTTACTGTAAGGACAAATAAAAGCCTATTTGTAATAATTTTAATATCGAATACCTGTAGAAAGCAGGCATTCGATATTAAAATTGATAATAAATCCGTAAATATACTCTAAGCAACTTCACTGCTATTAGAGTAGGTTGACTTACACTAAATCTTCTAAAATTTCCCAAGTATGATCTGCCAATAGCCTGACTTTGGCTAAAAAAGTAGGATAAGGGCAGCCTGAACGCCCCCATTCATTGTTACCAATCACAGACAATATAGCAGTCTGATCTTCTTTTTGGTACAAGTAGTAAATATGATTGATAAGTGGTTTGAAACCAATATCAGCATTATAAATCATTTCAGAGACTTCTACTCTTTTTTGTATTTTTTGAGCTTGACTAGCAAGCAATTCCATTTGTTTGCGGAGTTGATCGAGTTGCATGTTAGTTTGCTCATGCATCGCTTCCACTGCCAGTCCTTTGACACGACCTTTGTCAATAGGTTTGATAACTGCTCCTCCCACGGTGTGTGCATAGGGCAGTAAATGAGGGTTTTCTGCTACTTTATCTTTGTCAATAGGGTTTACAAAACTTTTCTTTCCCTTTTCTTCTGAGGTATCTTTTTCTTCTTTCATTATTATTTTTACACTAGCTACTTGTTTTGACTTACGAAGTTTTTAAAACAAGCGATAAATGATTAATCATCTCTTGGTCATCAAAAATAGTGTTTTTAATGACATGCTCTAACTGGTTCCCTATTTAAACGAACAATTTTGGCGATTGTTTATAAAATCCATATCTTGAACAAAAGTAAAAAAACTTCATTCTCAAAATACTAACTATTTATGAAAAATAGTGAGTAAATAATTCAAATTTCCAAATAGAAAACATGAAAAAACTAACCAGCAGTTGGCTTCAAGTCCTATTAGTGACGATTACCTTTTTTAGTCTTGTGAGTTGTGATGGTGAAACACCTGATCCAGCAGCAGAAGTAAGTGCTAGCACTACTAATAAAGACTTTACTGTGAAGATACATTTATCTAATAACCTTGATAATTTGAATATTTTTTTATCAAGAATAGTAGAAACTAATGAAGTGATGGGGGGGACGGTTCATGTTCAATTGTTAGAACGAGATCATAAGACCTTAGGCTTTAAACCACTTTTGGCAAAAGCACTTCCTGAAATCAAAAACTTTGATGATGGTGCAATGCATCTAGTGTATGAGATTAGACCAGAGGCTACTTGGGATAATGGGACACCTATCATGGCATCAGATGTGTTATTTGCACTCAAAGCAATCAAAAACCCACTAGTACAAGCTGCTTCACTAAGAGGTTATTTTGACTTTGTGGAAGACATTATCATTGATGAAAATAATCCTAGAAAATTTACTTTCGTATCGAGTGAGCCTTATTTTTTAGCCCAAGATGTGTCGGGGCTTCTTTCTGTTGTACCAGAGTATCACTACGATCCGCAGGGATTCATGGCTGAATTTACATTGGCGGAATTAAATGACGAAGATCAATTAGATGCCTTAAAAGAGAATCCTCGTATCAAAAGTTTTGCAGAAGAATTTAACGTCAATTATAGTACAGATCCGGCTCAAGTGGTAGGAGCTGGGGCATATACTATTCAGGAGGTAAATAATCATCAAAATATTGTATTGGTTCGCAAGGAATCTTGGTGGGGAGATAAAGTAGATGATCCTTATCTCACAGCCAATCCTAAGAAAATTGAATTTGTGGTCATGGCAGATGAAAACACCGCTATTACTAATATGAAAGATTTGGCAATAGATGTGATGACAGGAATTAACGCAGAGAAGTTTTCAGAGTTGAAGGAAGTTCCTGTCATAAAGGAGCAATTTAATTTGCATACTCCAAATACCTTTAGCTATTTTTATATAGGTATGAATATGAAAACAGCTAAGTTAGGAGATGTTAGAGTTCGTCATGCGTTATCACATTTGGTGGACAAACAACGAGTAGTAGATGATTTGGCAAATGGCTTAGGTGTTGTGGTCAATGGTCCTGTTAACCCTAATAAGCCTTATTATGATACTGATATTCCGTCTGTTCCTTATGATCTAGACGCCGCTAAAAAACTACTAGCAGAAGCAGGGTGGAAAGATAGTGATGGGGATAATGTACTGGATAAAAAAATAGATGGTAGAAAGGTCAATTTATCTTTTGAAGTCACTTATCCACAAGGAAGAGCATTTTATAAAGATATTGCTACTAACTTGAAATATGAAGCAGAGCGAGTAGGAATAGAGATAGAATTGAATGGAATGGAAGGTTCTTCTATGTATAAAAAGATGACGGCAAGAGATTATGAGTTGGTATGTGTTGGATGGGGTGGTGTACCAATGCCTGACGATTTTACACAGATATGGCATTCAGAATCTAATCGTGCAGACGGGAGTAATTTGGTTGGTTTTGAATCTAAGAGAGCAGATAAGTTGATCGAGAAAATTAAATTAACGACAGATGAAGCAAAACGTACAGAGATGTACAAAGAGTTTCAGCGAATTGTGGTGAAAGAACACCCTTATGTATTCTTGTTATCGCCTCAGAGTTGTATGTCCATCAATAACAAATTCAAAAACACAAAAGTATCTTCTGTTAGACCTGGATACACTGTTCGTTTGTTTGAGCTGGCAGAATAAATTTAAACCACTTATATAGATAAAACAGCCTGTCTAATTGATGGGCTGTTTTTTTTAATCAATGAGATGAAAGAAATAATCGAAATCAATAGTGATTTCAAAGCAGCTCTACACGAGATGGAAAGGACAAACAATTGTCTTTTTATCACAGGAAAAGCAGGGACAGGAAAATCTACTTTGCTCAAATATTTTAGAGCAAGGACGAAGAAAAAAATAGCAGTACTCGCCCCAACAGGAATAGCTGCATTGAATGTAGGAGGACAAACGATCCATTCTTTCTTTGGGTTTCCACCTCGCCCGCTCAAAAAGCAAGAAATAAAAGAGCGTCGCAATAGACGAATGTATCAGAAATTAGATGCTATTATTATTGATGAAATTTCGATGGTACGAGCAGATATGATAGAGCAAATTGATTTTTTTTTGAGGATCAATGGTAGGAATCGAACGTTACCTTTTGGAGGAATACAAATGATCTTTTTTGGTGATTTATTTCAACTGCCTCCTGTGATTGCCTCTATGGAAGAACGCATGCTTTTTCAACAGCAGTACGAGAGTCCTTATTTTTTCTCAGCAGAAGTTTTCCAAACTTTTTTGCCGATCAATATGATAGAGCTTCGGCAGGTATATCGCCAAGCAAATCGCCAATTTATTCGTCTTTTGGATGCCATTCGCCTACGCAGAATGGATGAAGATGACCTCATGACCCTCAACGAAAGGGCAGAAGTAAAGCTAGAAGATGAAGATTTCTATGTTATTCTTTCTGCTCGTAATGCCAAAGTGGACGAAATCAACAAAGCCAAATTAAAGGCATTGGAGACAGAAGAGTTTTCTTATATCGCCAAAATAACGGGCGATGTACGGGTAGCTCCAGCCGAAACGCCCCTCAAACTCAAAGTTGGGGCTCAAGTAATATTCCTCAAAAATGACCAAAAGCGACGCTATGTCAATGGTACGATTGGTAAAGTTATCTATCTTTCGCAAGAGGCCATCAAGGTGGAAGTATTGACTCCTCAAGGGATGATTCAGATTGTAGATGTAGAGCCTTTTGAGTGGGAAGCGGTCAAGCATTCTATTGATAAAAATAACGAAATTGACACGAAACCTATTGGTACATTTACACAATACCCACTGCGTTTAGCATGGGCAATGACGATACATAAAAGTCAAGGCAAAACTTTTGAACGCGTCATTATTGATATGGGAAAGGGAGCCTTTGAATATGGACAGACTTATGTGGCTCTCAGTCGATGTACTACCCTAGAGGGGATTGTATTGCGTCAGCCCCTTCGCCCCAAAGATATTTTTGTGGATGAGCGGGTGATTGATTTCTATCAGACACATTTTTAGAGTCATGGAAGTGAATAACTTAAGAATGGTTGGTTATCTATACTTGTTATGAATATCTACTAATATGGCTGGTTGGTGATATATTTTGATGGATGTTATTGCTGTTTTTTGTATATTGATTTTATACAATTGTTCCTATGCAATCCTCCCTATAGTCATACATAACGGAACAAGGAATAAAACCCATCTTAAAAAAAGAAGTCAGCTTATTTTTTAGCACGGGATTTATCTCAGACCCGTTATATCTTATAAAGAAAGAAAATGAAAATTGAATTTTATATAGAGGCGGCTTTAAATCCAGAGTTAGAAGGGCAAGTTTCTATAGCTAGGAATTTGCTAGAGGAAGAAATTGAAAATACAGTCAAAGATTTAGGGTCTGATATAAGAATATTCGACAGGATTATTTTCGCAGAAAAGAAAAAATATGGAGAAGCAATTAAATCAATTGATAAAGATGAAGGCTTTACGGATAGAGAACATGCTGTTGGATTTGGTAAGACTATAAAACAGGGAGAAAAATCTTCAATAGTCTATAGAGAGGAAATATTGAATGGAATTATAAACTATAAAGATAAAACTAAATTGTCAATTAATGAAGAGTTGATTTTCTATGTTTTTAGACATGAAATTGGTCATGCAATTGATAACAAGTTACGGAACCCGCCGAATATAAAAAGTGAATTAGATTTTGAAATACGCAAAATTTCAAGCTATTATGTTGAAGTTTTTATTAGCGAATTCGCAGCTAATTGGAATTCTGGAAATCGAACGACTAAAGCCTTTTATAATAATCTGTCTTTGACTAAAGAAACAAATATTAAAAATCATTTTAACGAAATAAAGACAATTAAGAAGTCGGAAGATTATAGAGTGAACCAAAAAAAATACGGAGTCGCTGATAGATTGTGGTCAATTTTAATGGAATTATCTCAGTTGCTTGCAATCTCAATCAAACTAAACTATAGATTCAAAATTGATCCGTCATTAATAAGTATAGATATTCAGGCGAACTTAATAAGTATTTGCCAAGAATTAGGACTAAACTACCCTAATATAAGCAAGGAACTTTTGGAACGAATATATCTAGTTTGGGAAAAACAATATAAAAAAGAATACGAGATATAACAAAGAGTAGACAGCAATAACGGGCAGTTCAGGAATCACATGAATCAAAACACTTCGCCAGCTACAGTGTGTACTTAGGCGTTATGTACAAGTATAAAATAACCCCATTGACATTAAAAAAAATGAAACCGCACCTAATACTATTTATTATCGTTTTTCTCATTAGTTGTAAATCAGAGAGCAAAAAAACACCCACACTTGAAATATTAGAAAATATAAAAGAAATCCCTATAAAAGCAAAATCGCCAAAAGAAGTCACAGAAATATGGAGTAAAGCTATAAATCAAAGAGACTGGAATGCACTTAATAGTATTTATGACAATACAGTTAGTTACTACACAGAAACTAAGCAAAAGAAAGAATGCTTAGAAAATAAGATTAAAGCTATTGAAAAGCATGAATATTTTTCACAAAAAATTAGTGATATAGAGATAGTTAAAGCTTATAACAATACTTATGAGGTATATTTTCAGAAAGAGTACACTTCTAGTAAAAGTAAAAAAGATACTACGCTAGGATTTTTAATGCTCTCTAACAAAAACGGTTCTTGGAAAATTACTTTAGAATCAGATATAGAAAGTAGTAGAAAGCATAAAGACAAAATTTGTACTTGTAGTGATTTCTGGGCATCATTGTACAATGGAGGAAAAACTGGATATTATTTACTATCAGGAAGCTGGGGAAATGAGACTGTATATATTGGTAAAGATGGCTTCATGTTTTTACATATTGAATATCATGATTTAGAGAAAGAAAAAACTATAACGTTTGTTACAAGAGAAAATCTAGAATTGACTGCTCCAAGATTTTCTACTGAAAAATTTGATTTAAAAAATCTTTCTATGACTCAAGTCTCATTAGGCTACAATTCTGAAGAAAAAATTAGGTATAATAAAAGGTTTTACAAAAAATTGAATCAGTACTGTAAATAAGCTCTATTATACCAATGAAGTTGTTTAAAAATGATTTGTTTGATTATTTTTGTTTCCCGATTATTGCTAGGTTTTTAAGTGAATTGAATCTTATGATTTTAAAATCAGTAAAAATGCCTTTAGTATTAATTTAGGATGTAATATGTATCAGATTTCTAATCAATAATAAACATATCCTACTATCGTTAATAACAATTTTTAAACAACTTCAATATATATGATGTATATGAAGTTTTGAAAAATTAGCATTTTCACTACCCTGAGTTTTGCGAAAAATTTCGGTGAAGCTAAAGGTTTAGTCACACGACATATCAAGCACACTTTTTAGAAATGAAAGAAACGATAATTATTAGTGGAATCGTAGTTCTCTGTATGGGGACACTTTGCATTGGTTTGTGGGTTGCTTTCCGCAATATGGATAAGATTGTCGCTCAATTCCGAATATTAGCCACTCAATATAATTTTCGACTCACCATTCCTTCCAAATGGAGTTGGTTTGCACACAACTATCCTTTTGCTAGGGGCATCTATGAAGGGCTAGGAGTGACAGTCGATATGTTTAGTGTAGGTTCAGGGCAATTTAAACAGACTTATACTAGGGTTGCGATAGATAGGAAGTATGAAGGTTTGCCTAATTTTGTATTGACAACTCCTTCTCATACGGTTATGGATACTGATAAATATGGGGGTATAGTTGAGCTAGGAGTAAATCCTGCTTTTGATAGTAGTTATATTTTTCGTACAGATAAAATAGAGGCTTTTTATGAGCTATTTGACAATGATCTTCAGGATAGATTATTACAAGAGATTTTTTTCGGTACTATTGTAGCTAATAATGAGCAATTATTTTTTTATATTAAATATGACATGTTAGATTAATGTCAACGAAGGCGTGTTGCGAATGGGCTGGAGTGTTTAATGTTAGTAGCTAAACAAATAAAGTAATGCTAAGACTTATTTTAGTGCTGATGCTATTAGTATTCTTATTGGGATGCAGAACTAAAGTTGTACGACTTGATCATTCTCATCATGATAAAAGTATGAATGATACCGCATGTGCTTTTCCAATAAAATACGAGAAACTGTGGAATATCGTTGACAGTGGAATTTTGAAGTTAAGACCAATTTATAACTCCACATCTGAGGGTTTTGATTTTGAGTATCAATTTTCTTCTCCAATTGAAGCGATGCACCGTGACTCAATTACTATTAGAGGATATGTCAGCGATAAGTATAAGATTGATGGAGAATATGATTTTTGGGTAGCTAGTGTTCCTTTCTATGAGGACTTGTGTACAGGGTATAGATATGAATGCAACCCTATAAATTTTAGTACCGAATATAAAAACTATGAAAGGAATAAATTATACACATTGACTGGAGTCTTCATATCCAGTAAAAAATATGGCTTTCAATTAGTGAATGTAACTTGTCTTAGCTGTGAATAATTTATTGAATTCAATAATCGCTAACAAATGGTAAATAGAACTACTTTTACACTTATATTTATAATGTTTTTATTTGGATGTAGAGCAAAGAAAAAGGTACTTAATACAGAGGTGATAGAGTTGAAACTGATTAATGAAATTGCTAACAATGAACGAAATGTAGGTGAGAGCCCTACATGGGATATTATTAATAATGGAATAGAAAAAGAGAAATTTTATTATAGCATGGAAGATGACTATATGTATTGTAAATATGATTTTTCTGATAATGTGAAAGAGTTAGTAGGAAAGAAAATACTTTTAGAAGGTTATGTACATCACGTTACAAATAGTAATAGTGTTATAAAAGAAATATTCCTTAGTAGGTATCTTTCTCAGGGAAACATGTTGTGTATTCAAGAGTTTGGTGTTCATGATGTCGTTCTAATTAAATTTACTAAAGCTTATCCTTTTGAGGTAAGCTCTTTCTGTAAAATAGAGGGAATATTCAAAATAGATACTACTGATGTTAAGAATTTGCCATTTCAATTGTTAGACGCAGAGTGTCTTACTTGCGAATAACTTTGGTTATCACTAATTTTAGTATTAAATATTTGAGTAGAAAACTAGTTTCAAGATGAGATTTGTAAGTAATTGGATTAGAGAAGAGATTAAAGAATATCAGGTATCAAAAGTAAAAACTAAGAATATCAACACTTCGGGAGTCTCAAGAAAAGAAACCAATAAGATAATTGGAATAGAAATACTAGATTCTAAAGAAGGTGGTTTTACCCTAGAATGGAATGAATGATGTAACTCGAATAGGGCGAATACAAGCCCAGTACTACACTGCTCTTCCTTTTGGAGAGAGAGTTCAGAACATTCTATACACTTCTATCTCCCAAAAAGTACACTTATTTTTCAAGATAGGGCTTATCCTCAACCCATTAGCTACAAACAGAAAAGAAAAACATCCAAAATGAATAAAGAATTTCTTATTGCAATAATAATTGGAGTATTAATCACATGGCTATTAATATCAGCGAAAAATTCAAATAAAAATCAGATGAATATGGATAAATATGAATTGACTGAAAATGAATTGATAAAACATGTTAAATTAGCAATCAATCCTAAATTTGAAAATTGGATTTTATTTAAAAATGGGACTTATATAATAAATGAAGATGCATCGAATGAAAAAGAAATAGAAAAACAAGGTTTAGAACAAATGAAGGAATTTGGACCAGTTCATGGAGGAGGACCAGCGGGAGATTTTGGAACAATAACTTTAAACAAAACAGAAGGTTGGGTTGTGTCAGGGCATGGATATGGAATGTACACTTATGTTCATCCAAGCGAAATAGATAAAGATAACCCAGAAGATTATGAAATTGGTCTTTATGGCAGAGGGAAAAGAAATGAGGACGGAGAGAAACCAGAGATAATCTGTTTAAGCTCAAATGGGAAAATAATTAAACATAAATGAAACTGCACGAATGCAATTTGAATATAAGATATGATTTACCCAAAGAGATTTGGGATAAAGTACCTTTGGTTTATGAGAAGATGAATGGCTGGCTGGGATTTGGGAAAGAAGGAGAAGGGGCAAATGGAATTCCTTACTGGTTCAGTTATAATGAAGATGAGAAATCAATATCTGCTTCTGTAGAACCCAGTGGTCTTCATTTTGTTGCTAGAATGGAATTAGATGAATGGATAGAATGGAAATTGGAAATTAAAAAAATAGCAACAGAAATATTAGAATTTAAAGTTGGAGAAATAGAAGAAGGAGAAGTTGGACACGAGATTGAATGGATAAATAAAGATACATAATTATAGAATCTATTATTCAGACAGGTGACACTAATTGGCACTTCAAAATATGAGCCTTCTATTATGTTTCTACAGCATGGCTTTTTAGCCATGCTGTAGAAATAGATATAGCATAAAGTTTTTCTTAATACTCAATACAAACATTCTTTGGCTCAGTAAAGAAATCAAGGGCGTGGAAACCACCTTCACGACCTACTCCAGATGCTTTGACACCACCAAAAGGTGTACGCAAATCACGAAGTAGCCAACAGTTGACCCAAACGATGCCAGCATGGATTTGTTGAGCCATACGGGTGGCACGACTGATATTACTTGTCCAGAGAGTGGATGCTAGACCATACTGCACACTATTGGCATATTGCAGCACTTCCTCTTCGGTATCAAAGGGCATAATCGTGACGACAGGTCCAAAAATTTCCTCTTGATTGGTACGGCAGTTATATTCCAATCCTTCTACAATAGTGGGAGCGATGAAGTAGCCCTCTTGACAACGTCCTTCGAGCTGTATGGCTTCGCCACCTGCTAAGATAGTTCCACCTTCTTCTTGAGCCAATTTGATATAAGAAAGTACTTTGTCTTGATGAGCTTTGGAGACAATAGCTCCCATTTTACTGGTTTTTTCTTTGGGGTCTCCGACCACTAGTTTTTTTGTTTTGGCAACAAAATCTTTTTTGAATTTTTCATAAATAGGACGCTCTACAAAAATTCGAGAGCCACAGAGGCAGATTTGTCCCTGATTGGCGAAAGAAGAACGCATGGTAGTGGCCAACATTTTGTCATAATCACAGTCCGCAAAGATGATATTGGGGTTCTTACCTCCGAGTTCGAGCGATAGTTTTTTGAACATAGGAGCGGCTATTTTAGCGATAGTAGCTCCTGTCTGGGTTCCTCCTGTAAAGGAAATGGCTTTGATCGCAGGATGACTGACAATTTCATTGCCGACTTTGTGTCCATAACCATGGACAATATTGAGCACACCTGGAGGGAGACCTGCTTCTATACAAATTTTGGATAGGAGATAGGCGGTCATTGGAGTTACCTCCGAAGGTTTAGCGATGACACAGTTGCCAGCTGCTAGTGCGGGGGCTATTTTCCAACTAAAAAGATAGAGGGGTAAATTCCAAGGAGAAATACAACCCACTACACCAATAGCATCTCTTAGCGTGTAGTTAATGGCCTTGTTAGTCATGGCATTGGCATCTGCTGCGTAATGCTGTATGGCCGTGGCATAGAACTGAAAATTGGAAGCAGCACGAGGTATATCTACCATTTTGGCTAACCAAACAGGTTTTCCATTGTCTTGAGATTCTGCTTGAGCAAGTGGCTCAAGCTGCTCTTCTATCAGACGAGCAATCTGCAATAGAATTTTGGAACGTTCCGAAATAGGAGTGGTAGACCAAATAGGAAAAGCAGCTTTAGCGGCTTTGAGTGCTAGTTGTACATCACTTTCGTCAGAATCAGGAATCTGAGCATATACCTTACCTGTAGCAGGCTCATAGTTATCAATATATTCTTTATGAACGGGAGCGAGTAGCTCACCTCCAATATAGTTTCGTAGGATTTGCATGGTATTTTGCTAGTTGATTAGGAGTATAAATAAGAAGAAAAGTATTAGACCAGCGATGAGCCAAAGGATTGCTTTCCATAATTGGTGCTGGTGTTCCCACCAAATAGAAAGAAAATTGCTATGCTGTTCGTAGCGAATCGCCTGTCCTGCTTTGAGTGCCTTGGTTGCGAGGTAAATTAATAAAAGGGCATTAAGTAATATGAGGCCCATAGCTGGAATAACTCTTGGAGGTATGTGTCGAGCACGATTGAAGAATCTAAAAATTTCATAGATAGCTCCTCCTCCTCCTATGATACCCAGCGTGAATCCACAAATGGCAAGTATTTTTAGAGCAATAGCTTGTTGTTGATATTGTTTTTGAGCATTGTTAGGGAGCATGGTAGGAGATCGTGTTATTCTTACAGTAATAATCCCTAATATAGAAAAACTTTAATGAAAAGACTGCTCATTGAAATCTAAAAAATGTATTTTCGTGGTGCAAAATTAAAATTAAAAATGAACGAAAACGACTTTGACCCGAGTGGCTATGCTGTCCACAATGCTAATTTTATAGGATTGCCTTTTGATGCAGAAAGTGCTAATATTATTTTGCTGCCTGTACCTTGGGAGGCAACGGTTTCTTATCATGCAGGTACGGCACGAGCAGCTAATAATATACTGGAGGCTTCTTATCAGTTGGATCTGGTGGATTGGGATTATCCCGATGCATGGAAGTTTGGTATCTACATGGAGCCATTGGATGAAAATATATTGAAGCAGAGCGACAAAGCTAGAGAACTAGCAGCAAAGCATATTGATAATATAGAACATGATTTACCGATCAATACTACTTATCTAGATGCAGTGAATACCGCTTCTAATCAGATTAATTCTTTGGTTTATGAGCAGACTAAAATTCTATTGCAAAAAAATAAACTGGTCGGTATTGTAGGAGGGGAACATAGTTGTCCCTTTGGTTATCTCCAAGCATTAGGAGAGGTGCATGAAGATTTTGGTATCTTACAGATTGATGCTCATTGCGATTTGAGAAAGGCCTATGAGGGATTTGAATACTCACATGCGTCTATTTTTTATAATGTCATGGAGCAGAATAAATCTGTTTCTAAGTTGATTCAGGTCGGTATTCGAGATGTCTGCGAAGAAGAGTTGAATTATGTACAAGCTAGCAATGATCGCATAGAGCTGTATCCAATGCCGTATGTTCGTCGATTGCTTTATGGAGAAGGAAATTCTTTTGCTCAATTTTGTCAAGAAATTGTCGAAAAGCTACCTCAAAAAGTTTACATTAGTTTTGATATTGATGGTCTAGATCCTAAGCTATGTCCACACACGGGAACCCCTGTGCCTGATGGTTTTGAGGTGAATGAAACGTTCTATCTGATACATGAAATTGTGAAAAGTGGACGACAAATTATTGGTTTTGATTTGTGCGAAGTGGGTATTGCCAGTGAATGGGATGGTAACGTAGGGGCTAGAGTATTGTATAAGCTAGCAAATGCTTGCTATGCGTCGCAGAAGAGGTAGTGTTGGTTAATTTTTAATTTTCTAATGTTAAATGCTAAATACAGGACAAAACTTAAAAATCACTAGGGTGAAGTCTTTTGTCCTGTACTTAGTGTTAAATGTTTAATGGAAAATAGTATGGACATTAAGCATTGAAAATTCAGCCATTGAAAATTAACTAACTCTTACAGTTGGAAAAAAAATATCTATTGGCTTGCTTTGCTATTGTCCGCAGCGGTATAGTTTTCTTGTATATGGCTAATCAGTTCTGGAAGGTTCCATGCATTAGCTAGGGCATGTTCTCCAATGTGCGTACGCACTAGACGGGTGAGATAGGCACCATTATTTAATGCTTGACCAAACTCGTGTGCTAGAGATCGGATATAGGTTCCTTTACTACATTTAACACGAAAATCAATGTCTGGGAAATTGGAGGTATCTACTTCGAAGGAATAGATATGAACATTCCTTTTTTTGATTTTAACCTCTGCTGCTTTTCCTTGACGAGCTTTCTTGTAGAGTGGCTGACCATCCACTTTTATGGCAGAATAGATAGGAGGGGTTTGTTCGATATCACCTACAAATTTTTCTACAGTAGCATTTATTAAAGCCGGAGATAGGTTCTCTAAAGAGAAGGTTTGATCGGTCTCTGTTTCGGCATCAAAAGAAGGAGTAGTAGCTCCTAAACGAAACGTACCTTCATACACTTTGTATTGAGCTTGGTAAGAATCAATTTTCTTAGTTGATTTTCCAGTACAAATAATTAATAGTCCAGTTGCTAGAGGGTCTAACGTACCAGCATGCCCTACTTTTATTTTTTTTACTTCTAATGATTTACGTAGAGCAAAACGGATTTTGTTGACGACATCGAAGGAGGTCCATTCTAAAGGTTTGTCTACCAGCAAGGTAGTGCCAGCTTGGAAATCATATTTATTATCTTGTCCCATCTATTTTAGCGTATATTGTACGATTGTATCAGTTGATTTGGTTGTTATTGTGCTCAAAAGTATGTAATTTATGTCAAATCTTATCAATAGAAGCTCAAAATTAAAAGTCTATGAAACGACAAATTCGTGTCAGTTGTGGTGTGTTGAGACAAGAAGGTCGCTATTTAATTGTTCAACGTCCTGAGAATACACAGCATGGGTTGCAATGGGAATTTCCAGGAGGTAAAATAGAACCGAAAGAAACTGCAGCAGCCTGTGTGGTTCGAGAATTAAAGGAAGAGTTGGATATTACGGTGAGTGTACAGCAACAATTGAAGACGGTTGTCCGAGAAGAAGCGGATTATGTGATTGAGTTGATTCCTTTTTTGTGTGAAATCGAATCGGGAGAAATTACCCTATTGGAACATAAGGCAATGGAGTGGATTGTAGCTGGAGAACCACTTAGAGTTGATCTATGTAAGGGAGATTATGGGATCTTAGCTCAGTTGGTTTAATTTACAACGCCTAATTGTGTGAGATCCAGATGGGGTTAAATAAAAAATGCAAAGAGTCAATGGAGACAATTTGCATTTTATAAAACATTTTTGTGCATTGTAAAAAGCGAAAAACACTTTGCAGTATTTTTCGCTTTTATTGGCGGAGATTGAGGGATTCGAACCCCCGGTAGGCTATTAACCCACGCTAGTTTTCAAGACTAGTGCATTCAACCGCTCTGCCAAATCTCCTGATTACGATTGTGCTTGTTGTTTAAAGCAATGCAAATATACGGCAGATTTTTTATTTTCCAAATATTTTACAACAAAAAGGTAATCTTTTTTTATTTTTAATATTTAAGTTATTGAAAATAAGGTGGTTGTTACTGAATAATAATTTTCCCTGAATAACTTATTTTTTCATTCTGTAAGGTGTAGAAGTAGGTGCCTGCAGGAAGGGCAGCTTTTTCTATGGACAAAGTGTTGGTTTGTATAGATAAGTACTGACGTATTTCTTTACCCTGTACATCTGTAATAATAACATCAAATGGTTCGCCTGCATCATTATTGAAGCTTAATAAGGCAACATCCTTAATTGGATTGGGCTGTAAGGAAGGTTGTAAGGTTTGATAAGCTTCTAGCTGACTAATACTAGTACTATTAGGTACCGTGATTAAACTAGAGGTGGTATCGTTTCCACAACTGTTTTGGACAACTAACTGCACTGTATAGATACCAGCGGTTGTGTAGGTGTGTGTTGGGTTGGTTGTAGTAGCAGTACTGCCATCTCCAAAATCCCAACCAACCAATGTCCCAGAACTTTGATTATCGAAGCGTACATTAAATCCATTGATACTATCTTGAAAACTAGCCATTGCAGCATTGATAACGGTAGTATTGACTAGTGCAGGAGAGGAGGGACATCCTTGAGCATCATAAGCGGTTACGCTGTATTGAGTGGCTTGGTTGACTGCAATAGAAGCAGAAGTTTCACCTGTTGACCATAAATAAGAAGCATGATTGCCTGCGGCACTTAAGTTAATTGATTGATTGCTACAGAAGTTAGTTCCATTTGGCGTATCAATTTGAGTGACAGGGATAGGAGGATTAGAAAGCGTGAACGTGTCTAGCTTGGAACACCCAACGGCACTAATTACCTCTACGATATAAGTACCTGTATCTAGATTGTTGATCGTGCTGGTAGTTGCTCCATTAGACCAAAAATAAGTATATGGAGTGTTAGGACCTACTGTTGTCAAGGCAATACTTCCATCATTAGCATTATTACAAGTAATAGCACTAACATTAGCCGTGTTTTGATAAGGAATATAGGTTTTGATGACTTCAACAGAATCTCTACGTATATTATTATCATTAATCATTACATATTTAGCCGTATCTCCTTTGATATCAAATCGGACATAGTGGTTTTCGTAAATCTCAACACTAATATTAGGAGCATTGCTATTGGTATTGTTATCAATACTACTCGAACCAGCACCACCTGTAATGAGGTATTGCACTCCATTCATTTCCCCTCTTTGGTAACAATGAGAATGACCATTAACAACAAAATCAACCCCATATAGCTCAAAATTAGGGACTAAGTCGGTACGCATATCAACGTCACCTTGGTATCTAAAATAAGGCGTGAAGGGGACATAATAATCTACTGACCACGCATTGGTCCAGGGCGGTTGGTGGAAATAGACTATGAGCCATTTTTTATCATTACACTTTAGTTCATCAAGCATCCAATCATGCTGAGCGGTACCCGTAGTATATGGAAGGTTGGCATCTAAACAGATGAATTTGGAGTCACCCCATTCAAAAGAATAATAACGTTCTGTCCCTGCAGGGTTGTTGCTGAATAAGTAGAAATCATCTAAGTAAGTAGCTGCATTGTCTGCATACGTATCATGATTGCCAATACAAGTAAAGTGGCAGTCTTGTTTGAGCATATCTTTGTATACACCAAAGAAAACATTATCATAGTCATCCCCATTGCCTTGGTCAATATCACCTGTTACAATAGCAAAATCAACAATTTCTGTCTCCATCAATGCCTTTACGGTATGTTGTGTTGTATTGTTGTAACCACAGTCCCCATAGGCTAAAAAACTAATTTGGTCTGCTCTGTCTAGTGGGGAAGTATAAAAATGCTCTACAGCAGATACAAAAGTATCGTTAATAGCAGTCGATTTTACTTGGTAGTAATATTTGACATTAGGCTGAAGCCCTGCTAAATCAAAATGATGTTTTTTGGTAGCACCAACAGTAGATACCGAATCAAACCACACTCCAGGAGCTGTACCCAAGTATAGTTTTCCTGTAGAAGCATTACCTCTACGCCAAGCAATGGTAGCAGAAGTTTGATTAGGACGCTGTACCACTGGATAGCGATTGACAACTTGGGCCGTAGCCATTTCGGACAGCATGACCAAAAGGAAGCAAGAGAGAAACTTAAAGTTCATTGTTAAGTTATTGTAAATAAAATGTAAAGGATTGTGGATGCAAAAATACAATAAAAAAATGAACATTGCTAAGATAGTTTTGTACAACTAAGACGAATTAACTTAAAATTCTTTGTTGCTACATCAAACATCCAATATATTTTTTGTTGTAGAACTTGGCAATTCAAAAAGAATTGTATATTAGATGTTATTACTTAATTAAACAAGATTTTTAAATAGGCATTAAAATCAGATAGGTTTATTCGTATAGTTCTACTGAAAGTTTTGTCTAAATAACCAGTACCTAATTTTATGTCAATAATAACCAAACAATCAGAAAAATTTCTAGAGAGCTATTTGAATAACTTTTCTCCAACTGGCTTTGAGGCACCTGGCCAAAAAATGTGGCTAGAGTATATCAAGCCATACATTGACGAGTACCATGTTGATAATTATGGAACCTGTTATGGTGTTATCAACCCTGAAGCAGAATATAAAGTAGTAATCGAGGCACATGCCGATGAAATATCTTGGTTTGTACACTATATCACTAAAGATGGTTATATCAAGGTGATTCGTAATGGTGGATCAGATCATACTATTGCTCCTTCCAAACGAGTAAATATTCATACTGGAAAGGGGATCGTACGCGGAGTATTTGGATGGCCTGCTATTCATACTCGTAGAGGGAATAATTCAGATTTGAATCCTAAATTAACCAATATATTTATTGATGTAGGAGCAGATAGCAAAGAAGAGGTATTAGAAATGGGGATTCACCCTGGGTGTGTGATTACTTATGACGATACTTTTGAGGTATTGAATGACCGCTACTATATTGGTCGTGCTTTAGACAATAGAATTGGAGGTTTTTGTATAGCAGAGGTAGCAAGACTCCTTCATCAAAATAAAGTAGAGTTACCATTTGGGTTGTATATTGTCAATGCTGTACAAGAAGAAGTTGGATTGCGTGGAGCACAGATGATTACACAAACGATCAAGCCAAATGTAGCGATTGTAACCGATGTGTCACACAATACCAATACACCATTGGTGAGTGAAGAGAAGCATGGGGAAATTCGAGGTGGTAAAGGTCCTGATTTGACTTTTGGTCCAGCGGTACACAACAATCTTTTAGCGTTGATCCGTAAGGCAGCACAGGAAAATGAGATTCCATATCAACTGAGTGCCTCTTCTCGTGTAACAGGTACAGACACAGATGCTTTTGCTTATTCGAATGGAGGAGTACCTTCAGCATTGATTTCTTTGCCACTTAAGTATATGCACACTACGGTAGAAATGGCTCACAAAGACGATGTAGAAAATGTAATTAAGCTAATTTATGAATCTTTGCAACAGATTGAAAATAACCACGATTTTAGATATTTTACTTAAATCACTTCAAGGAATAACACCTAATGATTATAGTTCGATTTGTCAATTTCATATTGTATAGCAATATTTTTATTGCCATTTGTGCGGTAGCAATGACTTTTCAGACCTATTGGATACTAGGGATAGATTATAAAACAAGTCCTGCACTGGCAGGACTTGTTTTTTTTTCAACTTGGGTAATATATGCTATACACCGTCTAGTTAGTTTAGACAAAGTAGATAAATCATTGAAAGTTGATCGTTTTCAAATTATTGCCCATTATCAGCGTCATATTCAATTTTATACGTTTTTGGCAACAATAGGCGTAGGCGTCTGTTTTTTTTTCTTACAACCAATAACACAGGTGGCATTGGTATTACCAGGCTTATTATCATTAGGATATGTCATTCCTTTTTTGGGCGAACAAAAAAAACGGCTGAGAGACATTAACTTCATCAAAATCTTCTTGATTGCCATTGTCTGGAGTTATGTGACGGTTTTATTACCATTATTGGAATATCAAATCCCTATAGATGCCAATATAGTAGGAATGTTTGTGGAACGAATGCTTTTTATTTTTATCATTACATTACCATTCGACTTGAGAGACTGGGAAATTGATAGAAGGAATGGCGTACAGACACTACCTGCAGTGTTAGGGGTAAGCAAAACATTGGAGGTAGCCTTTGTCTTATTACTATTATGGTTGGGAATGACCTACTTTTTGTATTCCAGTACAATTTGGGGAGGCTTGGTATTGACGGGGATTATCACAGGAGGATTGATAGGACTTTCGCCAAAACAAAAACAAGATTATTTCTTTACAGGGTTGGTAGATGGTACTATGATACTACAAGCCGTATTAATTTACTTTTTTTAAAAGAAAGAATAATGAGTTTTTATAAAGATCGCACTCTTCAAGAAGGTGATATTTTTTATGTAGAAAGAGATGGACAGTATAGTTTGTTCAAATTGTTGAAGTATGATACAATATTAGAAACGCTTCACTTGACAGCTTTTGAACCACTGACAGCACGACCAACAATAGAGCAACGTTCTATATTTAATAGAGCAATTTATCATTTTCCCATCGCTACAACAGGATTTGACCAGCCACTGTTTTTGATGAACGAGGCAGTAGTGGAAGAAGATTTGGTAGGCTATTTTGAATATATCAAACAGACACAGCATGGAGAAGAACTGGTTAAGTATGCTAAACAGTATTATAGTGAAGGGTACAGCTATACTACAGCAAAAAAGTATGAATTGGCAATAGAGGCTTACACCAAAGCGATTGATTTCATTCCAGCGTTTTATGAGGCGATTGACAACAGAGCATTTTGTTACATGGATTTAGGTAATTGGGAAGAAGCAATCGCTGGATTTAAGCAGTCTTTGGAAGTAAAGCCTGATACGCTACTAGCTGTGTTTTCGATTGGTGAGTGTTTGATGAAAATGGAGGACTATGAACAGTCGAAAAAATATTTTGAGCGAGCGATTCAAATTAATCCTTCTTTTGCCAAATCAAGAGAATTTTTGGATATAGTTACTGCTTTATCCTTATAAATGAGCATACTCTAATATTTTGAAAAGTACAAAGTAAAAATCATAGTACTTAAAATTAATACTATAAAATATGGTGCAAGATCTTTTTTTTTATAAATTGTGTGACCTTTAAGAAATAGTATAGTCTAAGAGGGTAATTAAGAATATTTTCTAAAATTAAAATTTAAGATCAAATCATGAGTAAATTGCAAGAAAAAATAGAAGGATACAAAGCTAATATGGAAAAACTTGGTATCAGCTATGATGAAGATAAGTTCAAATTATGTGTGAAAGCTTGTGGACCATCTATCTACAACAAAGATTCTGAAACAGTATCAGGTTCGGACAAAAAAGAATTGGAAACAGTAAAGAAGAACTACTTGATCAAAAAACTAGGTCTTTCTGAAAATGATGATTTAGATGGCATTGTAGACTATGCAATCGAAAAAATGGGAAAAAGTAATTCAAAAAAATATAGACCAATATTTTACTACCTATGTTCTGAGAAAACAGGTAAATTTCCTGGATAGTATATCGTAAAATAGTAGTTGTACTCTCTGAGTAATAACTATCAATCAAGAGCGGTTTATTGACTAAGTCAATAAACCGCTCTTTTATTTTAAAGTTACTTTTTAGTGTATTAACCAAGTAGTTATAAAGAGTAATCTTCATAATTAGATTTTTTTTTTCGAAAAAAAAGCGTATATTTAGCGATCCAAAAAAATTAAAGAGGTCCTTTAATGCATATTAATTATGTTATGTAACTAGGACTTTATATCAATTACCAAAAAACAAAAAAAATGGCTTCTAAACTTGAAAAGTTACAAAAAATTCGTGCGGCCGTACGTAAATATGAAGATACATTAGTGCACTATGAAAGTTTATTTAAAGCAGATGGAACAGTAGACGCTAATGAACAAGCATTATTAGACAAACTAAGAGGTACTATACAGCGAACAGTTGCGGAAATAGATGTTAGAGAAAAAGCTTTGAGTCAATCAGAGCAACAGGAAAATGCATTGAATGCTAATGAAGAGCAAAAAGCAGATTGGAAAAATACAGATGATGATGTGGTAGACCACTCCCTAATGAAAGAGGGCGAGGAAACTGCTACTAGTAGTGGAAAATCTATTAGTGCTTCAGTAGGAAAGAAAGGGAAAAATGTAAAAGCAGATGTACAAACTGTTCAAGTTATACTAAGAGATCAACATGGAGCTTCACTTAAAGGTAGTGGAGTATGTGGACCAAAGACAATAAAAGCAATTAAATCTTTCCAAGAAAAAGCAGGTGTTGACGCATCAGGCATAATAGAACCAGGAGATGCGACGTGGAAAGCTTTAGATGGTGGATTGACTGGCGATACGACATCAGGTGAAACAAGTGATGAGGCTGCTACTGTAAGTAGTGGAAAATCTATCAGTGCTTCAGTAGGGAAAAAAGGGAAAAACGTGAAAGCAGATGTACAAACAGTACAGGTCATGTTGAGAGATAAGAATGATGCTCCATTATCTGGAAGTGGAATTTCTGGTCCTAAGACAGTGAAGGCTATTCAAGCATTTCAAGAAAAAATGGGACTTTCTAAATCAGGACTAATTGAGCCAGGAGATGCGACTTGGAAAGCCTTAGATACTGCAAAAGCTGGAGCTATGGAAATAGATAACATAGGTCCAGATAAAGGTATTATTGCACAAGCTACTCGATATGGATATGATACGGACGAATATGCGAATGCCAATGATCGTGCGGGTATAGGTAATAATGCTAATAAATTAACTGCTGGTTTGAGTGTAGCACTTAGTCCAGAGTTGTACGAAAAATTGGGTATAGGTAGGAAATCAGGTGCTTTTATTTGGGTTACTTTTGAAAGTGGAAAAACAAGAAAATTCCAAACAGGAGATGAAACTCGTAGAGGATTAACCAATGATAGAGTAGATTTTTATGACCCTAAAGGTGAGTTCAAAAGTGTTGATGGGCAAAAATTGTGGGTGAAAGTAGCTAGTAGTTCAGGCTCATCTGAAGCGGCTCCAGCTGCTGACACCAAAGAAGGCGATTCCAATGATAATATTACCCCAATAACGGCATCTGTAGGTAAGAAAGGAAAGAATATAAAAGCTGATGTACAGACGATCCAAAAATTGCTGAACACAAAAGGTGCTGATTTGAAAGGTAGTGGAGTATGTGGACCCAAGACAATCAAGTACATAAAAGCTTTCCAAGCAACAAACATGAATGGCTTTAATGATGGAGTTGTTGATCCAGGAGGAAGGACATGGCAGTTGTTGATCGGAAGTGGTAAAAATATAGATCCTAATGCTGCTAGTAATGATACTAGTGGTGGTGGTGCTTATGTGAAACCAAACTGGATTAAAATAGCAGAAGGTGAAATAGGAACAAGAGAAAATACCAGCAAAACGAAGCATGATCCACGAGTAATGGAATACCATGCATCTGTAGGAGGGATCCATAATGACGAAACACCATGGTGTTCTTCTTTTGTTAACTGGGTGATGAAAAAAGCTGGAAAAGGTGGAACGGGCAGTGCAGTAGCAGTGTCTTGGAAGAAATACGGGAAAAAACTCAGTAGACCAGCTTATGGAGCTATTGCGGTTATTGATTGGGATGGTCCTGGACCAGGATGGAAAGGACATGTTGGATTTGTGGTTGGCAAAAAAGGCAATAGTATTCAACTGCTAGGTGGTAATCAAGCCAATGCGGTTAATATTAAGACATTCTCGACTAGCAAAATCGTAGCTTACGTAGTACCTAGTGGTTATGATGTTCCTGCTAATGCATATACTTTTGGTAAATCAACTGGAAACTATGGTTCTGGTGGTGGTATGGATGCTACTCGATAGACCAAATATTTAAACCTGCTTTCAGGTACTATATAATAGGAATAATGATTAGGACTAATAGGAAAAAAGTCCATGTTATAAGCGTGAAAATCCAAGTAGTTTATTAAGGTTCTTAATAAGTTGCTTGGATTTTTGTTTTAATTGTATCTGCAATGCACCAAAAAAAATGTATTTTGCATCTATTATTGTGATGGTTATTATGAATGGAGTTGTATTCAAACTATCATAAAAACTTAATAGGTATATTCATCAATAGCCAGAAATAATTTGACTGAACAAGAACTTATACAAGGTTGCCGAAACAATGACCGACTAGCACAGAAAGCATTGTACGAGCATTTCTCTGCCAAAATGTTTGGACTTTGCCGACGTTATGTCAAGAGTGCCGAAAATGCAGAAGAGGTACTTATGTTGGCTTTTTGTAAAATTTTCAAAAAAATTGATACTTATACTGGTCAAGGAAACTTTGAGGGATGGATCAGACGTATTATGGTAAATGAATCGTTGATGTTTTTGCGAAAAAATTACCGTTTTAATGAACATGCAGATGTAACTGAAATACCTGTAAAGGCTGTTGCTGTGAATGTAGAAGATCAGTTAGCGGCACAGGATATATTGAATTTATTAGAACAGTTGCCAACAGGTTATCGAACTGTGTTCAACCTATATGTGATTGAAGGATATAAACACAGGGAAATAGCAGAGCAGTTGGGGATTAGCATTAATACTTCAAAATCGCAATTAATTTTAGCAAAGAAAAAATTACAAAAACTAGTTAAAAGAAGTCAAGGAATGGGTACTAGTAGTCCCTAACTATTTTTTAATAGCTACTAGAAAACATTCTAACAGAAAATAAATACCAAAATCAATTATTATTAATATGAGCAGAGATGATTACATTTCTAAGCTGTTTATTGAGAATCAAGATAAACTCAATAAGGCTCCTTCGCCCAATCTCTGGGATCGGATAGAGACAGAGATGGACAAGTCCGCTCCTGTATCTCAGCCAGAATCCGTTGCCCCGACTAAGGTGATTTCTTTGACTAAGTATATGGCAGCTGCTTCTGTGGCAGTAGTCATGACGATAGGAGTGTGGGTGTTTGTTCAGTCAGAGTCCAAACCTACTATAACTTCTCCTCTAGCCATAAATGAATCGGTGGAGCCGGAGATACTCTCTCCAAGCACCAAAGCACTGGCAGAGAAAGTTATTATTTCCAATCCTGAAGCACTTCCTATCAATGAAGAGGAAGCGGAAGCAAAATTGGCAGTAGAAGATAGGGTACAGGAACAGCGTATACTAGAGATTGCTAAGCAAGCCAAGTCTTCACAAATAGAAATAGCAGATAAAATAGAAAAAATCGTACTAGAGGAAGTCATGATAGCAGAAGCAGAGGCGGTGTCAGATTTTCCAGAAACAACCACTTCTCCATACAGTACCAATACAGGAGATGAAAAAGAGGAGGAAGAACTAAAGGTAAAAGCAGATATTATTTCCAATAGTATTTCCTCTAATGCTAATCGCAATTATGCTGCTCCTCCAGCCCTAAATAGTACTTCTAATCAAGTTCTGGCAGATGAGATAGTAAGAAATGCAGAAGAAGATCAGATAGTACAACCTACTATTGATAGGGAAGCAGTAGCAACAAGCCGCAACAATCGTGTGCAATCAAGAAAGAAAGCTAAGGCAAGAAAGAAAAATAAGAAGACTGCTTATCTGTCTCCAATGGCAACGGCACATCCTCGTCTGAAGATATTTGGATGGATGCTAGGGAAATGGATTGATGATAATGAAGAAGGAGGAGTATCATACGAAAAATGGCAATTGAAAAACCCAAATACATTGCAAGGAAAGGGGTACAAAGTTTCTAGTCAGAATGAAAGGGTCTTTGAAGAATTGATGCAGATTAATTATGAACCAAATTTGAATCAAGTATTTTTGACGATCAGTTTAAAAGAGACACAAGAACAATTACAGTATTTACTGACTTCTTTTGATAATGAACGAATTGTTTTTACACAAAATAGCTCCACTAAACACCCTGATGAGGTAATTATCCAGCGAGATTTGGATGGATTTACAGTTATTATGGTGAATAACAAGGGGTTTTTGGATGGCGATCAACAACGTTATTTAGAAAATAGGAATAGAGTATCAAATGTACGGGCTATTCGGACAATGCGTTATGAAGAATAGACATTATTACGAATAGAGTTGTATGAAAGTGAGTGAGCAGATTTTTTTTGATTAGAGAAATAAACACACGCTTGAACGTACCCAGAGGGTAGATGTTCAGTGAACATCTAGTGGAAAGTGCCACTAGTGGATCAATCATAGCCATTCTGTCCCCAATGTAACTTGGGGAAGCTATGAGTTCGAGTATTTATGAATCTAAGCGGAAAAAGATGTTTCTGCTCACTACACGAAACTATTCGTAATAATGTCTAATAGAAAGAAATGTATTTAAAAAAAAGTTACTGTAATCAACAGTAGCTTTTTTTATTGAGTCCACCAGATTATATTATATGTTGAAGGCTGTTTTAAGTAATCTCACCATAGCCGTCAGGTTAATCGTTTTAGCTTACTTTTTTAGAATATTTCTATATCAAGTTCAAAGAATAAAAAATGCTACCAAAACTAATTTTTGCTGCCATTTTGGGCATGTTGGAGGCTAGGTAATACAATCCATTGATGAGGCAGACCAATTTCAATGGGCAACGTCTTCGAAGAGTAAAAGAGATAACCAAGAGGCTATAGGTACTAATGTTATCAATAGTTTATATTAAAAATTCCATTGAAATCTGCATCGAAATGTGATTGTATCTAGCAGGAGACTTAGCCCTAGACTTTACTTCTGTAGTCTATCCCTAATTTACTTAGGGGGCAATGGAAAGAAGACTAGGAATCAATGTGTTCCATTATTAACTATTTATAGTTTCATTCAATATATTATCAATAGCGTGACGGCTATGGTGAGATTGCTTAAACATGTCCTTATACTCATAAAAAAATAAAGATGAATTGGTATCAATGTATTATATGGAGTTTTGTCATTAGCTTGTTTAGTTGTTCAGGACAATCTACAGAAGAAATGATTTTAGTAACTAGAGAATCTGAAATAGATAGTTTAGAAATAGAAGATAGTAATGTAGTGATAGAGGAAGAAGAACCAATGGAACTAGATACTTTTGGACGGGCTATTATTGAACAACAATTGAAAGCAAAACGAACAGAAGGAAAACCATTAGTTGTTCATATCCACATTCCACTCTGTGATAATCAACATCAAGGGATAGTCCCAACTTCTGAGTCTTTGGGAGATGGAATGAGTACGCGTACGAATTTATATTGGGCGACTAGTAGTGGCACAAAGAAATATTTTCAGAAACATAATCAGTGGAAACAGATTTATAATGAACGATTAATTGATACCAATGTATTAGAGCGGATTGTATTTGAACGAAACTATGGGACAACAAAAGTTTATTTAGTAGCGGATGCTTATAGAGGAGATCGAATGGAAGAAACGATTAATGATTATTTAGCAGCGTTGGCTTGTGAGCGACAAGAAATATTGGAGTTAAAAGAAAGTAACCAAGCAATTCCTTTGTCAGGAGGGGCGGATTTACTTATTTTTAATGGACACAATGGAATGATGGATAATGTAACGATTCAAAATTGGATTAATAGATCTGATAAACGAAAAGATGCTGTTATTAATGCTTGTGCGACTTATGGCTATTTTGAAGAAGAACTGAGGAAAGCAAAAGCTTATCCATTATTGCGAACAACCAATCTTTTGCATCCAGGAGCATATGTATTGACGGAAATAATAGATGATTGGGTAAATGAAAAACCAATCAGAGTGATGGCACAAAATGCAAATAAGGCATACTGTAAAACACAAGGTTGTAAACGAACAAGATTATATAAAGAGGGATGGAACGTAGAGGACTTTCCAATAAATAATTAGATCTAATGATTAGAGTTATCATAGCAGGTATTATTTTCATGTTGTGGGCAGTTTGGGCCCGCAATTATTATGTATGTGAAATACTAGGAGAGTGCCAACCGCCTCAAACTGATATTGATTCCTCTTATTTGGATAATATACCCAATACCCTGACTCTCCGAGCGGGAGAGCATGTTTTGTTGGAGGACTATCCAGAATTTTATTTTGATTATGGTAGTCACGGATATACTTATATTAATGGAAATGAAAAATATCTGGCAAAATTAGCAGCCTTCATGACAGAGCATCCTGAAACCAAACTTATTGTAACAGGATTTTATACGAAAGAAGAAAAAGAAGTAGTAGAGAAAAGTCATTTCTACAATGATTTGGGTAAAGCTAGAGCTTATACGATTGTCAATAAATTAATAGAAGAATACAAACTCCCTAAACATCGTTTAAAGGGAATTTCTAAGTTGTCAGATACTAACCCGATTGTGACGCCCCTGCAATTTGAGATACTGGGATACACACCACCTGAAATAGCAGGCATGAATGAGGAGGATACACTATTTTTGGAACAGGTACAGCAGTCTATTTTAGACATTACTTATAATGACAAGAATGCAAAATTTGAATACAACTCTGAAAAATTTCAACCAAGTGCTTCTTTTGATATTTATTTAGATTCCTTGCAGGCTTATTTTGAAGTGAATCCTACTGCCTACATCATGATTATAGGACATACGGATAGTAAAGGGACTAGTAGTTATAATCAAAAACTGGGGAAAGGAAGAGCAGAATCTGTAAAAGCTTACCTAAAAGAAGCAGGAATAGAAGTCAATATAGAAACAGCCTCCAAAGGGGAAAGTGATCCTATTGTAAAGGATACAAATGAAGATGGAAGTTATAATATTGATGCAATGGCTCAGAATAGAAGAGTCAATATATTAGTAAAAACAGAGTAAACTCCTCTAAAAGCATAGAATGAAAATTATAATCTTGATTGCTTTTATTATTTTATTCCTACTTAGTTGTGGGAATAAGAATAAGCCTAGTTCAAAGCCTATTGTGCCCGATTCTAACCAAGAAGTAATCGAAATGAATGCCTCTGCAATAGCAGATTGTAGTGCTAAAAACGATACTCTTTTTGAAGAATTGGAATAGGAGAGAGTATTATGAATAGTTTTGTACGGTAAGGAGAAACATCTTTTTCTGATTTGCTTCATAAATACTCGTATTCATAGCTATGGCTATGATTCTGCGTGTTTATTTCCCTAATCAAAAAAATCTGCCCTCTTACCTCAATACAACTCCATTCATAATAATCTCTATGGAACTAGAGAAATTGTATCTCTAGGGGAAATAAAAGTGGACTCAATTTATTTTGAAGTGAAAACAATATTTGCTAGACTTGAGATGGTAGATGGTTTTCGTGGGAGGAGCTGGTTGTTATTGGAGAGTAGTGCTGATAATAGAACCTTTTGCTATGATGCTATGATGCCTGACAATCTTCCTTGTTGTATAGTGGATGATAAACTGATATTTAAAAATGGCTGTGTATCAAAAATATCTGGGATTAAGGAAGGGATTATTTGTTTTGATTGTAGTGAAGATGGTTGTTTTCTGTATGAATATAATCCATTGGATACAGAATAAATCACTTCATGCTAGAAATTCTGAATGGGATATATAATCTAGGTATTTTGACCAACATAGTATAAATGGCACTATAAATGCTTACCTTTGTGTGCCTAATGTGAGCAAGGCAAAAAAAATGGACTTTGACTAACTATATTTTAATAAAGAGCAAAGTCAAATTACACACTAGTTTTCAATGTTTTAGCAGGAAATATATACTATTTCTCCGTAAAACAACTTCTCTCTGAAAGCTAGTATAGGGAGTCTCTAGGAGACTTCAACATACTTTTCATTAAAAAAAATACATGACATTTAACGATTTAAAGCTAAGTGAGCCTATCTTGAAGGCATTAGCAGATAAAGAATACACCCATCCAACACCTATTCAAGCGAAAGCAATTCCATTAGTGTTACAAGAAAAAGATGTATTGGGGTGTGCCCAAACAGGTACAGGGAAAACAGCAGCTTTTGCAATTCCAATCATCGAATTGATTGAAAAAAAGAGACAACCTGCCAAAAAAGTTAAAATTAAATCATTGATCGTAACACCTACTAGAGAGTTGGCGATTCAGATTGAAGAAAATATAGCAGCTTACAGTAAATATACCCAAATTAAACACACGGTTATTTTTGGAGGAGTCAAACAAGGAAAACAAGTTGCAAGACTGAAAGCAGGTGTGGATATTTTGGTAGCTACTCCAGGGCGTTTATTAGATTTGATAGGTCAAGGATTTATTAGTCTTCGTCACGTAGATTTATTTGTACTGGATGAGGCAGATCGCATGCTTGACATGGGATTTATTCATGATATTCGTAAACTACTACAGTTGTTACCAGCTAAGAGACAATCTTTATTTTTCTCGGCGACAATGCCTCCGAATATTCAAAAGCTCTCTAAACAGATACTAGACCGTCCTACCAAGGTCGAGGTAGCACCAGTTTCTTCTACGGCTGAGACCATTCAACAGTACTTGTACTATACAGACAAACAATCTAAGAAAGGATTGTTGATGCATATCTTAAAAGATTCTAAACTGGATCAGGTACTTCTATTCTCTAGAACGAAGCATGGTGCTGATAAGATTGTACGTAGCTTAAAAGCTAAAAATATAGAGGCTGCGGCTATTCATGGTAATAAATCGCAAGTACAACGCCAAAAAGCTTTAAAAGCTTTTAAGCATAATGATGTACGAGTTTTAGTAGCAACAGACATTGCTGCTAGAGGAATAGATATCAATGAGTTGAAATATGTAATTAACTATGATATTCCGAATATTTCGGAAACCTATGTACATCGTATTGGGCGAACAGGTCGTGCTGGTAAAGAAGGAGTTGCTATTTCGATGTGTGAACCAGAAGAAAATGCTGATATACGCTCTATCGAAAAACTAATCAATCTTAAGATTGAAGTAATAAAAGAACATCCTTTTCCACAGACAACAAAGCCTATGACGGCTCAAGAGAAAAAAGAGTTCAACAAAGAGAAACAACGCAAAAAGCAAGAATTTTTTGCTAATCGACGTAAGAATAAGAGTGCTGGTAATCAGAGAGGTGGAGCTAACAATAAGCGAAAAAGCGATCGTCGTAAGAAAAGATAGAAATTAATATTTAGACCTACTCTTAAGATAAAGTCTCAAATAGTCTAACCAGATTATTTGGGACTTTTTTGTATCATTGTTATTCAGAGCATATCTAACACAACTTCAATTACGAAAACTATGGAATTCAGATATACTATATTGTATGTAAAGTCAGTGGCAGAAACATTATCTTTTTACGAGTCAGCTTTTGGTTTCGATACGAAATTTATAACACCAGAAGGAGATTACGGAGAACTGCTAACGGGAGAAACGACATTGTCTTTCGCTAGTGTGGAGCTGGGTGAGTCAAATATTAAAACAGGTTTTAGAGTAAGTGATGAAAATAAAAAACCATTTGGGATGGAACTTGCTTTTACGACGAATGAAATTGAAGCAGATTTTGACCGAGCAATAACAGCAGGGGCAATTTTGGTAGCTCCTATTCAAGCAAAACCTTGGGGACAAAAAGTTGGCTATCTGAAGGATAATAATGGATTCCTGATAGAAGTTTGTACTCCTATCAATACAACTGTATAAATATGAAGGGGGGCTATAAATTATTGGGGATATTATGGTGTAGTGTGATTTTCTTTGGAGGGTGTCAAACTTCCATTTCGAAAGAAGCTAAAAATCTGAAGAACAAGTTGCCTATTGTTAAATACTTGGCTTTAGGGGATTCTTATACTATTGGAGAAAGTGTCAAAGCACGAGAACGATACCCCATTCAGCTAGAAAAAAGGCTTGAAACAGAAGGGCGAGAAGTAATAACAACCATCATAGCTCAGACAGGTTGGCGAACAGATAATTTGGCAAAGGCGATAGAACAAGCTCAACTGAAAGATACGTTTGATTTAGTTTCTGTATTGATAGGAGTTAATGATCAATTCCAAGGCAAAACCATTCAGAGTTATATCAAAAATTTTGATAGTTTATTGCAGATGGCTATAAAACTAGCAGGAGGGAAACGCAGTAATGTTTTTGTACTATCTATTCCAGATTATGGCTATACTCCATTTGGAGCATCAAATCAGGCTCTGATTAGTGAAAAAATAGATAACTTTAATAGTATTAACCAATCTATTACTAATAAGTATGGAATAGATAGATTTGATATTACACCCATATCTAGAAAAGGTCTAGAGGATAAAGCATTTGTGGCTTCAGATGGATTGCATCCATCAGGAAAAATGTACGAAGCATGGGTAGATTTAATAGAGGAAGCCATTGAATTGAAAATGAAGAAGTAGAGTAGTCTTTTGTCAAACAGTTGAAAAAATAGAATAGAGACTCTAAGACAAAAGCCTTCTCAATATTGATAAGAAGGCTTTTGTATGAAGAATAAAATATCTAAAATCTATTGTCTCGTTAATGTTAAGTCTAATTCGATAGTAGTTTCGGCTTCAGCTTCAGCAGCAGTACCATGTGCAGAGTAG
Organism: uncultured Aureispira sp.; assembly: GCA_964404215.1. GTDB lineage: Bacteria > Bacteroidota > Bacteroidia > Chitinophagales > Saprospiraceae > Aureispira. Next base: position 3,150 of record CAYOJF010000035.1, on the reverse strand, counting down.
CCACTAAAATTCATAGTGTCATCAGATACAACGATTTTGACTTTAGAGTAAGGTTCCGAAGTTCCAACAGAAGCACCATTGAAATTGATTTGTGTAGCTTTATAAATATAAATATCTGTACTAACTTCAGAATCAAGATCTGCCTCAGAGCTCATTGTAGTTGTACTAGCACCTGCTTCCGAAATATTGATAGAAAATCCACTATTGAGGACAAAAATTTGTACATCATATTTAGTCGTACTCGAAAGGTTAGGAATAGAGGCATTTTTTACTTCCCAAGTGCCAACTTTGGGGTCTACCTCTACTTCTTTTTGGCAAGAAGTGAAAGTGATCAATACAGCTAGTGATAAAAATAGGAATAACGTTTTCATTTTGATTTGGTTTTATGTTAAAAAGTGATTAATTGATAAGAGAAACGGGGGAGTGGACAAAAAGGTTGGTGAGAGGAGGATCTACTATGTATTAAATAAAGATTATCTAAGTAGCATTGTATTTCAACATACTCTAATAGAAATTTGATGATTGGGTATGGAGTATGGATAAAGGACAGAAATAATGGCTAAAGGATATGAACGCTCTTTTTCAGAGCAAAAATTTGGAGGATTTCATTCCATAGCATTGTCTTGGAATGAAGAAAGAATGGAAGCACAGTTTTTTTTGATGGAAGAACTACTAGAAGCCTATAAACGAAAAAATAGGAATATATTTGATAGCCAAAAAGATATTGATCAGAAGGCTATATTAGCACTGAAATTTTATATTCGAACCAATAACGATTACAAAGGGCTCTATTGGAAAGATATAGAGCGTGTTGTTCATCAAGAGATAAATTCTCCCAGTCGATATGGTTTTGATATTGCTTGGGAAAGCCAAAAAGAGGGGGATAAAATAATTATCTCTGCTAGGACAACAAGGCTACTTAAAGAAAGACGTAGAATCTCAAATCTTGAGGATGATTTGCTGGATGAAAACACTGAGATTCCAAGAAATAAATATCAAGAAGAGAAAAGCTACTTGAAGAATATGTATCTTGTCTTAACCAAGGAAATTGTTCCATTTTCAACCCAAGTTCTATTAAATCGTTATGTCGAAACTTTAAGACAAGAACAAGAGTTGAGAATTGGCGAAATGTTAATCAAACAAGAGGGAATTTTTTTGGTGGAAAAGAAATGGTGGCGAAGAAAAAGATTAGTATTAGTAAAATGGAAGTCAATCACTTACCAGTTTATCAATGAGTGGGTTTATTTTAGAGATTTATATCATTTGAGAACAACAAAATTTCTATTACATCAATCTAAAATTAGTAGTAAAGAAGCCATAGAAGGGTTGGTGAAAATGGGACAACAAGGGAAGTTGTTTTAGAAGAATCTATCAATAATAGAAAAGAAAGAGGTATAATGGAAGAAAAGAACACATTGCATTTTTCAGAGTATGATTTTGGAGGAATTCATGATCTTGACCTAAGTTGGGATGATGATAAACTAGAGGCATCTTATGTTATTCATGATGGAGTAGAAACAGCTTCTGATAGGTCGGGGAAAAGGGAATGGGAGAGTGAAGAAGAGGGCACTTCAGCAGATATTGATAGAGGTCAGTTCTATATTTACAATAAAGGAAATTTACTTTATTGGAGAAATATTGAAAGTATTTCTTATTATGAAATAGACCAAGTTGATCGATATGGTTTTAGAGTCGCTCTGCAAACTAAAGATATCAAGGAAGAAATTGTTATTTATACTCGAACTATTGAGAAAGTTATCATGAAGACTACTCGAGAAGTAGATAGGCACAGTGACATATTAGATAGTATGATTATCAAACCTCACAATGAATCATCTTTTTTATTACAAAAGACTTATCTCCAAAAAATGTACAACACACTAATAGAGGAGATTGTTCCAGTTGCAACTAAGGTGTTGGTGAAGCGTTACGAAAGACGTCTTAGATCCAATCAGATAATAGAAATAGGAGAGGTAATGGTCCAGAAAAAAGGCATATTTATGCAACAGAAAAAAAGATGGTTTCTGGATGATACCATATTAGTGGATTGGAAAGATATAGAGGTTGTTTATGAGCAAGATACCTTATATTTGAGAGATCAGTATGATAATAAGACTAGTTTGAAAATTAGTAGACACGATTTAATCAATAAGGATGCTTTGGAAGCGTTGATAGCGTTAGGGAAAAAAGGGGAGTTGGAATAGCATTGTTGTGATTAGGGTAAGATAAAATTTGGATATGTTCTAAAACAACTTCATATCAAAAAAAAAATTTTTAGAGATACTTTTAATAAGATGGCAGAACAAAATAGATTACACTTTTCAGAGTATGATTTTGGAGGGTTTTATGATCTTGATCTAAGCTGGGATAATCATCAGTTGAATGCATCTTATTTTATCCCCGAAACAGCAGAAGAACATTATTATATATCTAAAGAAAAAGAACGTATAGAGGCCGCTCAAAAAGGTGATTCGTATACTCCTTCCAATCAATTTTATATTAAATGTAAAAGCAGAACGATTTATTGGGAAAATCTAGAAACAATCAGTTATTACGAAATTATTGAGCCTCAGTATTATCTTTTTAGAATATTACTAAAAACAAGCACGATAGGAGATGAAATTCTGATAGCAGCGAAAACAAATGAAAATGGTATTCCCCCCAAAACAATAAAACATAATGATCCAGATATTTTGGATACTATGATGACTGGTGATCGTCCTGATACCAAAGAAGAACGTTACCTAAAAGAAATGTATGCTAATTTGTTAGAGAGCATAATACCATTTGCCACAAATAAAATATCAGCCCGATATCAAAAACGTTTGAGAGCAAATGAAACGATAAAAATAGGGGAATTAAATATTCAAAAAGAAGGTCTATTTCTGAATCAGAAAAAAGGGTTGTTCCGAAAGAAAACTCGTTTAGTAAACTGGCATAATATAGCTTATTCTATTAGAGATAACCATTTGTTTTTGAAAGATATAACGGACTCTAGAACAAATTTGAAAATAGAACGAAATTCATTAGTGAACCAAGATGTTATAAAGGACTTGATTAATCTTGGCAAAAAAGGGCAATTTGGATAAAAGTTTTAAGAGCATGTTTAAAAATTAAGTTCTTCAAAATCAACGATTTGGGCGAAAATGA
>CAYOJF010000034.1:0-46970 GCA_964404215.1 uncultured Aureispira sp. | reverse complement strand
ATATCTGATTCATGTAATGGTACCAGGAGTAGGAGAAAGAGTACTGAAGAGCTTTATTATCAATAGAGCCTTTGATGCTCAACGTTTGTAATCTAATTATTCATACAAAAATGAAAAATGAGTCATCCTATAAATCAGGATGACTCATTTTTTATAAAACAGACCAGTTCCGTATAGCCTGAAGTTGTTTTCGTAGTGAAAAAGTCTACTTTTTATACTTAGATTCAAAGCTAATACCTCTCTAATCTTTAATAAAAGTAGTCGATTCCATTTCTGTTCCTCGTTTCAATATCAACTGATAAATTCCTTTCTCCAATCGACTTATCGCTATTTGTTGTCCATCCAATGTACCGTCAACGACCTGTTCCCCTAACACATTGACAATCTGATAAGTCAACTCCTTTTCGTTTAGTAGATTAGTTACCTGCAAATACTCTTTAGCTGGATTAGGGTAAATGCGAATCCCCCACTTTTCTGTTGTCAATTTTTCCGTAAAAGTTGGTGCATTACTATTGCAAACTAAACTCAATGTATAATCAGGATTAGTCCCCGTACTCAGTGCTGCAAAATTAAGCCAGTCATTATAATCTTGGTATAACCATGCTGATAACCAAGGAGTAATTAAATCTTTGATAGCCGTGTGCTGTGCTGCTCTAGTCATAAAATTGGACCGATTACAAGACAGTTCCCCAAATTGACAAGCAGTACTACTATTAGCAAATTGGCAATGACTCCCTCCTAGCAATACTGCATAAGCTTTGCAGTCACTGAGGTTGGTATACATACTAGCCTGATTAGTTGCTGGAGGCGAAACACAATCTTCATCTCCTGCTAGTGTTAATGTTGGTATTGCAATATTATTAGCGGCACTAATTGCTGAAGGGGTAGTTTCTGCCGCCGCAAAACTAATCATAGTAGTAATAGAAGTATCGCTTGATGCTGCCAAAAAACTAGCACCACCACCCATAGAATGCCCTATAATCGCGGCCTTATCTGTGACATGTTGAAAAAACAACGATGTACTAGTAGTTCCTTCTTGACGAAGTGCCTGAATGACATAACTCAGATCTGCTCCAAAATCGCTATGAGAAGGACTCAAACCTGTTTCGGTAGCAGGCAAAACGACAATATAACCTAATGGAACTAAATGTTCCCATAGATATTGATAAGTCGTATAACTCATCACAAATCCATGCCCAATACTAACAACAGGAAACTGTCCATTAGCTACTGCTACACCAGCACCCACACTAGTAGCAGGATAATAAATATGAGATTCAACTGCTCGACCACCTCTTGCTCCATCACTAAAAGTAATCGTAGTATTGCCGATGGCATATTGTCCCCAACTAACGGTACTAATCAGTAGTACTACCAATGTATAAATTCCTTTCATTCTATTCTTTTACTTTATAATACAATCCTTCTACACCTGCATTGTGTCCAAAATCAATGCAATTGCTATGGTCATCTACATAATCTACTACCGCTAAACCATCAAAAAATCTTATTTTAAAAATACACTTTCGCTCTCCTTCCTCTAATGATTCGTAGTAAGTCATATCATACACAACAGTATTTCCCTTTTCTAGTTTTCCTTTTCCCTCTTCTACAGCCGCAATATGATGTGAAGGGGCTCCTGTCACATTCGAGATATCAAATTGGATCGTGGTTTCATCTAGTTTCTTTACTTCCAAAAAACCTCCTCCTCCTGCTTCACCATACTGAATACTATACCTACCTTCTATCTCTAATGGTTGAAGTGGAGTTTGCTTTTTTGTTACCAATTTAGTCGTTACATTCCATTCCATTTCCTTCTCCCGAGCAGGGCTATACCAATAAGCATTACTAATAACACCCTCCTCATATTTCCCTGACATCATACCTGTAACATCACCTTCTTTATTTACCTCTAATAATCTTATGTAGTTATCTCTAATCTTACCAATCAACGTAATTGGTTTTCCTACCTTGTCATAAACCAACACACCTTTCAGTACATCTCCTTCCTCTCCTTCCCTATCATTGATGATCTCAAAATCCCCATGAACTTTAATTGTTTTATTAATCGTTCCTGTCCATTCCCATACCTCCTTTGTCTTTTCAGCAGATATAGAGGTAGATTTCTCTTCTTCTAAAGTCGTCACTTCCTTTTGGATTGGAGCGGGAGCACTGTCGTGTTCTATCGTTGGTTCATTGACACAAGCAGTTCCTAATAGGAATATACCAACCCAATATCCATATATTTTATAGTTCATTAGATTTCATCTTTTAGGTTATTAATCATTTTTTTTTCATAAAAATTAGGAGCTATTCGCCTCGCCCAATAAGAAAGTTTACCTGTACGTCCCATAACTAATGTTTTTTGTCCCTTAATACAAGCTTTTCTAATCTCAGTTGCAATAGTAGCCGCAGATACTGTTGGTCCTATTGTTTTTTTATTTTGGTAAATAGAATTTTTAGCCGCAGAAGCTTCTGACAAAGCCTCTTTAGGTGCTTGTATAAACGATGGACAAACCATTAGACAATGGACACCATCTGCCTGCAATTCGGCTCCCAATGATTCGAAAAAACCATGTAGAGCGTGTTTACTAGCCGCATAAGCCGTACGCCCTAACAAGGGGGCAAAGCCTGCCACACTAGATATGTTGACAATTACTCCTTTGTTTTGAATAATTTGATCCAACATGGCCTCCGTACAATTCACTGCCCCAAAAAAATTAACCTCCATGACTCTTCTAGTAATTTCCTTGCTCTTGTCCATAGCTGTATATCGCTCTATATGAGTAATTCCAGCATTATTAATGAGTCCATCAATACGCCCTGTCTGCTGCATTATTTTTTGAGCCGCTTCATAACAAGCTTCTTTATTGGTAATATCACACACCACAGGAATCAAGTCAATCCCTTTTTCCGCCATCTTTCGTTGCAGTTCTTTTACCGTCACTGGATTATAATCTAACCCAACTATGGTTGCTCCTGCCTTTGCCAGCTCCGTACATATAGCCGTCCCCAAGTTACCCGAAGCACCTGTTACAACTATTGTTTTATTGGTAAAGTTACGCTTCATATTTTCTTTCTTTTTTTTACTAAAAACTTATTCAATATAGATTTTTTTAATGTAAATTAGGGGATTAAACTCGCTTAAAAAGTAAACTATTGTTATTTATGGGAAATTTTGATAATCCAAGCCAACTACCTACTACTACCGAAAAAAAATATTGTATCATAGGAGCTGGTCCAGCAGGAATGTCTGGGGCCAAAGCACTCAAAGAAGAAGGAATAGATTTCGATGGCTTTGAGCTTGGTGTTGACTTCGGGGGGCTTTGGAATATCAATAATCCAAAGAGTACCATTTACGAATCGGCTCACTTGATCTCGTCTAAGACAACGACAGAATTCAAGGACTTCCCTATGCCTAATGATACTCCTGATTATCCCGGACAACGTCTGATGCGACGGTACTTCATTGATTATGCTCGTAATTTCAAGCTATATGACCATTATTATTTCAATACTAAAGTAGAAGCAGTAGAAAAACAGGGAGAACAATGGAAAGTAACCATCAAAACCGCTACTGGCGAACAAAAAACATTCCTGTATAAAGGCGTCATCATTGCGAATGGCACGCTGTCTGAACCAAACAAGCCGTCTTTCAAAGGTAATTTTTCAGGAAAAATCATGCACTCTTCAGAGTACAAAAAATCAACTGTATTTACAGACAAAAGAGTATTGGTAATTGGTGCAGGGAATAGTGGCTGTGATATTGTAGTGGATGCCGTACACCAAGCACAAAAAATTGATATTAGTGTTCGTAGAGGATACTACTTCGTTCCCAAATATGTATTCGGAAAACCTTCGGATACAGTAGGAGGTAAAATAAAAATGCCCCGTCCTATCAAACAATTGATTGATACCAAACTATTGCGTTGGTTTACTGGCGATCCTGTTGATTTTGGATTTCCAAAACCTGCTTACAAAATTTACGAATCTCACCCTGTTATCAATACCCTAATCCTACACCATATCGGTCAAGGAGATGTCAAAGTGAGAGCTGATATCAAAGAAATGGATGGCAATACGGTACACTTCAAAGATGGTACCCAACAAGATTATGACCTCATTGTACTCGCTACAGGTTATAAGTTACATTTCCCATTCATTGATAAAAAATTGCTCAACTGGCAAGACATGTCTCCAGAATTGTATCTAAATATATTCCACCCACAAGATGATAATTTATTTGTACTGGGTATGGTAGAGGCAACAGGACTCGGTTGGGAAGGTAGATATGAACAGGCTCGCCTAATGGCTAGGTTCATCAAAGGAATTGAAAAAGGAAATAAAACGGCTTTAGCCTTCAAAAAGAAAAAAGCAAACGGCAACCCAGACTTGAGTGGTGGCTACAAATACCTTAAATTGGCTCGTATGTCGTACTATGTACACAAAGATACCTATCGTAATTTAGTTTGTAAAGAAGCTACTAACCTGAAGTAAATCAACTCACTCTTAGAGTTTATCTAAATAATGAAACTACAGTCTCCTTATACAATAGGGGCTGTAGTTTTTTCATTTCATTTTTGACCAAAGTAGCTATTTCACCTAACCACTATGAATTACAGATCTTGGGCATTTCGGTTTTTACTATATCTTATTACCATTCATCTAATAATTTCCACCTTGACAATGGAATTTTCAATGGGTTCCCATAACCTTGGGAAATTTCAGCAAGGTATTGACTTGGCTAGCCTTGTTGCCCTTGCATTACTTATGCTTGGTGTTTTTTGCACTCTAAAAATGATCTTCCGACAAGAAGAGAAAAATTATCAATACTATGCTGTCATCGTCGGATTTACTATCTTAACAGCATGGACAGTGGTCCCTTTATTATAGCGACCTATTTTAAATCGCTTATACACATTTCACTCCTATACAAAGGTGACTAATTTCGTTTTGAAGCGTCTTAGATGACGTATAAACTAGGTAGTATTATTCTATACTTATGAACAAAAGCCTCTCTTCAAGAGTATTTATATAGTAAAGTGGGTAGTATTACTACTACTAGTATCTATTACACAATATTGCTTCATTAAATCAAGATAAGAAACACACATCATGTTAAAACAAATTTACTTATTCCTTTTTTCGGCTCTAATTTTCAATACAACATTGGTAGCACAAAACGACTTTACTATTCGAGAAGAAACTACTGCTCTCAGTTCTGGAAGTTTCAATGCTCTAGTATTAGAATTAGATGGTAAAAATCAAAAATTAGTCGCTAAAGCCTGGAAAAAATTCGCTAAACGCTATAAAGGGAAAACAAAATACAATCGTAAAAGCAACGAGTATTTCTCTGATGAAGCTACCGTTCAGAATCTAAGTGACAATACCGTTGATATTTATACCAAAATCAGCGAGCAAGAAGAAAAAACATTTGTTTATGTTGCTTTCAATTTGGGAGTTACTTACTTGAGTTCGGCTCAGTTCCCTGAACGCTACCCTATTGGGCAAAAAGTAGTTACTGACTTTGGATATTATGTTTCGGCTGATCTATTGGCTGCTCAAATTAAAGCAGAAGAAAAACAATTAAGAAGAGAAAAACGTGATGTCAAAAAAATAGAAAACAAACGTAAAAAATACGAGCGTAAAATCGAAAAAGCTAAACGTGACATCGAAAAAAATGAAAAGCAACTCGAACAAAGTAAAGATAGCTTACTAAAAGAATCTCAAGAAGTAGAAACAATGGAAAATTCTCTATCAGAACAAAAAGAGGCACTCAAACAGGCTAAAAAATTAGTAAAGAAAAGATAGCATTTTGTTGAATTGTTGAATTGTTGAATTGTTGAATTGTTGAATTGTTGAATTGTTGAATTTAAAGCTTTACAACTCTTTCAACAATTCAACAAAATCAACACTAACAATTGATTAAATCAACAATTCAACAATTGACTTCAACAAAATCAACACTAACAATTACTTTACGGTTAAGTTATATTCTTTAGTAGGGTTCAGTGGGCAAAAATATACATACTCTCCTGCTTTCAAATCAACTACCTTTGTCATTGAAGTCATTCCTTCCTTAACTGGCTTTGTTACATAAGCTTCTTTGATATGATATTTTTGTCCTGTCTTTCCCTTTGGTGCTAATACAAATCCCAATTCGTGGTCTACTCCATTATTTGATATCGCAAACTGATATTTTCCTGCTTCCAATGTCAAACTTGTTTGTGTAAATGCTCCTTTTACTTGCTCTAATGCAATTTTCTTCACAGGTGCTTCTACTGTCAAATTATATTCTTTAGTAGGGTTCAGTGGGCAAAAATACACATACTCCCCTACTTCCAAATCAACTACCTTTGTCATTGAAGTCATTCCTTCCTTAACTGGCTTTGTTACATAAGCTTCTTTGATATGATATTTTTGTCCTGTCTTTCCCTTTGGTGCTAATACAAATCCCAATTCGTGGTCTACTCCATTATTTGATATCGCAAACTGATATTTTCCTGCTTCCAATGTCAAACTTGTTTGTGTAAATGCTCCTTTTACTTGCTCTAATGCAATTTTCTTCACAGATGCTTCTACTGTCAAATTATATTGCTCTGTAGGGTTTAGTGGACAAAAATAAACATACTCCCCTGCTTCCAACAAAACGACTTTACTAGTAGAACTTTTTCCATTCTTAACAGGAGCCGTTACATAAGCCTCCTTAATATGATGCTCTGGTTCTGTTTTACCTTTTGGGGCAAGTACAAACCCTATTTCGTGCTCAACCCCATTATTTAATATTTCAAACTGGTACTGTCCTGGAGTCAAGGTCAAACTTTTGATAGTGAATTCACCTGGGGTTTGCCCCAAACTAATTTTATTGACTTGTGCCTGTGCTGTAGCAATAATAGCAATAAAAAAAGCAGCAAAAATCGAAAGTTTTCTTAAGTGTAACATAATTCTTTGTATTTAAATAAATGATTTAATTTTTATGACAATACAAAGATGAAACAAAAAAGAGCCTCCCAAATAGGCAGTTTTTCCCACTTCATTAGCAAATGTTCCCGAATAGAAAAAACTTACTCTTTTCCGTCCAAATAATCTTGCAAATAAGTAAAGTGACTACCGAGTTGACCGCCTTTTGTTACCGTTGCTCGTTCGATCATGCCCGTATTTTTGAGCCCTAATAGCTCTTCCAATACATTGGCAGTAAACTGTTCGCCAAACGATTTAGAAGCATCCTTAGGCAATTCATTAGGCAGGTTGTCAATCGTCATCATATCAATCGTATTTGCCTGATAAGGTTCTACCGCAGTCGCCGTATTGGGATCATAACCAAACACAGGATTAGCAATAGTAGTCGCAAATAAAGTAGAAGGAATAGAAGCTACAGGGGCAATATCACAAGTAACATCTGCGATCACTTGAATAGCAAAGTCTTCTTGCTGCATATCCTCTGCTGTAAAAAATGCAGGAGCTGCATTATCCCAATAAATACCATTAATCATAAAATCAGCTATCTTGGTATAAGACCCAAAAATTGACTTATATTTCACAGGATTCGTATAAAAATCTTGCATATCAAATGGCTCTCCATCAGGTTCTTTGAGTGCGGCGTAATCAGAGCAGGTCAGCTGAGTATAAATAGCCTCATTGTATTTCTGAGTCAAAAAATCAGTTGGGCTTACCTTCTTGATTCCCATATGATCCAACACCTCTGCTGCCCCATTTGCCACTCTTCCTGTACCTGTCAATACAATACGCATTTTGGGAAATTCCAAGGTTTTGTAATAGGCAATAGCTGCCGCATAATCATCATACAAGTGCATTTGCTTGAGCTCAAATGCTCCTGTCCTATTCCCGTAAGTCATCATCCCATTGTGTGCTCCTACAATACCCGCAAAACGTCCAAAAGCAATCACTCGCTTTCGGTTTTCATTCGTCAACGTTTCATAATCTAGCAAAGTGATGTTTTTTCGGATAATCTCTTGCAAAAGTGACCGATTATAGGGCTGCTTTTTGATCGTATGCGAAAAGAAAAAATAGGTTTTATCTGCTATCAATTGTTCTTTAGGTACTTCTTTGATCCCTGCCAATATCTCACAGTCCATGATATCCTCTGACAAAGTGATTCCCGCTGCCTCGTAAGCACTATCTGGAATACATCGCCCAGCTGAAGGCTGTACTACAAATTCAATCCCATATTGTTGTTGCAATGCTTGGCACTGAGCTGGTGTAAAAAGCACTCTAGAATCTGGTGGCACTTTGCCCTCGCGTATAATCCCTATTTTCATTTTTATTTTATTGTAATAAAGGTTGTTAAAAAAAGTACCTTAATATACAAATTAAGTCCTGTTATAGAAAAAAGACTATCAGATTTGCAAAAAAATCAACTACCGCTGTAATTCAAAACAAACAAATCTACCACCCAGGACAGCCACCTTTATAGAACTCCAAGGGTCGTTGTTTATTCACAGCAGCTACATAAAGACGTCTACGTCTAATCCTGCGTTGCTCGGCACAACTCAAATCTACTCGGACATAAAAATGAGCATCTATCCAATTCCAAATATCAGAAACAGCATTGATAATCCCTTTTCCTATCGCATAAACCCCACCAACAACAACTGCGGTCACGACTGCAACACTAGCTGCGGCCCCAGCTCCAATCACCAAAGCCCCATCTTTCACTTTAGAACCAGCCTCTTCAGCTATAGCCGCAATTTCTTCTTTTACAATTTCTCGTTTTTCTTCTTTTGATAGTTTTTTCCAATCTGCTCGTCGTTTATCACGAGCAGTCTTTCTGGCTTCGCGAGCTGCTAGACGCTCTGCTCGTTCTTTTTCTTTCAGCTCATCATGCAGTCGCTGGAGCGATTCTTCTAAATCCTGCTGAAAACGGTGCATATCACTGGCATCCATATCTCGAACCACTTCTTCTATCTGAGCAGAAAGTTGTTGGTCTTGACGGATTTGTACCAATATATCTTTAGCCGCTTGCATATCCTCTTGCTGAGGAGTAGCGACGACGGTAGTCGGGGGATAGAAAGTATCTATACGAGCTTGTGGGGTATCTGCATAAAAAGTGTCTACTCGGTGAGTAGAACTATCCATAAAAAAGGAGTCTATCTCTGTTTTGACTATTGTCAATGTATCTTGAAGGGTAAGTGTATCCTGGATAGTAATGGTATCATGTATCCAAATCGTATCTGGTCCATGAGGTGGAGAATAATGATGAAAGGTATCTCTTGGAGGGATGTGATAAGAATAAAGCATTTGACGAACAGAAGAAGAAGCACTAAGGCTAAAATCACAATTGCTCTCTTCTAAAATTTTGGAAAGTAAGGCTTCTACTTGAGTAGAGTCTTCCAAGGTTAAGTTGTAGTGATTAACCGAATCTTTTTGGGCAAATAAGCTATTGCTAAATAGCATAAAAAATAATACACTGAAGGTAAAACAAGTAGCAATAGCTGGTCTGGAATAACTTTCTGTCGTATCCATCATCATAAATTTAGTTAGAAAATCAGCTCTTTTTTTAGCAAAAAATCGCTGTAGCCTTTTTAGAGCTTGATTGATATCCTCTTCATTTGTAATATGAAAACTCTTTTCCCGTTACTCTTCACCTATTCTTTCATCAATAGCTAAGGCTATTAATTCAAAAATGAGGTTTGATTAACAAAAAAATAGTACACCTATTACTAAATAATAAAATATCAATTAAGCTCTTGGCACACCCCTAACAACTGTTAAGCTTTATAAAAAAATTCCATCAACTATATTTTTTAACATTATTTCCCAAAATGAAAAACAAAAGAAGTATTTCCCTATTTATAAAAAAAAGGAAAGGTTTTGAACTTTAAATCTATCAAAGTAGTTATATTGGCGAACTGCACAAAAAAACACCTTTGTTTTGAGTGACAGTACAATTCTTTGACAACTGGGGCTGACTGGATTTGACAGCATAGAATGTTCTGCAAGTAAGCATGTCGAGACAGGTGTGACTATCTCGTTAAAAATATCACATAACAACTTTTAAATGGCAATACTCAGTATGCCATGGCTGCCTAATCACTAAGTGATAAGAGCCATTGCGACCCACGTTTGACGTCTAATACACAACGTGCCTCGCATAACCAACCCTTTAGACTAGCCACTCAACTGTGTATCCAGAGTGGGGGCAAAACAAGAAGATGCTAGGATATAAACTCGTTCGTTTCTAAACCAATTTGTATCCGAAATCCGATTAGAGACTACACAGTGTAGAAAGCTTGTCGATGCTTTGACTGGACGAGGGTTCGACTCCCTCCAGCTCCACCATTTAAAATTACAAAGCCTTGTTAATCAACGATTAGCAAGGCTTTACTTATTAGTAGGGGTCGGTATAGGGGTCGGTTTATTACAATAATATGCACTTTTGACATTTCACCCTCTCATTTTAGCTATATTGTTCTAACAGTGTGTTTAGTTTTTTGACTAATGGTGTTGGTTTGCCTCTGTAGTGTCTTTTCTTATATTTTTTCCCCAACTCATAGTATAGGTTATCTATTTTAATTTCTAATCCTAGTTCTGAATGATTATAAAATAATCGCTCCTGTTTGCTTTGTAATTGATTTTGATAGAATAAATAAGGGAATGAAGCACGATGTAAAAAATAATGCTCCTGTGGTGGCTTGTAGAGCTTAGAACACCTTTTGCCTGTATGAGGACACAAAAAATAAAATCTATAGCTATCACCTATATTGGTAGGGACTTTCACCAATGGAACACGATAACTGATTTTGATAGGAGCTTCTTCATTAGGTCTAATGGTGTAATTAAATTCTATATAAGATTGTGTAGCAGTATTACAAATTACTAAACCAATAGAACTACCTTCCCCATCTGCTCTACCATAAGTAACGGTAGTAGTACGTCGGCAATATGTATTTGGTGTTAAGTAGCCCCAATCTTTTAGATTCTTGCAACTGATTGTAAAGCAATCCTCTATCGTAATAGGAAAAGTAGCATATCGCCCCATAATATCTATTTATATCAAAAAATAACCTAAATCATTAGAGAAAAGTAACAAAACAACCTCTTGCATAGTAAGACTATAGTATCTTGATTCTAACATAAGATAAGAAGAAAGTAGTTCAAAAATGAATTGGATTAGCTCTATTTTTATTAGATTCAGAATCCATATTTAGCAAAACAACAATCATTCCTATGAAAAACGAAGCCCAAACTCGATTGGATTTAATAAACCCTGCCTTATATGAAAGTGGTTGGGGAAATCTTATTGAAGTAGAATATACTATCACAGATGGACGATTGATAGGCGGTGGACGTAGAGCCAAAAAACTAAGTGCTGACTACTTGTTGAAATACAAGAATGAAAAGTTGGCGATCATAGAAGCCAAAAGGCAAAACCTCCCCCCCACCACTGGACTAGAACAAGCTAAAAAATATGGGGAACTACTCAACCTAGAAGTTGTCTATACTACCAATGGTAAACAAATCTATGAGTTTGATATGCTGGAGGGCAAAGGAAAATATATTGATAAATATCCTACTCCTGAACAACTCTATCAACGTATTCATAAAAAGAAGGGAACACTCAGAGAAAAGATAATCAACCAACCCTATAGCAAGGAAGGCGGCAAGACACCCCGTTATTATCAAGAATTAGCCATCAATAAGGCGATAACAGCGATTTGTGAGGGACAAGATAGAATTTTACTAACCTTAGCCACAGGAACAGGCAAAACAGTCATTGCTTATCAACTAGCCTACAAACTCTATCAAGCTAAATGGAATACCATTGGCTCTAATCATAGACCAAAAATCCTGTTCCTAGCAGATAGAAATATATTAGCTGACCAAGCTATCAACACCTTCAACGCCTTAGAAAAAGACCTAGTCAAAATCAATGGGGAAGAAATAAAAAAACGCAAAGGAAAAGTTCCTACCAACTATAGTCTATATTTTGCCATCTATCAAGCCATAGCTGAGCGAGAAGATAAAGAAGGGTACTATTTGGATTATCCAAAAGATTTCTTTGATGTAATCATTATAGATGAATGCCACAGAGGTGGAGCAAAAGATTTGGGAACGTGGCGTAAGGTACTCAATCACTTTTCCCCTGCTGTACAAATAGGACTCACTGCCACGCCCAAAAGAGATGTAAACGTAGATACTTATGATTACTTTGGTAAACCTGTCTATGAGTATTCACTCAAAGAAGGGATAGAAGATGGATTTTTAAGCCCCTACAAGGTCAAACGTTTTGAAACCACACTGGATGAATATACCTATCAGACAGGGGATGACATAATAAATGGAGAAGTAGATCCCGAAAAGATTTACAACCGTAAAAACTACAACCGAGATATTATACTCTATGAGCGTATAGATTTGATTGCTAAAACAATAATAGACCAAATCAATACCTTTGATAAAACCATTGTGTTCTGTGCTGACCAAGAACACGCCGCCAATATGCGTGATGCTATCAACAACCATAAAGCAATAAAAGATAAAAACTATTGTGTCCGTGTCACTTCTGATGATGGTAAAGATGGTAGAAAGTATTTGGAAGACTTCCAAGACAATGATAGAAACATTCCTACTATTTTGACTTCTTCCCAAATGCTGACTACTGGTGTAGATGCTCGTAATGTTCGCAATATTGTTTTGGTTAGGAATATTGGTTCTATGGTAGAGTTCAAACAAATCATAGGAAGAGGTACAAGAGTGTATGACAATAAGGACTTTTTTACTATCCTTGATTTTACGGCTAGTTCTGACCTGTTTCAAGATGCTGAATGGGATGGACTGCCTGAGGAAGAAACTACTACTACCATTGAAGTAGGTACTTCCAAACCTAAAGGAACTAAACAAAAAGAAGGGGTAGAAGAGGAAGAAGAAGGCTATACTACTGGTGGTGGTGCTATAGATTTACCTGAACCCAAACAGAAAGTAAAAGTATATCTATCCAGTGATAGAACCATAGAGATAAAGAATATTGCTATACAGTACATAGATGAAGACGGGCGACCACTGACAGCAGATGAATTTCTCAGAAGGATAATGAGCTACCTGCCCGAGCTATACCAAGACGAACAGCAATTGCGTAAAATGTGGGCGAATCCTAACGCTAGAAAGGAAGCATTGACCTACCTACAAAACAAAAATATAGCAGAAGAACACCTAGAAAGTCTAAAACAAATCATAGATGCCAAAGACTGTGATATTTTTGATGTACTCAATCATCTATCTCATAATAAAGCCCTAAAGACAAGAACTACCCGAGCGGCTTCTGTTCGCAATGACTTACAGTTTTTTGATGTCTACAAAAATCTAAAGGCTCAGGAGTTTCTTAAATTTCTGCTAGAACGCTATGAACAGGATGGTATCCAAGAACTAGACAGAGGCAACCTATCTGAATTGATTAAACTCAAAAAAATGGATACCAATCAAGTCATTGAATCTTTTGGAGGGGCTGACAAATTGGTAGCCGCTTTTATTCAATTGCAAGAACAAATTTATAAAGATAAAGTATCTTAGCAGCCCTTTTAGAATCTACAACACTACAAAAAACACTAAAAACAAATAATGTCCATACAACAAAAAATAGACAGAATAACCGATATACTCCGCCGAGATGATGGTATCTCTGGAGCAATGCACTACACCGAACAAATAAGCTGGATTTTGTTCCTCAGGTACTTGGATAGCTACGAGCAAAAGAAAGCCAATGAAGCCCTACTAGATGGCAAAGACTACAGCTATGTCATAGAAGAAAAATATCGCTGGAGTATGTGGGCGTGTCCTAAGGGGGAAGATGGCAAACTAGACCACAAACGAGCCTTGACTTCTAGTGACCTCAAAGAGTTTGTAGACAAAAAGCTGTTTCCTTATCTCAAAGAGTTTAGTAAAAAACAGGAGGATACCAAAAGCCTAGGCTACAAGATAGGGGCTATCTTTGATTTTCTAGATAATAGGATTGCCAATGGGGCTACCCTTAGGGAAGTGCTGGATATAGTAGATGAACTAGAGTTCAATACTCAAAAAGGGACGTTTGAGCTGTCCAATATCTATGAGCGACTACTCAAAGGCATGGGAGCAGATGGAGGCAACTCAGGCGAGTTTTATACGCCTAGACCTGTGATAAAAGTCATGATAGAAGCCCTCAATCCTACCATAGGACAGACAGTCTATGATGGAGCAGTAGGAACAGGAGGATTTTTGATACAAGCCTTTGAATATCTCAGAGACAAGGTCAAGAAAACGGGCGATTTGGAACAGTTGCAATATGATACTTTCTTTGGGAATGAAAAAACACCCCTTGCCTACATCATGTGTATGATGAACCTCATACTACATGGCATGGAAAGCCCTAATATTACCAAAACCAATACCCTGACGGGCAATATTAGAGACATTGGCGAAAGTGATAGACATGACATTATACTAGCCAATCCACCCTTTGGAGGGAAAGAAAAAAGCCAAATACAGGCAAACTTCCCCATCAAGAGCAATGCAACAGAACTGCTATTCATGCAGCATTTTATGAAAAAGCTCAAAACAGGTGGCAAGGCGGCTATAGTGATTCCTGAGGGCGTACTGTTTCAGACCAACAAAGCTTTTCAGGCAGTCAAAAAAAGCCTACTAGAGGACTTTAATCTACATACTATCATTAGTCTGCCTGCTGGTGTGTTTCTGCCGTATAGTGGGGTCAAAACCAATGTGATATTTTTTGAGAAAACAGGAGCAACCTCTGATATATGGTACTATGAAGTAACTCCACCCCATAAGCTGACTAAGAACAAGCCCATACAGTATGACCACTTCAAAGAGTTTCTACAGCTCTACCCCCACCGTACAGACAGTGACCACTCGTGGACAGTCAAAGCAACCGAAATAGAAGACTATGATATAGCCGCTAAAAACCCCACTACTGCCCAAGAAGAAATACTAGAAGCTCCTACCCACTACCTGAATGCTATACAGGACAATGATAAACAAATAAATACTTTGCTCAATACTATAAATTCCCTTATCAATGGCTAAGAAAAAGAATATAGATAAATTGCCTGAGGGGTGGGAATGGAAAGAAATTGGAACTATTGCTAAAACAACTAGTGGAGGAACTCCAAATAGAAGTAAGACTGAATATTGGAATGGTAAAATACCTTGGCTAAAATCAGGAGAATTAACAGATGGGTTAGTTATCAAAAATTCTGAATTTATAACAAAACTAGGCTTAGATAAGTCATCTGCTAAAATTGTTAATAAAGGGACTCTGATGTTGGCAATGTATGGAGCAACTGCTGGAAAACTCGGAATACTAGGTATTGATACTGCAACGAATCAAGCGATTTGTGCTATCAGAAATGACTATAGTTTGTTTGAAGAAATGTATATGTTCTATTATTTATTGTCTCAAAGAACTAAAATTATAAAAGACAGCTTCGGTGGTGCTCAACCTAATATAAGTCAATCCTACATTCGTTCCCTACAAATCCCCCTCCCTCCCCTACAAGAGCAAAAACGCCTCGTCAAAAAGCTAGATGGACTATTTGAGGGAATAGATAAGGCGATAGAGTTAGTGAAGCAGAATTTGGAAGAAATTCCACAACTCAAAAAATCGCTACTAGACCAAGCGTTTAAAGGGCAATTGTTTGGTGCTGCTACTGTGGGTGATAATGGATTGCCTTTGGGGTGGGAATGGAAGAAGTTAAAAGAAGTATGTTTAATAAAAAGAGGTAAGTCAAAACATCGTCCTAGAAATGAACCCTCTTTGTATGGAGGGAAATATCCATTAATTCAAACAGGTAATATAAGAAGTGCTGGTGGAGGGTATATTACCACATTTGATAAGACATATAATGAAAAAGGATTGGCACAAAGTAAACTTTGGGTAAAAGGTACACTTTGTATAACCATTGCTGCAAATATTGGAGAAACAGCAATTCTAGGTATAGATGCCTGTTTCCCTGATAGTGTTGTTGGATTAATTTGTCAAGAGGGTTATTTATCAAACTTATACACTAATTACTTCTTTAGATATTTTAAGTCTGAATTAGATAAACTATCAACAAAAACAGCTCAAAAAAATATTAATGTTTCTATTTTAGAAAAAATACAAATCCCTCTCCCTCCACTACCTGAACAACAAAAAATAGTCAAAAAGCTAGACGAGCTATTCCAAAACATAGACCAACTAGAAGCCGCTAATAAAAGTAAGCTGGAGCATTGGGAGCAGCTCAAAAAGTCGTTATTAGACCAAGCCTTCAAGGGGAAACTGTAAGCATATTCGTAAAACATTAAATATAACTAACATGAGAAAGATAATTGTATTGCAAGGTGTTAGCAATGTTGGGAAGACTACTAAAATAAATAAAATAGTAGAGTGGTTGATTCATACTCGTGGAGCTGTTAATACCGTAGGATTTGACCCCACTAATTTAGAAAAAAACATACATGGTGTATTGACTATTAATAACTTTACCATTGGTATTAATGCTGCTGGTGATAATATAGACCACGTCAAAAGAGTTGATACTCTAAAAAATGTACATGGTGATTCTCCTGATGTCATTATTTGTGCTGCAAGAACGAAAGGAGCAGGAGTTGAATATTTGAGAAACAACTTTGATCCTAGTACAGGTTGGTTATATGTTCTTAAAGTTGTTTTCGATGAAAGTACACCTGCCAAACAACAAATTAGAGATACTATTATCTTAGATGAACTTAAAGCCCATTTAAGAGGTATCTAGTCCATCACTATATTCAAACTGCTATCCTTAATCTATAGATTCCACTATAGTGGTAGTATTTTGGTGTATATTACAAGTAGCAAAGCAGTCTTTTAGTGAGCTTGCAGAAACGCCCATTTCTCCCTGATTTTTGTACTCAAATCTATATTAGATTGTTTACAAAGGTCTTTGTATTTCTTGCGTTGGTTATAGAAATTGGACTTTCCAGTTCCTTTATTGTATCGTTGGGTTTCTGATGGTGTCATGTGGGTGAAGGTGTACCAAATTTGGGTTTGTTTGAAGGTCATTTTTGGAGGCTTAATATTAAATATAAAACCCTTGCTCATTTCGCCCAAGCGTTGCCCCAATGCTGTCAATACAGTATCCTTTTGTAGGCTACTCAAACTATGTACAGGAATACTCCAAGAACGGCGAATATAGTCCGCTTTAGCTGTTATTTCTACTCTTAGTACATTATTAGTATCTATTATCTTTAAGCCCCCTTTATTGCCCTCTAGTTTGATTTTAGCCAAAGGATTATATATTTTGATAAAATAGTTGGTATAGATGGCTTTTTTACCATAGACCTTGCCTTTTTTATTCATCTGCTGCAAGCCTTTGTTTTTATGCTTGATAGCATTTTCTATTATGAATTGAGCATCTTCTACTACTATATTGACACTAAATTCAAGATTACCCTGTAGGCTCATGCTCTCAGGTGGTATATCCAATGTACTACAGAGGTGATGTATCACATCTTCCAACTGACTTTTGGTAAAATCAGTATGATTATAGCCATCATGGCTAATTTTGTGTAGGGAGTTAGCTATTTTGAGTTTGGCAGTCGTACCTGTCCCAAAGCTAATGTATAGATTGCTCAAATCTAATCTTTGCAAGCTCTGTTTGTTAGCTACATACCTATACTCTCCACTAGGAAAGAAGTGTAAGCCCTGCCAATAAAAGTCCTGTATTTGACTACTACAGACCACAGAAGGCATAGCACACTCAGGTAGTGCAACAATCATATTGATAGCGTCTATCATAATATAATAGTGGTATCAATTATCGTTGGTAACGCTGTAGCGTATCAAAAGAAGCTATGACTTCATCTCTATGGTAACGGACAGCATTCCCGTTGCGGTGTTTTTGGAGCTTGCCCTGTCTTGTCCAGTTATCTATGGTTGCTAGGCATACGCCCAATAGCTTTGCTGTCTCTTTACGAGTGAGCAATATATTTTTTGGCTTATTTTCTTTAGTAGCTTTTTCATTCTCTTTTAGCTGCTCTAGTGCCTTGACTACATTATCAAAAATAAGGTTGCTTAGCTGGTCAGTAGTTACTACTATTAAATCTTCATTCATGGTATATGATATTTGGTGTACAAATAATTAATACCACAATGTTAGGGGGTTCTATAGCGTCAAAAAATACGGCGTAGTTTCTGTCGTAGTAAAAAAGTTACAAATAGTCCCTAATCTGTCTCAAAACCCTGTATCAGGGTTATTTTATTTGTTGATTTTTTAGGTTTATTTTCTTCTTTGGTCAATGTAGTGTGTACTGTTCTTAGGGTTGTATTATCGAAGCAATGAAAGTTCTCTTTCAAAAAAGTAGCTATTTCATCATAGGAGTTATCTATTAAGGGTATGGGAGTACCTTTTTTATTTACAGTCATATTTCTTAACTGATGAAATATATCTACTAAGGTGTTCTTTTGACCATTCCAAATGAGTTTTTGATTATGGGTTGTGGGTCTTGCATTTTCATTAGTCTTTGTAGTACTTATATTTATACCATATATCTCATTCAAATAATCAATAATTTGAATATATTGCTCCTTAAGTTTCTCTTTGTTTTTACTTAGATTTATAGCAGCTAATGGCAAAGCTCTTGGATATTCTTTTCTATCCTTTTGATAGTAATCATAAGCAATCTTTTTTATCTTAAATATAGCCGCTCTACGAGTACTTTCTTGTTGGATATTATTAAGGTATAGTACTAGTTCTTCAATAATATTGTAGGGGTTATTATCGTTAGTGAGTATTATCTCTAATATTAAATCGTTATCCTCTCTATAAGGCATTCCTGTTTTTTTATTTGGGGGAGCTTCTTTTACATTATAAGGTCTATAGTTTAGTAATCTTCCATAAGTTTTATTTTGCTTATGTAGCCAAAACCAGTACCTACTGTAAGCCCACAAACGGTAAAAAGTTTGACTATTACGTGCCTCTCCTTTTAGTTGATTATTGGTCAAATCTTGAATCAATCTATCTATGTAATAATAAAGGAGAACCTTTTGTCCTTCATTAGATACAAAGGAATAGGTATATTGGTTATTTGCAAAATTTACAATGATGTCTTTTAGTTCTGAATCAATACAACTATAAATATTCTGTCTTTTAGATTTTTCTATGTAGACATTTTTCAACTGCTCAAAGTGATGATTTGCGTGTTCTTCTAATTTGCTAATATTGATAACAAAATCCTTTGTTGCAAATGGATAACCTCCATATATCTTGATAGTGTCTTTTATTAAAAGTTCTTTTTCTATATGCTCATTAATAAGATTGAACATATCATAATATTTATACCATTCCATTGGTTCTATTTTTATTGAAAGAATGAATTTTGAGCGATCAAAAGAGCATTTTCTTCGTTATTGATTTTGATATACTTCATAAAAGAAGATTCTGTAGTATGTCCTGTTATTTTCATAATAGAAGGAGCAGGTACAGCACTCTTGTAGGCATTGGTAGCAAATGACCGTCTAGCTGTGTGGGTACTTATCATTTCGTATTTATATTTCTTTTCTTCTATCCTTTTACCACCCACAGAACGGGTATTGATTACTTCTTCATTGAGTTGAGCAAGCTCTCCTAGCTCTTTAAGGTACTTATTCATCTTTTGGTTAGATAAGGTATTAGGCAACACCCGTTCCCCATCTTTATAGCGTTCCATGATAGCCCCTACTTTAGAGTTGATAGGAATCGTTACAGGCTGTTTGGTCTTCTGAGTGATAATATCAATAACCTTTGTATTGTCTATCTCTCTTATATGTTCAGGACGTATATTGGTAAAGTCACTAAATCGCAATCCTGTATAACACCCTACTAAAAATAAATCCCTTACCCGTTCCAGTCGCCTATTGTTCGACAAATCCAGCTCATACAATATATCCAGTTCCTCTAAGCTCAGATAAATGTTTTTAGCGTCTTCCTTAGGTACTCTAAATTTTTTGTTCCTAAACTTTAGATTGGTGTTGATTTCTCTTTCTGTTGCTTCATTGAGTACTGCCTTTAGGGTGGTGATTAGTTTATTGACATGATTGGTCGAAAATTGATGTTTACGGAATAGATACGCCACATACTTATTAAAGAAGTCTAAATCAATCGTATCAAAATCTAGGTCTTTGAATTTTGTCTTTTTGTAGTTGCTCAGATGATTAAAGGTAGTTTTATATACCTTGATGGTAGCTACTGCATATTTAGGGTTCTTACTTCGTTCTTCTATCAATGCTTCAAAAAACTCCAATAGTGAAGGAACACCTTCTTTGGCTTTTTCTTCTTCTATTATTTGCCTGTAGGTCGCTTGATTCAATTCCCTCTTTAAGTCTTCATAGGTAGGGATTTTATCATCATTGAGATATTTGCGGTAGGTAGATTGTGTTAGATGCTCCAGCTTATCCAACAAAGCATTCAATTCGGGAGCTTGGGGAAACTGTTTATTTTGTTTGGCTCTGTTCTTAGTGGCGTTCCAGTATTTAGGTTTCACCCGTTGCCCTGTGGAGTACTTAAACTTCTTTCCATTGTACCTAAATATCAAATAGATTAATGATTCCTTATTGACATTGGCAACGTCCTTTAGATTAAATTTTACACCTCCCATAGTTCCTACTCTTTAGATTGAGGAACAATAATACTATTATAATCTTAATAGGGGTCGGTTTAGGGGTCGGTTTTTTTGTTTTATTTTAGTTTTATTTTATAGCAATTTATTCTATATTTACACTAAGTTATTGATTTACAATAAAATACACAACTAATGCAAACTATACAAAACCATAGGTTCGAGTTCCTCCAGCTCCACCATTTGAAATCATAAAGCCTTGTTAATCAACTATTAGCAAGGCTTTATTTATTCCTACTCCCCCATCCAATAAAAGAGAGCCCCCAATAGACCCGAAAAATAAAATCTCAATAGCCCCCTGCGAATGGTAATTCGCCTCAACCCATAGCTTGGAAAAAATCACTCCACCAGAAACCGTACGGGCGAATTGCCATTCGCCCCAACGCTCCAACTATAACTCTAAAAAATTCTCTCAAAAAACAATTAGATTACACCTATTTTTATTAGATTAAAATATTACAAAAAATACACAAAAACCATCCATGCAAGACGACCACAAAAAACAACTAGAACAACAACTCTGGAACATAGCCAACACCCTACGAGGCAAAATGAATGCAGACGAATTTAGGGATTATATCCTAGGCTTCATCTTTTACAAATACCTATCTGAAAAAATGTATGTCTATGCAAATGATTTATTGGCAGAAGAAGACATAAAAGAATACACCCAACTAGACGAAACTAGCGAAGAAGGCAAAGAATACCTAGACGCTATCCAAGAAGAAGCCATCGAAAAGCTAGGCTACTTTCTTAGACCCAAAGAGCTATTTCACCAAATCGCTACACGAGAAGATTTCATACTAGAAGACCTAGAAAGCATCTTGCGTAATATAGAGACCAGCACCATGGGGGCAGGCAGCGAAGATGATTTCGAAAAACTCTTTGAAGACTTAGATCTCAAATCCTCCAAGCTCGGACGTACCGAGAACGATAAAAATGACTTGGTGGTACAAGTATTGACCCACTTAAACAAAATTGACTTCAAACTCGGCGATACCGAAGCCGACGTACTAGGCGACGCCTACGAATATTTAATTGGTCAGTTTGCCAGTGGGGCGGGCAAAAAAGCAGGCGAATTTTATACCCCTCAACAAGTCTCCTTGATACTCGCCAAAATCGTAACCACCAACAAAACCGAACTCCAAAACGTCTATGACCCTACCTGTGGCTCTGGTTCGCTCCTATTGCGGGTCGCCAAAGAAGTCAAAAAAGTATCTACTTTTTATGGGCAAGAAATGAACAGAACGACCTACAATCTGGCTCGTATGAACATGATTCTGCACGGCGTGCATTATCGCAAATTTGATATAAAACAAGAAGATACCCTAGAAAAACCACAACACCCCGACCTAAGAGCCGAAGCCATAGTTGCCAATCCGCCCTTTTCTGCCAAGTGGTCTGCCAATGCCCTACACATGAACGACGACCGTTTTTCGGCTTATGGCAAACTCGCCCCCAAATCCAAGGCTGATTTTGCATTCGTGCAACACATGATCCACCATCTAGCCGACAATGGCACTATGGCAATTGTTTTGCCACATGGCGTACTGTTCAGAGGAGCAGCCGAAGGACATATCAGAAAATATCTTATCAAAGATTGCAACTACTTGGATGCCGTCATTGGCTTGCCTGCCAATATCTTTTATGGCACCTCTATCCCTACTTGTATTATGGTATTCCGAAAAGAGCGTCCAGACAATCAACACATCTTATTCATAGATGCCAGCAATGATTTTGAGAAAGTAAAAACTCAAAACGAACTGCGTACTACAGATATAGACAAAATCATACAGACCTACCGCCAACGCCAAGTGCTAGACAAATATAGCTACCTCGCTACCCTAGACGAAGTCGCCGAAAATGACTACAACCTCAATATCCCTCGCTATGTCGATACCTTTGAGGAAGAAGAACCCGTAGATTTGACCCTAGTCGCTCAACAACTACAAACCCTACAACAAGAAATGCAAGCTACTGATACTACCATTGCTGATTTTTGTAACGAATTGGGAATCGCCCCCCCTTGCTAACACAAAAATTAGGGCACTCGAGCGTTACGTTTCGTAGTTCGCTATTCGCTCAGCCCTGCGGGCTGCTACTATCGTAGCACTACTGCACATCACTAGTGCAAACAAACAATTAAAACAAAAAAAATGACGGCAATCAAAAATAAAACGGCTACTGTACCTAAGTTGAGATTTGGAGAATTTGAGGGGGAATGGGAACAAATAAAACTACAAAAAAACTATGTCTTAATATCAGGTCAACATCTCAACCCCAATGAATATACTGAATCAAAAAATGATAGATTAAACCCATATTTTACAGGTCCATCAGATTTCACTAATGATAAAAAGGATATTAAAAAATGGGCTATTGTAGAGAGAAAAGAAGCAAAGAAAAACGATATTCTAATTACTGTTAAGGGGAATGGAGTAGGTAAAATGATGTTATTAAACTTACCAAATATTACTATAGGTCGTCAATTAATGGCAATTCGTTCTAGTTCGGCATCAATAGGACTTGTGTATTTTTATTTAGAGACTCAAAAGAAAAAGCTTGAATCATTGGCTAGTGGTAATCTAATTCCAGGTCTTTCAAGGAATGATATTCTAACTTTAAAACTAAACCTCCCCACCCTAGCAGAACAAAAAAAGATAGCCACCTTTCTATCCGCCATAGACAAAAAAATAAGCCAACTCACCCAAAAACTAAGCCTACTAGATCAATACAAAAAGGGCGTGCTGCAACAATTCTTCTCGCAACAAATTCGATTCAAAGATGATGATGGGGGGAGTTTTCCTGATTGGGAAGAGAAGAGGTTGGGGGAGGTAGCAATATTTTTAGATAATAAACGAAAGCCATTAAGTCAATTAGATAGACAAAAAAGGCAAGGGGTTTATCCTTATTATGGAGCATCAGGAATAATAGATTATATAGATGACTATATCTTTGATGGAGAGTATATTTTACTAGGAGAAGATGGGGCTAATATTGTAACTCGCAGCACAAGATTAGCTTTTATTGCTAAAGGTAAAATATGGGTTAATAATCATGCTCATGTATTACAGGCGAAAGAATCAAGCTATTTTCTTGCAGAAAGTTTAGAGAGGATTAGGTATGATAAATATAATACAGGAACGGCACAACCAAAATTAAATTCGGAAGTGTGCAAAAAACTTCCTTTAAATATGCCCTGTCTCCAAGAGCAAAAAAAAATAGCCAATTTTCTAAGCCAACTAGATGCTAAAATCAATCAGAGCCAAGCCCAGCTAGATCAGCAGCAAGCGTATAAGCAAGGGCTCTTGCAGCAGCTATTTATATAGGCTTCCAATAGGAGAAAAAAAGAAATAAAAATTCCCAATAGGAGGAGAATTCCAATAGGAGGAGAATTCCAATAGGAGGAGAATTCCAATAGGAGCGTACGGGCGAATTGCAATTCGCCCCAACCTATAGCTCGGGAAAATTCTATAGCTCGGAAAATTCCGATAAGAAGCGGAGAATTCGATAGCTCGATAAAATTCCGATAGCTCGGAGAATTCCAATAGGAGTGTGCGGGCGAATTGCAATTCGCCCCAACCTATAGCTCGGGAAAATCCTATAGCTCGGGAAAATCCTATAGCTCGGGGAAATTCGATAGCTCGGATAAAATTCCGATAAGAAGCGGGAAATCCAAAAAGGGAAGCGAAAGAAGAATTCCAATAGGAATTTCTAAAAAGCGGGAGCCAAAAAGCTCTTCCAGAGATAAATTTAGATTGCTATAAAAATAAAACATCTAACATGAAGAAACTCCCCAACAGAAAAAGCATTCGCCTCAAAGGCTATGACTACAGCCAAGAAGGCAGTTATTTTATTACGCTCTGCGTGCGAGAAAAGGCACATATCTTCGGAAAAATAAAAAATGGCATCATGGGTCTCAATGAATTGGGCATCATTGCCCAAGAAGAATGGCTCAAAACACCTCAAATACGCCCCCAAATATCTCTAGGAGCCTTTATCATTATGCCCAATCACATGCATGGCATTATCCATATAGATAAAAATATCTTCCAAGAAAATAAAAACCCTCAAAAACCAGCTGCATTCAAATCTCCCTCACAAACGATAGGAGCAATTATTAGGGGCTACAAAGGAGCCACCACCAAAAGAATAAAATCGCTATTAATAGACTCCCCTCCTATCAGTACGGGCGAATCGCAATTCGCCCCAACTGACGGAGGGAATCAAAAAACAAATCCATCGCAATTCGCCCCAACTGACGGAGGGAATCAAAAAACAAACCCACTACAATTCGCCCCAACAATAGAACAAGCTCTAAAAAACAAAATAGACCTATCTAAATCTATCTGGCAACGCAACTACTACGAAAATATAATCCGTAACGAAAGAGCTTATCACAATATTTCTAATTATATTTGGAATAACCCAATCAAATGGTCTCAAGATAAATTCCACTATTAACCTTAGTCCCAATGGCACACCAATCCGAACAAGTCCTAGAGAACAATCTAATTACTCAACTCAATCAGTTGGGTTATAGTATCGTCAAAATACGTAACGAAGCGAGCCTACTAGCGAATCTCAAAACACAATTGGAAGCATTCAATGGGGTGCAGCTATCAGAGAATGAATTTAAGCACGTATTGAATCATCTCAACAAAGGAAATGTATTTGATAGGGCTAAAATATTGAGGGATAGAATGACCATCACTAGAGATGATGGCAAGACACTATACTTGAGTTTTATTGATCAGCACGATTGGTCTAAAAACAACTATCAAGTCACGCAACAAGTGACGATGGAAGGTAAATACAAAAATCGTTATGATGTGACACTATTTGTCAATGGTCTGCCATTGGTACAAATAGAACTCAAAAGAAGAGGATTGGAGCTCAAAGAAGCCTTCAGCCAAATCAATCGTTATCACAGGCATTCTTATGGTGCTTCGCAAGGCTTGTTTTTGTATATACAAATCTTTGTCATTAGCAATGGAGTGAATACAAAATATTTTGCTAATAACAAAAGACAGACTTTCAAACAGACTTTCTTTTGGGCAGATGAAGCCAACAAAAATATTAGTGACTTAACAAAGTTTGCCCATCACTTTTTAGAGCCTTCGCACCTATCCAAGATGCTCACCAAATACATTGTATTGAATGAAGGATTGAAGATCCTAATGGTCTTGCGTCCTTATCAATATTATGCAACAGAAGCCATTGTCAAGAAAGTACGCCAAGAAAAGGAAGGAGGCTATATTTGGCACACCACAGGTTCGGGCAAGACCTTGACTTCCTTCAAGGCAAGTCAAATTATTACCAAAATGACAAGTGTCCATAAGGTAGTTTTTGTAGTCGATAGAAAGGATTTGGATTATCAGACGATGAAAGAATTCAATGCCTTTGCCGATGGCAGCGTAGATGCTACGGATAATACCAAGCTATTGATAGATCAATTTACAGACCGATACAAAGACAAAAAAGGCAAGCCAAAGCAAACAAAGTTGATTGTTACGACTATTCAAAAACTCAATAATGCGATTTCGAAAACAGTTTATCTACAACGGATGCAGCCTTTGAGTCAAAAGAAGATTGTTTTTATTTTTGATGAATGCCACCGCAGCCAATTCGGACAAACACACCTAAGAATCAAAGACTTTTTTAAGCAAAGTCAACTCTTTGGTTTTACAGGCACGCCTATTTTTGCCAAAAATGCTATCAAAAACGACCTTGGCAAACGAACCACCAAAGAGCTATTTGGAGCCTGTTTGCACAAATATGTCATTACAGATGCTATCAAGGACGACAATGTGCTCAAATTTGGGGTAGAGTATGTTGGTAAATACAAACGGAAAGATAGCAAAAATGAAATAGATATAGAAGTAGAAGCTATTGATACCCAAGAGCTACTAGAGGATCCCAAACGACTCGAAAAGATAATAGATTACATCATTGCTAATCACAATAAAAAAACGCATAGTCGCAAATTTACGGCGATGTTTTGTGTATCAAGTATTAAGGTGCTGATGACCTATTACGATCTATTCAAACAGAAAAGAGAAGCAGGTGAACACGATTTGAAAATTGCGACTATATTTTCTTATGCCGCCAATGAAGAAGATGAAGATGCCGACGGTTTTTACACTTATGGCGAAGCAGCCGAACCACAAATAACTTACAAGACTTCACATAGTCGAGATAAGTTAGAGGAATATATTGGCGATTATAACGAGTTGTTCAATACCAGTTATCACACAAAAGATAGCCAAACCTTCTATAACTACTACAAGGATGTATCCCTTCGTGTCAAGAATCGCCAAATAGATATTCTTTTGGTGGTTAATATGTTTTTGACAGGTTTTGATAGTCCACCACTCAATACTTTGTTTGTTGACAAAAATCTAAAATACCATGGATTGATACAAGCCTATTCTCGTACCAATCGAATAGTAGGAGATAAAAAATCGCAGGGTAATATTGTTTGTTTCAGAAATTTAAAGCAAGCAACTGATGAAGCGATTTCGCTTTTTTCTGATAAGAATGCACTGGATGAAATATTTATTCCCCCTTATGAAGATTGGGTCAAAAAATTCAATGAAGCGGTGGCAAGACTAAAGGAAATTGCCCCAACAGTAGAAGCCGTAGATGAGTTGTATAGCGAAGAAGATATATTGGAGTATGTACAAGCGTTTAGGCAACTGATACGAGCTAAAAACGCCATGTCTACCTATGCCGATTTTGATTTTGAGGACTTGAATATGGAGGAACAAGAGTTTGAAGATTTCAAATCTAAGTATTTAGATATTTATACTAAAGTCAAGAAAGAAAAGGAGAAGGAATCCATTTTGGATGATATTGATTTTGCATTGGAATTGATACATCGTGATGAAATCAATGTTAGTTATATCCTCCGCTTATTGGCTGAATGGCACCAAGCTACTACTAAAGATAAAGCGAAGCAACAAAAAGCTATCCTAGATATGCTTACAGGTGAGGTGCAACTGAGAAGCAAGAAAGAACTCATAGAGAAGTTTATTTTAGAGAATTTGCCTAACCTGAGCGATACCAACGATGTACCCACCGCCTTTGAAGAATTTTGGGATATAGAAAGAAGACAAGCCTTTGCTAGTCTTTGTAGAGAAGAAGAATTAAAACCTAACAAACTACAAGAAGTCATAGATAATTATCTATTTACAAATCGCCCGCCGCTAAGAGACAATATAATCAAGACCTTAGAAACTAAACCTAAACTTTTGGAACGCAAGAAGATTGCAACAAGGGTTTTGGACAAGGTAATGGCATTTGTAGAGTGTTTTTTTGAAAATATTTAATTGTACTTAACGACATTATCAGAGGTATCTCCTTATTTCATTGCAGATATCATCTGCTAAGGAAAAAACTGTAGCTACACGCCAATTATGAATACAGAAAATATTATAGATGATACTGTGGCATTAAACATTAGTATCAAAGAGGAAGTCAAACTGAAAAACAAGCAATTGATTCGACGAGCGGCTGTACTTGCTGTTATTACCTCTATTCTTTTTATTATAGTCATGAGTTATAGTAACGATATGCCCTTGAAAGATCTTCTTATGACAGGCGTCATTGGTAATTTGATAGGAATCCCCTTAACATCCCTAATATTAGCATTGGTCTTTGCATTCATACCTTATAGAGGGTTGTCATGGCAAGAAAAATACCTAAGGACTGCCTTACTCATCATGATTGTGTGGAATGCTTTTTATAGCAGTGCAATGCTTCTTACAGCAGCTATCTTGATTTACAAGTATTCTATAACTCCTTAGGAGACATCATCAATATAAGCAGCCCTCTACCCCAACTGTTCCAACAACCACTTCCGCTCTGCGAGCTTGGTCGTCGCTTCTATTTCAGCCCGAATACCTTCTATCGTTTCTTTGTCAGGCAGTAGACCCATTAGTTTTCGAATAAAATACAATAGGTTGATATAGCTTTTCTTATACGACTTCAAGGCCTCTTTGCGGTGGAGGAAAACTCGAAAACTTTCGAGTAATGCTTCGAGAGCATCATCATACCCCTGCTGATAGTAGATTTTGAGTAGAATCACTTTAGCATCTATATTCAATAAAATTTCATCGTATTCGACTTGAACAAGCAGGCTCATTGCCTCTTGATAATTACCTCTATCAAACGCCAGTTTAGCAGTATTGAAATGCTGGTAGTTTTCTTTCAGATGCTCTGGCAAGTAAGGCGTATAAGTTTCTATGAAATAGGCCGCCCAGTCAAATTCTTTGAGATTTAGAGCTAGAGTGACGATATTTTTGTAGGCAAAAGCACTGATCTTTCCATCTACCAACAACATTTGACTCTCTAATCCATATTGATACAAACGCAATGCTTCTGTAGCATAAGCAATCCTACCCAAGTTAATTTGTTTAGCCGCATAATTAATGCAAATCAAGAGAATAAATCGCTTTTCTTTCCCACTGAGTTGTGGGTGATTTAGATACGTTTTTAGTGCCTCAAAATGCTGCACCTCTTCTGGTTTTTTGAGCGTATAATAACTATGGTAATACACCTGTAATAAAGGATAAGCATGATAGTCATTAGTAGCTACTTCTTCCAGAATATGGTCCAAAAATGGAATTTCCTCATAGGTTACTTTTCTAAGATTCTGCTGAGTCAATGCGGTGTAAGCGTACCGCAGGGTCGTAATCATAAAAAACAGTTTGGCATTGTCCAACACTGCATTGACATTCCAGTCACTTGTTCTGCTAGTTTGCTGCGTGATCTGCTCTAGCTTCATTACCTCCAATTCGTATTGATGATAATAATAATGTTCGTCAGGAGTCGTCTTATCTAGTAACTTTTGCTGTTTTTGGAGCTTTCGGTAAGCTTCCTTAGGCAGCTTATGCTCAAAAAGGTAGTTTGTTAACCGTTTTCTTTGGTCAATTTCATCATTTATAGAGCATTTATATCGGACAAAATCTTCTAACACACCTAAAGCAATAGACATGATATGTCGCATACGCAAATCATTATACTCTTTACTAAGGTACAAATATTTCCAAGCTCGTTCTTTTTGGAGTGTCTTTTCGCTATATACCTTTCTATTATTAATAAAATCAAATAGTTCCTCTACATCACCATGTTCATTATGTATAGGAGATCGCACCCATTTTTTAAATAAACGTAGTGACTTCTTATCTAGTGTCTGGTATAACCGATAGAGTTTACTTTGATACATTTATGACCTTTTTTATCAGACAAATTATAAAAAATGTTACCAACTTTCAAAAAATACTCTTCTTACCTTTACAGTAATGAATTTAAAATCACTTTCTAATCAAAATAAATTATGAAGAAGCAAATCAAATTATTATTCACTCTATTATGTTTTTTATATTTCTATAGTAACAACTCTATACTCTTAGCTCAAGTAACAGCTATTCCCGATATTAACTTCGAGCGTGCTTTAGTAAATCAAGGTATTGACTCTGACGGACTGATCAACGGTCAGATTTCAAATACTGATGCTAGTAGAGTTAGAGTATTAAGAGTTAACAGTGACTCTATTCATGACCTTACTGGAATACAGGCATTTACTTCTTTAGAAGAACTAAATTGTAACAACAATCAATTAACTACCCTTTCCATTTCTATCAATACTTTATTGAAATTATCCTGTACATACAACTCTTTAACCAGTCTTAATCTTAGTGGTTGCACAAACCTAACAGAGTTATATTGCAACAACAATCAATTAACAACTCTCAATCTCAGTAATACTCCTAGCATAGAAGTCTTTAATTGTATATCCAATCAATTAATTGCTCTTAATTTCAATAATAATCTTAATCTTAAACAGGTATCTTGTGACTTCAATCAATTAACTGCCCTTAATTTCAATAATAATCTTGACCTAAAGGATATATCTTGTGGATACAATCAATTAACTACCCTTAGTATCAGCAATAATCTTAACCTAACCAATCTAAGTTGCCATCATAACCAACTCACCTCTCTTAATCTAACCAATAATCCCGACGTAACCAACCTGAATTGCTATCAGAACCAACTCAGCACTCTTATTTTGAATCCCAATAGTAAATTTGTCGATTGTTCTTACAATCAATTAACCACTCTGAATACCATCAATAAGCCTGATCTTCTATACTTATATTGTCACCATAATCTATTAACAGCTCTTGATGTTACCAGTAATATTAATCTAGGGCTCTTATTTTGTGCCCATAATCTATTAACAGCTCTTGATGTCACTCAAAATCTTAACCTAATTGATCTAGACTGTCAATCTAATCAATTAACAGATTTAGACGTTAGCAATAACACATTACAAAGTCTTTATTGTTCAGATAACCAATTGCATTACATTAATCTCAAAAAAAATCCTAGGCTAACCTATCCTTCATTTGCCAATAGAATTTATTACCTAACCTTAGATAATAACATTTCCAACATGTCTATCTGTGTAGACGACCCTGTTATGGCTAACAATGATACACTTTGGATCAAAGATTCAACTGCTACCTATACAGACATTTGTAAAAATACAACATTAGTAGGTTTGGTAAAAATTGATCAAAACAATAACTGTATCCTAGACAGTACAGAAGTTGGTATTTCTAATACTATCTTGAGCATAAAAAAGGGCAATAGCACCATTTACAAGACATCAAATACAATAGGACGATATACTACTGAGTTGGATACAGGTAGTTATACTATTTCACTAACCTCCTCTAATCCTTATACTGCTCCTTGTCCAAATACACAAACAACTGTCATTGATTCGCTCAGTGATATGGATACTGTTAATTGGTCATTGCAAGTAACCCATTATTGCCCTTTCATGACAGCAACCTTATCCGCTCCTTTTTTGAGAGCAACAGGGGGGGGGAGCAACTACACAGTCAACTACTGCAATCAAGGAACGGCTCCTGCTTATGACGCTTATGTGGAAGTAACAATAGATTCTTCTCTAAATGTTTTAGGTACTAGTCTACCTATATGGAATCAAGTGGGAAATGTCTATACCTTCGACTTAGACACAGTGCATATAGGACAATGCGGTTCTTTTACGATTAATGTTATTGCAGATACTACGGCTTCTCCAGGAACCATCATCTGCAATGAAGTTCACATCTATCCAGATAGCCTATGCAACAATACATGGAATGGTCCTATTATTCAAACCTCTGGTAGTTGTCAAGTGGATACCGTCTCCTTTCGAATAGAAAATGTGGGTAGCAATATGATTACTCCACTTCAGTACATTGTCATAGAAGATAATATTATTATGCGTAACGATACTTTCAAACTAACGAATAATGGCAGCCAAACAGTTAATGTCAATACCTTACCAGGCAAAACTTACCGAATAGAAGCAGAGCAGGCTCCGAACTTCCCATCTATATTGGGCTCTCCTTTTGCTTATTCCAATGTAGTTGGTTGTGTGGCTGGTCCTGCTAGTACAGTTAATATCTTACAATACTACAATGGAAATACAGCTCCTTGGATAGATGTAGATTGTCAACCACTAAGAGCCGCCCTTGACCCTAATGACAAAACGCCACAACCAGTGGGTTATGGCCCTCAGCATTATATCACCACCCCGACTCCTATCAAATATCGTGTTCGATTCCAGAACACAGGAAATGATACGGCCTTTAATGTGGTAGTTTTGGATACGATCTCAACACACCTAGATATTGCTACACTAAAAATGCAAGCAGCAAGCGATGATTATACTTGGTCGCTAACTAGTGGGAATGCACTGAGGGTCAACTTTCCTAATATCAAATTAGTAGATAGTACGACTAATGAACCCTTATCGCATGGTTTTTTCAACTATGAAATCACCCCTAAATCAAATTTGCCATTAGAAACTAGAATAGAGAATACTGCCGCCATCTATTTTGATTACAACCCTCCTATCTTTACCAATACTACTTTTCATACGATAGGCGAGGATTTTATCCCTAAAATAATCTTAGAGGTTACTACAGTAGTTGACGACCATATTCAAATCCATGCTTACCCTAATCCATTTGACCAAATGACAACAATCGCTGTGGAAGGAGAAATATTTGAAACATTGGACGTAATCGTAACGGATGTAACTGGACGTATCCTACAGACCAAACAAGTACAGCATCAAAATCAAATACAGCTCCATAGAGATAATCTCCTACAAGGGATCTACCTATACCAAATCAAAGGAAACGGCAGATTGGTTGGTACAGGAAAATTGATTGTAAAATAGTGCTTATTCAGAGCATTCAGATCGGTACTTCATAAGGAAGCTGTTTAGTGTTTCTGTTTGTCGGCATAAATAGAAACACTAAATAGCTTCAATACTAAAGTCTTAACAAATAGCATGTTTGTTAAGACTTTAGTATTTTTATCTAGATATTAGAGATTATTCACCATATCTATTAAAAACACCTTATGCAAGTTATAGATGATCCTATCTCTGAAGTTGATTATGACTATCAGAAACTGAGATTAGATACTAAAAAGTATTTGCGAACCAGCCTACTATTTATTAGTATCAATAGCTTATTATATGCCTATTACTTTAGCAGCATAGCTCCACAACTTCCCTTTGTCGAAGCCCTTGCTTTAGGTCTTTTAATTCATTTTATTGGGGTCACTATAGTAGGCTTACTATTTGGTATACTAGTGGCATTTATCCCTTATAAGCTACTTTCTTGGCGACAAAAATATAGAAGTGCTGTTGTAGTTGTTATTCTTCTCATTCATTTTATCCTCTTTATGAGGAAATGTGATGCCATCCTTTTTTTTCATACAGGTTGGTGTTTAAATAATCTATTCTAAGAGCATGTCCATTACTATTCTTCCTGAACAACTCCCTTTACAGCATAAAAAAGGGCTACAGTTGTTTGACTACAAAAACTATGAGAATATCCAAAAAACCAAAATTAACCTCTCAAAAAATACGATTAGTTTTTTGAGAACTGGCAACAAAGAAGTCATTGGAGAGGATGCTATTGTTCAGATTGATTCACAGCATTTTTTGATTATGAAATCGGGTAACTGCTTGATGACAGAAAAAGTATCTAGTGCTAGTCAAATTTATCAAAGTATTCTTTTCTTTTTTTCGGATGAAGATGCTCTCAATTTTTTAGAAAAACATCAATTATACACCCCTTCCATAATAGAAGACAAATCTTTTTATGTTTTCCAATATGATGCCTTTATTCAACATTTCGTAGCTGGATTGGAACAAATATTATCTCTTCCCTTAGCAACACAATCCAAACTACTTCCTATCAAATTTGAAGAAATCATGCTTTACCTTAGCTATAAAGACAAAGCACTTTTTTTGAATACTCTAGTCCAACACATTGATGATAAAATCAGCCGATTAGTTAATATTGTCAATCATAACAAATATCATAAGTTAACGCTGGAAGAACTGGCTTTTTTGTCCAATATGAGTATTTCCACCTTCAAACGACTCTTTTTTAAGCACTACCAAACCACTCCTATGAAATGGTTCAGTTCTCAACGGCTACAACATGTCGCATTTTTATTAAAGACCACTCCCCAAAGACCAATTGAGCTTTACGATACAGCTGGTTACGAAAACTTCTCCAACTTTGTTCAAGCATTCAAAAAGCAATTTGGGATGACGCCCAAACAATACAAAAATAAAGGTTGAACATTTTAGAATACTTTTTGAACATTATTCGATACCTCCCTAACCCCTAACTGCGGTACATTTGAAGTATTAATTCACTAAATAACAAGATGATGAAAATTTCAATTTTATTAACCGCTTTATGTTTTCTGTTTCAAACCAATTTATTTGCTCAAACATCTTTTACCCTAACTAGTAAAACGCTAGGAGGTAATGCTACTAAGACTGAAGAATTCAATGGCTTTGGGTGTAAAGGTAAAAATACTTCTCCCGAACTATCTTGGAAAAATATACCTGAAGGCACTAAAAGTTTTGCCATTACGATGTATGATCCTGATGCTCCGACAGGAAGTGGTTGGTGGCACTGGGTTGTCTTTGATATTCCTAGTGACATTACTAATTTAATAGAAAA
The DNA here is from genome assembly GCA_964404215.1 of uncultured Aureispira sp. GTDB lineage: Bacteria > Bacteroidota > Bacteroidia > Chitinophagales > Saprospiraceae > Aureispira. The sequence goes on along the minus strand of CAYOJF010000034.1, from coordinate 12,267 downwards.
TGCTGGTGACATCACCAAGGATTTACTGCCCCAAAAAGCGATTCAAAGCATTACAAATTATGGAGTAGAAGGTTATGGCGGTCCTTGCCCTCCAGAAGATCATGGTATACACCAATATATAATTACAATACATGCTCTCAAAGTAGAAACATTAGGACTCGACAAAAATACTAATCCAGCTATCGTTGGCTATTATATATGGAACAACACTCTAGCCAAAGCTAGTATTGTCACCTACTATGAAAGAAAAAAATAAGCCTAATCAAATTTCATTAAGAATCCCATCCTAGTCTACGACTAGGATGGGATTTTATTTTGGGGAGTGGTTTAGGACTTTGCTAAAAAGGATTTAATGCTCTAAAAATGTATAAATAGGCAGGACCATCACCTTCGTAAGGTAAAAAATAGAGTAAGACTAAGGCCTGTAACTCATAAGAAGACTACTCTGGAATTACTTTCATATCATACTTCCCATTAGCAGGTATTTTAGTACGGTAGATTACTTCCCCTTTTTCATCTTTTATCTCTATTTCAATCGTCTTTTTTGCAGTCAGAAGCAGTTCATGCTGTCCAATTGGATTATTGTTATTGTTGTTGTTGTTGTTGTTGTTGTTGTTGTTAGAAATTCCTCCATTATTATGGTCAGGATTGGGCGGACTTTGATGATAGGGATTGATGTTTTGATTCGTATTATTATTTTCCAATTCTAGAGGGGTTGGGTTACTATCTTCATTTGGCAAAGCTCCTAATTTAGCCACAAAACCATCAAAATGATCATCCCTAGAAATTACAAATCCATTAGGATTGCCATCTGTTTGAAAGCAAACCGTATTGGGCACCCCTTTCAGAATACCACAGACATACAATTGTCCATTGACAATATCAAAATTAGAAATTAGAGGACTATTAGTGATTTTGGTCGCCCAAATACACTTACCTTCAGGCGAATACTTCACCACAATACTAGGAGAAGGGTTATCAGTACTGCTGGTAAACCGTTTATTAATATCAGGCATCGTCATACTTTTTGAATAATCTCCAACCAAATAGATTTCATCTTTTGCATTCAGTTTAATAGCATTGAAAGCACATCTTGGCTGTATAGCCTTCCAGACCGTATTGCCATTGGCATCTAGCTTCGCCCAAAAACCTCTCATGTATCCTGCCGAGTTGTATAGTCGTTCATTATTGATGATAATTTCGCTTCGTATGATCCCATCTATTATAATATTATCTCGACTGTCTACTAATACCTCTCCTAGAAAATTAGCCGTAGCTCCCCCAAAAGATTTACTCCATTGCACCTTCCCTATACTAGACAAAGTCGCCAGAAATATATCTCCTCCTAGTTTTTCTCCATTATATCTTGCTCTCAAACTTACCTGATTATCTAGATTCAGTGTGCCTTTGTAAGCCCCTCCCAATATTATCTGATTTTTGCTATTCGTTTGCACCTGTATTCGAGTCAACTCTTCTGCAGAAACAGTCCAGTGATCCAAATATTGACAAGCAGCACTATATTTTACGATCAACACATTTTCATCTTTATTTTTATACGGGAAATTGACTCGCACATTAGGGGCTAGTGTTAGATTACTCCCCATATTGGTATTTCCAGTAGATAAAAATACAGCTCCACTCCTATCGAAAGTAATATTATTTACATCTCCACCTGATACAATATGACTATAAGATTCTAACACCCCTTCGTAGTTGTATTTAGCCAAAAAACACCCTGGTATACGATCTCTAGAAATATAAGTATCTCTTCCATTGGTAGACCTCAAATTGGTTTCGCTATTATACGTCCCTGCTATATAAATTCCCCCTTGATTATCACAAATAATATTGGAAACTGCATTGGTACGCCCATTAATTGGTAAAGTCCAAAGCATTTCCCCTGAGGGGCTATATTTTGATAAAATTAAATGATATCCTTTGGTAGGTGACAATGTATAAGATTGATTTAGACGAGAAGACTTAATGACATTCAACTCATTCTCAGAAGAAGAAACCGTATAAATATTGCCATATTCATCGTGTGTAATTTCCTTTGTAGATTCCACATTGCTTTCACTGCCTGATAAAGTAGCAAACCAAGTGGATGATTGAGCTAAAAGTTGCTGTCCAAATAGTAGTAGGAGCAGACTAATTAAAGTAACTATTTTCATAATTCTAGTGTATTTTAGTGGTGTAATAATTTCTAATGAATTATCCTATAGCCTATAATTGTGCCAACTACTTTCCATTTCCTTTACAAAATCATATTGAACCTTATGTCACACCCATTCCTAAAAATCACAAAAGAGTCCTTATTTAGACCCACTGATTTTGACTTCAAATCCTATCAGAACACCCCTCATCTACTATGGAGGTGGCTTTATATTTTCTTAGCTTGGTTATCTATTTCTATCCTATTGGGCTATTATGGAGAGCTGCTAATACCAGTGGTGCCTGATCAGACATTTTATAGAGAATTTGTCATGGCAGCCGTACAGATTTTATTTCAGACTGTTATAGTCGGACACCTTACCCAGAAAAGACTCGTACCTTATTTGTGTCAAATGATGAGTGTATCCTTGATAGGTAGTTTTTTGCTCTTGCCTCCCCTCCTATTCGCTCACCTACTTTCGTTTAATGCCCCTTCGCTATTTGTTGCTTATTTCTTAGTCATAGTCGGCGTTATTATTTGGATACACAAAATACGAGTAGAACAGCTAGGACTCCACTGGATCATTACCTTATCGTGGATTTTTTATCGTTTGTTACTCTTGGGTGTTATTTATGGGGTTGGTCCACTCTAAACCATAATCTACTTAGAGCATGTTTAAAATTGTATTTTTCAATATGAACGCTGCATTCAGAGATTCAGTGAATCTCTGAATCAAGAGAACCAGAGTAGCATTTTTTGATGATGAATGAAATAAACCCATAGGGTAGAGGTCTAGTAGACCTCTAATAGAATGAACCACAAGTGGATGCCTTAGCACCCTCTACGAGGTTCTCTCCTTTAAATGTTTGCCAAACATTTACTCTTAGAGTTCAGTCGTTCATGAGCAAAAAATAGACGAAAAGTAGTAGAAAAAGGAATTTCATATTATGAATTAAGATAAATTTAAACATGCTCTTACAGAGATTTGAAATAATCTCAAAGTTTTCATACTGAAAATAGATTAATTACATTATACTCAACACCAACAAAACAGCCTTTTAGGAGTGACTCCTAAAAGGCTGTTTTAATTAAAAAAAAGTCTAAGTAGTAGGATACTATTTACTCTCCTTCTCCATCATGCAACACTAACAATGGCAGAGTTGCCTCTTTTGCCACTCCAGTACTTACACTCTGGTGAAATAAATTACTAAACCACCCTCTCTCTCTAGCAATCAAGCAAAGAATGGCATTTTCTTTTTGATCTACATAATCCAGAATTCCTTGCATGACATTAGCCCCCTCGATATTTTCATAAGTATGCTCTACCTCCTTTTCCAGGAGGTAAGCTCCTACTTTAGGATCAGAAGTAGTGTGTGCTTTTCCTGTCTCTGTGACATGAATCAGGTTGATCTCTACCTCCATTGTCTTCGCAAAAGCAATCATCTTATTCAAAGCCTTTTCTTGAGGAATATTAAGTGCATCTAGTGCGACTACTAGGTTAGTAAAATTACTATACTTTACAGCAGCAGGTATAGCCAATACAGGCAAATTCGCCTGTTTTATTACATTACTAGCGGTACTCCCTAACACACGTTTAGAGACACTGTTCGCTCCTTGTGTACCCATAACAATTAGATTTGCCCCACATTTTTCTACTTCTTCTTCTATGGCTACAATAGCATCCCCCTTACGGACACGCCCACCTATAGTTACAGTGCCGCCTATTTCTTTTTCTTTTTTGGTAATATAAGCCTTCATTTCCTTATCTCTATCCTCTCGAATAATTCTATTGATATTGGACAAATGCCCTGCATGAGAAGTAGTCGTATAAGTATGTATCAGGTGAATAGAACGATTAGTCTGTTTTGCCAATGCAATCGCATAGTCCATTGCATTATCAGCATTTTCCGAAAAATCAGTTGGTACGAGTATATTATTCATAGTTTGCTTTTCTAGATTTGTTTATCCAAATATAAAACAATTATTGAATTGTCCATACAAATATTTATCACTTATGATGATGATTCTAATCATTTTTCAATGCCATCTAATCGAAGTTGTTTAACTTAGAGTTATTCATCAAATAATGTCATCGTATGCCTGTTTTACAGACCAATGGTTTAACCAAAATTTACAATAAAAAAGTAAAAGCTGTCAATCAACTTGATTTGACCATAGAAGCAGGAAATATTTATGGTATTTTAGGGCCTAATGGTAGTGGTAAGACCACTACTTTAGGAATGATTCTAGGTATTATTGCCCCTACAGAAGGGGATTATAGTTGGTTTGGTCAAGCACCTTCTGCCCTACTGCGTCGTCGAATCGGAGCGATACTGGAAACTCCTAATTTCTACCCTTACCTCAATGCACAAAAAAACCTAGAAATTATCGCTCATATCAAGCGAGTCGACAAAAAACAAATCCCTGCTCTTATCCAGCAAGTAGGTCTAGCCAATCGTGTCGATAGCCCATTCCATTCTTATTCATTGGGCATGAAACAACGTTTAGCTATTGCGGGAGCATTAATTGGAGATCCAGATGTACTAATTTTTGACGAGCCTACCAACGGACTAGATCCTCAAGGGATTGTAGAAGTTCGTAACCTACTCCTAGAAATAGGTCAACGTGGCAAAACAATTTTGTTGGCAAGCCATATTATAGATGAAGTTGAACGTATTTGTAATCATGTCGCTATTATCAAATATGGTGATTTGATAGCAGCTGGTCCTGTCTCCGAGATTCTAAAACAAGAACCTACAGTAGAAGTTGCTGCAGCAGATATGGCACAACTCTATCAGGTGCTTACCAATAGTACACTAGTAAATCATATTGACCAAACAGAAAAATTATTACATTTAACCCTTTCAGACTCTAATTCGGCGACTGATCTCAATCGTTTTTTATTTGATAAAGGCATTGTTCTGAATCATCTCAACGTAAAACACAAGAGCTTAGAAGCAGAGTTTCTGGAACGTACAAAGTAGTCGTATTTACCTTTCACTTTGCCTCACATCTCGCACATTCAGTTGCAAGCTTGTACGATTACGGTAAGTATTTTCTTCCAGCACATAGCAAATATCGACCTTATCTTCCTCCTGTAGCATAGGAAAATAGTGCCCTAAATTAAACCCAATTCCAGTATACGTTTTAGATTTCTTCTGTTTGACTTTGAGCTTCAGATGCTTTTCCTTGAGTACTGTAGAATACCCTGTATCTCGAATTCCTTTTGTTGCAAATACTGGTCGCATATTTTTAGGGCCAAAAGGCTCAAACTGGCGTAGTATATTCCAAAAAGATGGCGTCAACAACTCTAAATCAACTACCGCATCAATATGCTGTATGGGTTGCTCCTCTCCTACTTTCATCATTTGTGCAACTACTGTCTCAAATCGATCAATAAAAGCTCCTAACTGAGTAGGATCTAATGTCAATCCTGCAGCATGATGATGCCCTCCAAATGTTAATAATAAGTCTTGGCATTGTTCCAATGCTGCATGAATATTGAACTGTCCTGCTGTACGAGCTGAACCTACTATTTTATCACCTGATAAAGCCAAAACAATACTTGGCTTGTAATAGTGATCTACTAATCTAGCAGCGACAATACCCACTACTCCTTTATGCCAATTGGCTTGATAAACAACAATAGATTGTTTAGATATGTGTTCGGTCATCTCTTCTTCGAGTAAAGCAAAGGCTTCCGCTTCGATATTTTTTTCTATATCTCTACGTTCAGAATTAATAGTAAGCAATTGGTTTGCCAAGACTTCTGCTTCTACTTCGTCTATAGCTGTCAATAATTCTATGGCTAACTTCGCATGGACTAAACGCCCTGCAGCATTGATAGGTGGGCCTATACCAAATACAATATCTCTTACCGTATAGAGCGGTTGTCGTTGTAGTATTTTTTTGAGTATCGCAATGCCTGTACTTGGTCTATTATTTAGCCGATACAATCCCAAACTCATCAATACTCTATTTTCACCAGTTAGCGGAACAAAATCACAAGCCAAACTCACCGCCACTAAATCTAGCACCTCTTCCAATACCTTTTCGTCTATTGCACAATAACGAACAAAACCCTGTAAGAATTTAAACCCTATCGCACATCCACTCAATTCTTTGTAAGGATAGGGACAGTTAGGCTGTTTAGGATTGAGTATTGCATAGGCGGCAGGTAGTACTTCATCAGGTAAATGATGATCACAAATAATCGTATCAATCCCAAGTAGATTTGCTTTATCTACAGCTTCATGTCCTTTGATACCACAGTCCAATACAATCATCAATGAAGCTTCTTGTTCTTTTGCCCATTCTATTCCCTGTATGGACAGTCCATATCCTTCTGTATATCGATCTGGAACATAATACACTAAATACTCATGATACGATTTCAAAAACCGATAAATAATAGATACAGAAGTAGTACCATCAACATCATAATCTCCATAGATAACGATTTTTTCTTTCTTAATAATAGCCTGTACCAACCGTTGTACAGCCTGCTCCATCCCCAACATCAAAAATGGATCATGCAAATGACTCCATTGAGGACGAAAAAAATCCTTAGCTGATTGATAGGTTTTGATATCACGCTGTACTAATAACTGACACAAAACAGGGTGTATATTCAATACACTTTGTAATTCTGCTGCTGCCTGTACATCGTAAGACTGCTTTTGCCAGATCTTTGATAAGGATTTCATATCTTTATAATGAAGTTGTTTAAAGTTTCTATTGATGCCTACAAAAAAGATAATTTTAATCTACTCTTTACTTTTCGTTATTTTTTTAGCCCATAGCACTACTATAAACTAAAGAAATGCCTTGATTAGCTCAAAATTCTTACTTTTTCAGCTACAAACAGACACATTAAACAACTTCAGTATCTTAAATTGTGTACTCCAAAAGATAAAAATAAGAATAAAATGAAATATTTGTCTATTGTTGCCTGCTGTATATTTTCTACTATTGCTGTTATGGCTCAGGATTCGACGAGTCTTGCTCAAAAAAAATTGGCGAATGCACAAAAAGCATTAAGCTTAGGGTTGGACAACCATGATAGTTCTCCTCGCAATAATACAGGTGTTAGAGTCCTGTTCTACAATACAGAAAATTTATTTTACCCTGAAAATGATAGTCTCAAAAGAGACGATGATTTCACTCCTAAAGGACTGAAAGGTTGGTCGTTCTATCGTTATGATCAAAAGTTACACAACATTTATAAAGTAATTATGGCAGTAGGGGGATGGGAACCACCTGCTATTATTGGTTTTTGTGAAGTAGAAAACAAAAAAGCTCTAAGCGATGTTGTTTATAAAACACCTCTTAAGAAATTTGGCTATCAAGTAATACTAGAAGAATCTCCTGATAGAAGGGGGATTGACGTAGGGCTCATTTATCGTCCTGACAAATTTCAGTATATCAGCCATGATGCCATTAAAGTAACTTTCCCATTTGATTCTACTCTCAAAACTAGAGATATTTTGCATGTCAAAGGAGTGGTTCTAGGCAGAGATACCTTAAGTGTGTTTGTCAATCATTGGCCTTCGAGATGGGGTGGGCAAGCAAAAAGTGAACCCAAAAGAACTTATGTTGCTTCTCTAGTACGTAAAGAAATTGATAAATTATACGCAGCTAACCCCAATGCTAAAGTAGTTGTTATGGGAGATATGAATGATCATGCCGATAATATCAGTCTATCAGAAGTATTGCAAGCTAAAAGTGAAATAGAAACCGTATCCAAAGGTGATTTATTTAACTATATGGCAGCATTGGACAAAAACTGGCAGTTAGGTTCTCACAAATACAAAGGACACTGGGGAACCTTAGATCATGTTATTGTGTCAGAGCCATTATTAACAGATACCCGTACCAATCGCCTACGAGCCACTGCTCTGGGTGGTCAGATTTTTGCCGCACGTTTTTTACTTTCAGAAGACACACAGCACTTAGGTTTACAACCTTTTCGGACTTATGCTGGTCCTAGATTTCTAGGTGGGTTCAGCGACCACCTCCCTATTTATATTGACTTAATCTACAATGAGTAGACTTCATAAAACTCCTAATTCATGGCAAACAAAATATTAAATGATCCTATTTATGGTCTCATTGACATTCCTGCTGGAATTGTTTCTGACTTAATAGAACACCCTTACTTTCAGCGGCTGCGTCGAATCAACCAACTGGGGCTAACCCATTACGTTTACCCTGCTGCTACTCATACCCGATTTAGCCATTGTGTCGGAGCCATGCATCTCACTTGTGAAGCCGTCAAAATTCTACAATCAAAAGGAGTTCCTATTTCAGAAGAAGAAGCCGAAGCTGTTATTATTGCTATTCTTTTGCATGATTTGGGACATGGTCCGTTTTCTCACTCTCTAGAACATCATTTGCTCTCTGTACACCATGAGGAACTTTCTTTAGCATTAATGGAAGATTTAAATGAGGCTTTTGATGGGAAACTGAGTTTAGCCATTCAGATATTCCAAAATAAATATCACAAGAAATTTTTACATCAATTAGTTTCTGGGCAGCTGGACATGGATCGCTTAGATTATCTAAGTAGAGATAGTTTTTTTACGGGTGTCATTGATGGAAAAGTTAGTCATGATAGATTACTTAAGACACTAAATGTTTTTGAAGATAGTCTAGTCTTAGAATTTAAAGGAATCTATTCCGTAGAAAATTTCCTTAATGCACGTCGACTCATGTATTGGCAAGTCTATTTGCACAAAAATGTCATCTGTGCTAGTGAAATGATGATTCAAGCCATCAAAAGAGCTCGCCATCTCATTGCTCAGGGTATTACATTGGACTTACCAGAGTCGCTACTATTTTTTCTCCAACAAACTATTACGACAAAAGAGCTCAAGGAAAATACAAAAGATATTTTATATCATTTTCAGAATCTCGATGATGCCGATATCATCTATAGTCTTAAAAAACTAAGCCAACATCCTGATTTTATACTTGCATTTTTAGCCCAAAATCTAATTAATCGACGTTTATTTAAAATTGAAATGCAAAATTCTCCTTGGAAAAGTGACTTATTAAATAATGTACGTACAAAAGTAAAACAACAATACAATCAGCTCTCAGAAGACGAGATTAATTACTTGATTTTAACAGGAAAAGAAGCTAACAGAGCTTACAAAAAAGGCAAAACAGCGATTCGTATTCAACTGAAGAATAATACGGTCCATCCTATTTCAAAATGGGAAGAACATAATATTCAGGAAAAGGAAGTAATCAAGTATTTTATCTGTTATCCTAAGTAAATCTTAAGAAAAAGATTGTATTTTTGTAAAAAAATGCCTTTTATTCATAAATAGATGAATAAAAATTTGGAAATAAATCAAACAATTTTAAATTTATTTAAGAGTTCTATAACATTCAATAAATAATATTCAATATGAACACCAAAAGTATCCTTTTTTCATTAGCTATAGCAGCTTTTGCTTACACCAATAGTAATGCACAGGACTATCCACCCAATGCCGAACCAGGTAAATGTTATGCTCGTTGTATGATTCCAGATCAGTATGAGAATACAACAGAAGAAATATTGGTAAAACAAGCGACGCAGCGTTTAGAAATCATGCCAGCTCAGTATAGAGATGTAACAGAGCAAGTACTTGTAAAAGCAGCTTCTTCTCGTATGGAAGTAATTCCTGCTGTATACGAAACAGTACAAGAACGCGTAGAAATCAAACCTGCTTCTTTTAGATTAGAACCAGTAGCTGCTGTATATAAAACAGTAACAGAACAACGCTTAGTAACAGAAGAAAAAACACAGTTGAGAGAAGTACCAGCTGTATACGAAACAACTACAGAGCAAATTGAAGTTTCTCCTGCTTCTACAAAGTGGGTAAAACGTAAAGGAGACAAGAACTGTCTTTCTCAAGATCCTGATGACTGTCTTGTTTGGTGTCTAATTGAGGTACCTGCTGAATATAAGACAATTACTAAGACCGTAATGAAAACACCTCCTACGACTACTAGTACTACTACTCCAGCAAAATATGAGACGGTATCTAAAAGAGTTGTAGACGTTCCTGCTACTACTAGAAGAATCGAAATTCCTGCTGAGTACAGAACAATCACTAAGACAGTATTGGTAAAGCCTGCTGAAACTAGAGTAATTGAAATCCCTGCTGAATACAAGACCGTTAAGAAAACAGTATTGGATCAAGCAGCATCTAGTCAGTCAGTAGAAGTTCCTGCTGAATACAAAACTGTATCTAACCGTAAATTGGTTAAGAGAGGTGGATTTTCAGAATGGAGAGAAGTATTGTGTCAGAACAAAGTAAACACAGTAAAAATACGTGAAATTCAAGCAGCATTGAAAAGCCGTGGCTATAATCCTGGTCCAGTTGATAACGTAATGGGAAGCCAAACAAAATCAGCTTTAGTTCAATTCCAAAAAGACAATGGATTGCCAGTTGGTCAGCTTGACTTCGAAACACTACGTGCACTAGGTGTAAGCTACTAATAGTCAATTTTTGAATGCAGTCTATTCTAAATGACTGTTTGTTCCACTATCTTGCCTTTCTTTCTTATATTGAGAAAGAAAGGCATTTTTGTAGTTTGTTGTTTCCTAGATTTTATTCTAATTTTTTGCAAAAAACAACAACAAAATGCTTTATTTTATATTTAAGTAATCGTTACAAATACCATTGTAACACGAACTTATATTTTTATTGAAACAAGACATTTGTTTTTGATTAACAATTCAATCTCTTACACGTAAGAGTCTATTCATTTATCACGAATAAACTCTATAGACAACTTATTACACTAGAAAGTAGTATAAAACATGAAAAAATCAAGACTTGTACTGTGGGCTAATAAAGGCTCCGAAGAAACTGGAATCGAGAAATCATTAATTACATTAGAATTACAGCCAGAAAATAATCGGATTGTTAGAAACATCCTATCTGCTGAAGATTCTACTGAAGATTTAGCTTTAGCACTCATCACTAAATGGAAAAAGGGAGAAACTATCGAGATTCCTACTCCAGCTACACAAGAAGAAATAGAATTATCTGCTAGTCTTACGCTAGTACCAGAGCCTTACGAAGCCATTGATACGGACTTAGTATTGCGTACACAAACTGAATGGATCTTTATTGTTTTGTCTACCAAACTCTATCAGAGTTACCAGAATGAACTGGAAGAACTAAAGGAGCAAATCAATAAACTAGAAAAATACTCTAAAAGCAATTGGGATGCGATGAAAAACTTCTGGTCTAAAGTCCAGAATCAAATCAAAGAACACAATCTATTTAGAGAACATTCTCAGGCACTAAAATCAGAGGTGAATCATTTGTTTGATTTTCTGAAAAACTTGCGTTCTGCTGAAGATGCTGCTTTTGAAACAGAGTCAGCCAAAAATGTAGCTGATTTCTTAGAAATTCTAGAACCAATTGAAAAAGCAATTGACGAAGAGGGAACTGATTTACAAAAGTTATTTAATAAACTGAAGAAGGTACAGAATGATTTTAAGAAAATTAAAATCACTCGTTCTTCTAGAACAGAACTCTGGGAGCGTATTGACAAAGCATTTAAAGCTATCAAAGAAAAACGCTCTCCTGGTAGTAGCAATAACTCTGCTGATAAACGACTCTCTCGCAGAATAGAAGGACTAGAAAGTGCTATTAACAAAATGCAAACTTCTATCAATAGAGACCAAAAAGAATTGGATATACAAGAACGAAAACTGAATGATAGTAATGTTGGTCAGTTGGAAACACAACTAAGAGAAGTAAAAGCAAAACTCATCAAAGAGCGTATTACATCTAAAACGCGTAAACTAGATGACATGCACAAAACTCTCAAAGAACTCAATACTCGTCTAGAAAAAATAGTTGCTAAACAAGCCAAAGAAGAAAAAGCAAGAGCGGAAAAAGAAGCAGCAGCTAAAAAGGCAGCGGCAGAAGCGGCAGAAAAAGCCGCTCAAGAGGCCTCTGTAGAAAAAGCTGCTCCAGTAGTAGAAGAGGTTATTCCTGTGAGCAAACCAACTGTACTAGGAGCTGACGAAGAAGAAGAACTCGGAGAAATCATTGCAGAAGTCAAAACAAAGGAAGAGGAAGAATAAGATATTTCTAATCCAA